>NZ_JBEOWI010000003.1:0-328215 GCF_040296005.1 Kitasatospora sp. NPDC002551 | reverse complement strand
CCGCCCCCCGGCGCGGCCCCCCCCGCCCGGGGGGGGGGGTTTTGAACCGAACACCCCCCCCCCGTCGGCCGGGCGCCCACCCGTCCGGGAACCCACCGGGGCCCCGGACCGTCACAGGGACAGCCCCGGATCCAGCCCGGCCGATTCTGGAAGGAGACGCGAGCACGCGATGACGGCGCCCCTCTCCTCCCCCGACCACGCCGCGGGCCCGCACCCCGAGGCCGACGAGCTGGCCGACCTCGCCGAGGACCTGCTCCCTCCCGCCGACGCCGACGCGCTGCGCCGGCACCTGGACGGCTGCGCCGACTGCCGGGAGACCGCCGACGCGCTCGCCGAGGTGCGGGCACTGCTCGCCGCGGACGAGCCCCCGGCCATGCCCGCCGACGTCGCCGCCCGGATCGACGCCGCCCTCGCGGCCGCGGCCCGGGAGGACGGCGCGGCGCCCGCCGCGGTGCCGTCCGCTCCGCCGGTGCCGTCCCCGCCGTCCGCCGTGCCGTCCCCCCGGCCGTCCGCGCCGACCGCTCCGCCGGCCGGGCCCTCCGCCGCCACCGGACCGGGCCGCGCCGCCCGTGGGCGCCGCCGCCGGGCGCTGCTGCTCGGCTCGGCCGCCGCGCTGCTCGCCCTCGGCATCGGCGGCGCCTTCCTCTCGCTGTCCTCCTCCCCCCGCCACGACCTCAGCGCCACCGTCGACGCGGCCGGGGTCCGCGCCGCCGCCTCGGCGGCCCCGAGCGCCCCGAGCCCGACGCCGGGCACCGGCGACGGCAGCAAGGCCGACCAGGCCCCCGGCGGCACCGTCTACCGCGAGGAGGAGCTCGCCGCCCAGGTCCGGCAGCTGCTCGCGGAAACGGCCACCGAACGGCCGGAGCATCCCGCCAAGCCCTCCGCCGGTGCCGGGGCGACCGCCGTCCCTCCCGCCGAGGGCGGCCAGGGCCTGACCGGCGGCGGCCGCTCCACCCCGGCCTGCCCACCGCCCAGCACCGCCGCCCTGCTGGCCACCGGCCGGGGCAGCTGGGCCGGCGCCCCGGCCGAGCTCCTCGTGTACGCCCTGCCCGGCCGCTCCGACCAGCTCGACGTCTACCTCCGCTCGCCCGGCTGCGGGCTGCTGCTGCACCGCACCGTCCCGGCCGGCTGACCGATGGTTCCCGTGCGATCCATGCCACCGGCCGCACGACACTCCCAGAGTGCGGGCGCCTGGTACTGATCCTCCTGGGAATGCGAGACACTGGTCAGTCGTTGTCCCGGGCGGCGGAGCAGGACCGCCCTCCCCGCAGCAAACGCGGGTCGCGATGCGAACCAGGAGATGCAGTGAGCGACGTCCGTAACGTGATCATCATCGGTTCCGGCCCGGCCGGGTACACGGCCGCTCTCTACACGGCTCGTGCCTCCCTCAAGCCGCTGGTCTTCGAGGGCGCCGTCACCGCTGGCGGCGCCCTGATGAACACCACCGAGGTCGAGAACTTCCCCGGCTTCCGGGACGGCATCATGGGCCCCGAGCTGATGGACAACATGCGGGCGCAGGCCGAGCGGTTCGGCGCCGAGCTGGTCCCCGACGACATCGTCGCCGTCGACCTCACCGGCGACGTCAAGACCGTCACCGACTCCGAGGGCAACGTCCACAAGGCCCGCGCCGTGATCGTCACCACCGGCTCCCAGCACCGCAAGCTGGACCTGCCGAACGAGGACAAGCTGTCCGGCCGCGGCGTCTCCTGGTGCGCCACGTGCGACGGCTTCTTCTTCCGCGACCAGGACATCGCGGTGGTCGGCGGCGGCGACACCGCCCTGGAGGAGGCGACCTTCCTCTCCCGCTTCGCCCGGAGCGTCAAGGTCATCCACCGCCGGGACACCCTGCGCGCCTCCAAGGCGATGCAGGAGCGCGCCTTCGCCGACGAGAAGATCAGCTTCGAGTGGGACAGCGCGGTCGAGTCCATCCACGGCGACCCGAAGCTGACCGGCGTCACCCTGCGCGACACCACCACCGGCGAGACCCGCGAGCTCCCGGTCACCGGCCTGTTCATCGCCATCGGCCACGACCCGCGCACCGAGCTCTTCAAGGGCCAGCTGGACCTCGACGCCGAGGGCTACCTCAAGGTCGAGGCCCCCTCCACCCGCACCAACATCCCGGGTGTCTTCGGCGCCGGCGACGTCGTCGACCACACCTACCGCCAGGCCATCACCGCCGCCGGCACCGGCTGCTCCGCCGCCCTGGACGCCGAGCGCTACCTGGCCTCGCTGGCCGACCTGGAGGCCCAGGCCGCCACCGTCGCGGTCTGACCCCCGACCCCACCGACCTCTCCGTCCAGGTGGGCGTGTTCCACGTGAAACGTGAACCCGCCCACCCCGCCGGGCCGAAACAGAACCGCCCCGCGCGGTGTTGTAGACCTGGCAGCCCTTCTCCCGCTTGACCCTTAGGAGTGACCGTGGCCGGCGCCACCACCACCGTGACCGACAAGACGTTCGATGCCGACGTCCTCAAGAGCGACAAGCCCGTCCTCGTCGACTTCTGGGCCGAATGGTGCGGCCCGTGCCGCCAGGTGGCCCCGGTCCTGGAGGAGATCGCGGCCGAGCACGGCGACAAGCTCACCATCGCCAAGCTCGACGTCGACGCCAACCAGCAGACCGCCGCGGCGTACAACGTCATCTCCATCCCGACCCTGATCCTCTACAAGAACGGCGAGCCGGTGAAGCAGATCACCGGTGCCCGTCCGAAGGCCGCGCTGCTGCGCGAGCTGGACGGCCTGATCTGAGGCCGTTCCTCCGGAACGCCACGAGGGCGGGGCTCCCCACCGGGAGCCCCGCCCTCTTCCGTTTCCCGCCCCTTCCGGCTCCGGCCGGCATCGCCGGCGCCCGGCGACACCCCGGCACGGCGCTGCACGGCACCGCGCGGCGCTCAGAACGGCCGCAGCGCCGGCTCCTTCCGCCCGCCGCCCAGCAGCCGCTCCAGCGCCCCCTCGACGTCCCCGCGCCAGGAGAGCGTGGTCCGCGCCTCCAGCCGCAGCCGCGGATAGCGGTGGTGCGGGCGGACCGTCTTGAAGCCCACCGCCAGCAGGTGCTCGGCCGGCAGCACACAGCTGACCGGCTGCCGGCCCACCGCCCCGAACGCCTCGATCGCCCGGAAGCCCCGGCCCAGCAGGTCCTTGGCCACCGTCTGCACCAGCACCCGCCCGATCCCCTGCCGCTGGAAGCCCGGCAGCACCCGGCTGACCATCAGCTGGACGGCGTCCGAGGAGACCGGACTGGTCGGGAAGGACTGCGCCCGCGGCACGTACGCGGGCGGGGCGTAGAGCACGAAGCCCGCCGGCCGGTCGTCCACGTAGACCACCCGGCCGCAGGAGCCCCACTCCAGCAGCACGGCGGAGATCCACCCCTCCTTCTCCAGCTCGGGCTTGCCGGACTCGACCGCCGCCCGGCCACTGACCGGGTCCAGCTCCCAGAACACGCAGGAACGGCAGGTCGACGGCAGGTCCGCGAGGTTGTCCAGCGTCAGCGGAACGATCCGGCGTCCCATGCCCCGCACCTCCTCGTCCACTCCACAGTCGAGCATTCCCCCCGAACGACGACGGGTGCATGTTTCACGTGAAACAGCGCTCACGCGAACCATGCACCCATCGGCACCGCCGTGCCGGACCGGCTCAGCCCTGCGACAGCCGCAGCCCGTCGTCGCCGGGCGCCATGCTGTCCAGGATCCGGTTGAGGTCCTCCACCGAGCCGAACTCCAGGACGACCTTGCCCTTGCCGAGCTTCCCGCCCCGCTGCGAGACCTCGACCTTCACCCGGGTCTCGAAGCGGTCGGAGAGCCGGCTCGCCAGATCGTTGAAGGCCGGCGAAAGGATCTTGCCCGCCTTGGGAGCCGGCCGCTTGGGCTTCTCCTCGCGCTGCATCAGCGCGACGATCTCCTCGGTGGTCCGCACCGAGAGCCCCTCCGTGATGATCCGCTTGGCCAGCTCCTCCTGCCGCTCGGTGTCCGGAGCCCCGAGCAGCGCCCGGGCGTGGCCGGCCGTCAGCACCCCGGCGGCCACCCGCCGCTGGACCGTCGGCGACAGCTTCAGCAGCCGCAGGGTGTTGGACACGTGCGAGCGCGAGCGCCCGATCCGGTCCGCCAGCTCGTCATGGGTGCAGGAGAAGTCCCGCAGCAGCTGGTCGTAGGCGGCCGCCTCCTCCAGCGGGTTGAGCTCCGCCCGGTGCAGGTTCTCCAGCAGGGCGTCCAGCAGCAGCTTGTCGTCCTCGGTGGCCCGGACGATCGCCGGGATCTGCTCCAGACCGGCCTCCCGGGAGGCCCGCCAGCGCCGCTCGCCCATGATGAGCTCGAAGCGGCCCGGCGCCGCCTGGCGCACCACCACCGGCTGGAGCAGGCCCACCTCCTTGATCGAGGCGACCAGCTCGGCCAGCTTGTCCTCGTCGAACACCTCGCGCGGCTGGCGCGGGTTCGGGGTGATCGCGTCCAGCGGCAGCTCGGCGAAGTAGGCACCATCCATCCGCGCGAGCTCCGCCTCGGCGGCCTGCTCCCGAAGGCTCTCCGCGGCCGCCTTGGCCGCCAGCGTCCCCCGGCCGGACGGCAGCACCGGCACCGCGGTCGGCGAGACCGCCCCGGGCGAGGCCACCGGGGCCGCCACCGGCTGCGCCGCGGCGCCGGTCCCGGCTCCACCGCCCGCCGGGGCGGCGGGGCCGATCAGCGCCCCGAGCCCTCGTCCAAGACCCCTGCGACCACTCACCGATTGCCCTCCGTCGTACCGTGCTGTGCCCCCGGGGCGCCCTGCCCCGAACCGTCCCGCTGCTGCCCCACCAACGAGCCTCCGGCCCCCGCGGACACCGCCCGCAGCGCCAGCTCCCGAGCGGCCTCCAGGTAGGAGAGCGCGCCGGTGGAGCCCGGGTCGTAGGTGAGCACCGTCTGACCGTAGCTGGGCGCCTCCGAGATGCGGACCGAGCGCGGGATCGCGGTGTGCAGGACCTCCTGCTGGAAGTGCGTCCGGACCTCCTCGGCCACCTGGGCGGCCAGCCTGGTCCGGGCGTCGTACATGGTGAGCAGGATGGTGGAGACGTGCAGTGCCTGGTTGAGGTGCGCCCGGACCAGCTCGACGTTGCGCAGCAGCTGGCCGAGGCCCTCCAGCGCGTAGTACTCGCACTGGATCGGGATCAGCACCTCCTGGCCGGCGACCAGGGCGTTGACCGTCAACAGGCCCAGCGAGGGCGGACAGTCGATCAGGATGTAGTCCAGCGGCTGCTCGTAGGCGGCGATGGCGCGCTGCAGCCGGCTCTCCCGGGCCACCAGCGACACCAGCTCGATCTCGGCGCCGGCCAGGTCGATGGTGGCGGGGACGCAGAACAGCCCCTCGACCTCGACCACCGGCTGCACCACGTCGGCCAGCGGCTTGCCCTCCACCAGGACGTCGTAGATCGAGGGCACCTCGGCGTGGTGGTCGATGCCGAGCGCGGTCGAGGCGTTGCCCTGCGGGTCGAGGTCGATCACCAGGACGCGCAGGCCGTGCATGGCCAGCGAGGCGGCGAGGTTGACGGTGGTGGTGGTCTTGCCCACCCCGCCCTTCTGGTTGGCCACCACCATCACCCGGGTGGCAGCGGGCCGGGGCAGTCCTTCGCCCGCTCGGCCGATGGCCTGGACCGCAGCCTGGGCAGCACGCGCGATGGGCGTGTCATCGATCTGGTCGATGGTCTCCGAGTCCTGCATGGGGCTCAGTGTTTCACGTGAAACCGGAGCGGCAACAGTCGCCGCCCGGCTGCGCGAGAGGATTCCCGAGAGGAGAGAGCGACGTTTCACGTGAAACACCATGCCCGCAATGTCGGAATTCTGACGATGCGACACTCCGGTGTTCCGATGTCGTCCTGCCGTCCTCCCAGCCGTCACCCGAACGCCGCCGACCCCGGTCCCGCCCCGCTCCGCCCCCTCGGGCGGCCGCGGAAGCGCCACGGGCGGGTCGGTCCGAGGACCGACCCGCCCGTGCCGGGCACCACGTCCGGCTCAGCGGCCGCGCCGCCGGGGGCTGCGGCCCCGGTCGCCGCCGCGCGCCGGGCTGCCCGCCCGGCCGGCCCTGGCCGCGGCCTTGGCCCGGCGGGTCGCCGCCTTCACACCGCCCGGGCTCTCGCCCACCTTGACCTGGACCACCCGGGTCGAGGTCTCCAGGGTGCCCTCGCCGACCGCGATCACCGACCACTCCACCGCACCGAGCTTCGCCAGCCCGGCCCGGGAGTCGGCCAGCTCCTGCTCGGCGCTGTCGCCCTTGAGCGCCAGCATCTGGCCGTGCGGCCGCAGCAGCGGCAGCCCCCAGCCGGCCAGCCGCTCCATCGGCGCCACCGCCCGCGCGGTCACCACGTCCACCGCCAGCTTGCCGACCATCTCCTCGGCGCGGCCGCGGAGCACGGTGACGTTCTCCAGCCCCAGCTCGCGGACCACCTCCTCCAGGAAGGTGGTGCGGCGCAGCAGCGGCTCCAGCAGCGTCACCGAGACGTCCGGCCGCGCCAGTGCCACCGGGATGCCGGGCAGGCCGGCCCCGGAGCCGACGTCGCAGAGCGTCGTCCCGCCCGGCAGCAGCTCGGCGAGGACGGCGCAGTTCAGCACGTGGCGGTCCCAGAGCCGGGGCACCTCGCGCGGACCGATCAGCCCCCGGGTCACCCCCGAGGTGGCCAGCAGCTCGGTGTAACGGACCGCGGCGTCGAACCGCTCGCCGAAGACCTCCCGGGCCACGGCCGGCGGCGCGGGCGGCGGCTCGACCGGCGGACGCCCGCCACCGGCCGCGTCCCCGGCCCCCGGCCCCCCGGCGCCGGTCTCCGACCCGCCGGCAGGCGCGCTCTCCGTGTCCATCTCGAACTCTCCGCTCCCCGGATCCACCGACCCGCTCCTGCACCGTTTCACGTGAAACAACTCTTCCCGGGCCACCGCCCGCGAAGGGACGACGACCCCGCCCGCGCGTGGCGGACGGGGTCGGGTCCTCATGTCGCATGCCGACCGCCGAAGCCGCCGGCGGTCACCCTGCCGTCAGGCCGGCAGCACGACCACGCACCGCTGGGGCTCCTCGCCCTCCGACTCGCTGCGCAGACCGGCCGCGGCCACCGCGTCGTGGACGACCTTGCGCTCGAACGGGGTCATCGGGCGCAGCTTGACCTGCTCCCCCGAGCTCTTCACCTGCTCGGCGGCCTGGGCGCCGATGGTCGCCAGCTCCGAGCGCTTGCGAGCCCGGAACCCGGCGATGTCCAGCATGAGGCGGCTGCGCTCGCCGGTCTCCCGGTGGACGGCCAACCGGGTCAGCTCCTGCAGGGCCTCCAGCACCTCGCCGTCCTGGCCGACCAGCCGCTGCAGGGAGCGGTCGTTGCCGTCGCTGACGATGGAGACCAGGGCGCGGTCGCCCTCGACGTCCATGTCGATGTCACCGTCGAGATCGGCGATGTCGAGCAGACCCTCCAGGTAGTCCGCCGCGATGTCGCCCTCCTGCTCCAGGCGGGCGACGAGGCTCTCGTCGGCGCTGGCGGCGGCCTCGGCCTCGACGGCGGAGGTGATGCCTTCCGTCACTGATGGACTCCTTCGGAGATGGGCCCGGGTGGTGGGCCGGTAACGAGGTTCAGGGGGCCGCGGGGCCGGTCCGGAGCGGACCGGTCACTTCTTCTTCGGCCGCTGACCGCCACGCTTGGGCTGCTGCCGGCCGCCCTGCTGGCGGGCCGCACCCGACTTGGCACCCGCCGGACGCGCCGCGGTCTGCTTGGCCGCACCGGTGCCGCCGGAGGTGCCGCTCCCGGCGGGCTCGGCGGGGACGGCGTCGGCGGGCTGCTCGGCCGGGGCGTCCTTGGTCAGGCTCGCCGGCTGGGCGCCGCCGTGCTGGCGCTGCGACTTGGTCTGCTTGCGCGGCTGCTGCCGGCGCGCCTGCACCGACTCCTCGACCACGGCCTCGGCGGTGGCGGCCGACTTCTTCGCGGGGAGCAGGCCGAACAGCGGGCCCTTGATGACCGAGCCGTCCGGGTTCAGCCGGCCGGTCTTCTTCAGCCGGGCCTGGCGCTCGTCCCAGGCCTTGCTGCCCGGCGTCGGGTTGTTGCGGATGACGATCAGCTGCTGGCCCATCGACCAGACGTTGGTGGTCAGCCAGTAGACCAGGACACCGACCGGGAAGTTGATGCCCATCACGGCGAACATGATCGGGAAGACGTACATCAGCATCTTCTGCTGCTGCATGAACGGCGTCTTCACGGTGAGGTCGACGTTCTTCGTCATCAGCTGGCGCTGGGTGATGAACTGCGACAGCGACATCAGGATGATCATCACCGCGACGACGATCTTGACGCTGACGTCGCTGCTGCCGACGAAGGTCGCCGAGAGCGGCGCACCGAAGATGTGGGCCTGCTGCGCGCTGTCCAGCAGGGTGCCGTCGATCACGCCGATCGGCTTGCCGTCGGCGACCTTGGCGAGCACGCCGTAGAGCGCGGTGAAGAACGGCGCCTGCACGAGGATGGGAAGGCAGCTGGAGAACGGGTTGGTACCCGCCTCCTTGTACAGCTTCATCATCTCTTCGGACTGGCGCTGGCGGTCGTTCTTGTACCGCTCCTGGATGGCCTTCATCTTCGGCTGGATCGCCTGCATGGCCCGGGTCGCCTTGATCTGCTTCACGAAGAGCGGGATCAGGCAGATCCGGATGACGACCACCATCGAGGCGATGGCCAGACCCCAGGCCCAGCCACCGTTCGGGTCGAATACGTGGCTGTACAGCGAGTGGAACTGGACGATGATCCAGGACACCGCTGTGTACAGGGGGTTGAGGAAGGAGAAGGTCACCGGTCAGGCTCCTTGGACATTGGGATTGGCCCCATGGGGCCAATGGTCGCCGGGCCCTCGGGGTCCGGACCGGCGGGGGGCGTGATCACCGGCTGTTCGGCGGCGGACCGGCCCTTCAGCCGGTCCCGCAGCCGGCGGTGCCACACCGGATGCTTGCGCGGCGGGACATGATCGACCCCGCCGGGAGTCCACGGATTGCAGCGCAGGATGCGCCACGCGGTCAGCGCCCCGCCCTTCACCGCCCCATGCGTGCGCACGGCCTCGAAGCCGTAGTGCGAGCAGGACGGGTAGTAGCGGCACACCGGACCGAGCAGTGGGCTGATGGTCCACTGGTAGACCCTGATCAGACCCATCAGCAGGTACTTCATCGCCCTGCTCCCGTCGGCGCCGAGGCGGCGTGCTCGGCCTTGAGCAACCGCTTGAGCGCCGCGTCCAGGTCGCGTTCAAGGTCCTGACACGAGGCGGACGCGGCCGGGGGCAGCGCACGCACCACTATCAGGCTACCGGCGGGGAGCCGGGACAGACGATCACGCACGAGATGGCGCAACCTGCGCTTGACCAGGTTGCGGGTGACCGCCGGGCCGACAGCCTTGCTCACGACGAAACCCGCACGCGCCGAAGGAGTCCCCTCGGCGACGTGCGGGCGGGTGTCGCTGGTCCGGTCGGTGCGGTCCCCGGGGGCGTCCTCTCTGGCGAGATGGACGACCAGCAGGGGCCTACCGGCCCGGCGACCGCGTTTCACCGCGGTCGCGAAGTCCTGGCGCCGCCGCAGCCGATTCTCGGAGGGCAGCACAGCAGACTCTGGTGCGGATCAGGCGGAAAGGCTGGCGCGGCCCTTGCCACGGCGGGCAGCCAGGATGGCGCGGCCGGCGCGGGTACGCATCCGCAGCCGGAAGCCGTGGGTCTTCGCGCGGCGACGGTTGTTCGGCTGGAAGGTGCGCTTGCTCACTCGGGGGCTCCTGAGGTGAATCGTAGGATGACGGGGAGTCGCTTGGCCGTCACCGTGCGTCCGCGTGATCTCCCCTGTTTCGGAAATCCGGCCCATCTCCCCAGTTCGGCTGGGGTTTGAGGCAATCCACGGCGCCCGTGCTGCGCGCCTTATGGAGCGGGTGGACCCGCGGACATGCGGCAGCGGCCATCGACAACTCGACCTGGTTACGGTACGCGGGACGGGGCGCGAGGGTCAAACCAGCCGCCTGGAGGCCGTTTACCCACAGCCTGTGGACAACGACTTGATCCGGCTCTGTTCGCTGACTACCGTTGCAGGACTTGTCTGGTTTGTTCATCGGAAAGCGTGCACCAGTGGCTGATGTCAACAGCGACCTCGTCCCGGTCTGGGCGAGAGTCGTCGAGCGGCTGGTCGGCGACCCGGACATCGGGGAGATGGACAAGCAGTGGGTGCAGCGCACCCAGCCCATGTGGATGATGCACGACACCGCCCTGCTGGCGGCCCCCAACGAGCGGGCCAAGCAGGTGCTGGAGGGCCGGCTGCTGCCGCAGCTGACCGAGCTGCTCTCCCGCGAGCTGGCCCGCCCGGTGCGGATCGCCGTGATGGTCGACGCCAACGCCGTGCCGACCACCCCCGCGCCGCAGGCCCCGGCCGAGCCGTACCCGAGCCCGTCCGAGCCGGACGCCGGCGGCTACGGCGGCCCGTCCTACCCGCAGGCCTACGAGCAGGACTACGAGCGCCACCCCTACGACCACGGCGGCTACGAGCAGCCCCCCGCGCCGTACGGTGGCCCGACCGGCGCCCCGGCCTGGCCCGGCTACCAGGAACAGCCGCCGGCCTACCGCGAGCCCGAGGAGCCGGCCCCCCGGCCGCACCGCCCCGTCCCGGCGCCGCCCTCGACCACCCAGGGCGACCTCTTCGGCGGCGCCTACGGCCCCGGCCCGGGCGAGCACCCGCGGACCGCCTCCGGCCGCCGTTCCCCCGGGGCCCGCCCGGCCGCCCGCGGCGGCGAGAAGGCCCCCGCCGAGCGCGCCACCGACCGCCCGGCGGTCCCCGGCGTGCCCGCCCCGCCCGGCGCGCCCCCGGCCGGCGGCAGCCGCAAGGACGAGCCGGCCGCCCGGCTGAACCCCAAGTACCTGTTCGACACCTTCGTCATCGGCGCGAGCAACCGCTTCGCGCACGCGGCGGCGGTGGCGGTCGCCGAGGCCCCGGCCAAGGCGTACAACCCGCTCTTCATCTACGGCGAGTCCGGGCTGGGCAAGACCCACCTGCTGCACGCCATCGGGCACTACTCGCGCAGCCTCTTCCCGGGTACCCGGGTGCGGTACGTGTCCTCGGAGGAGTTCACCAACGAGTTCATCAACTCCATCCGGGACGGCAAGGCGGACACCTTCCGCAAGCGCTACCGGGACATGGACATCCTGCTCGTGGACGACGTGCAGTTCCTGGCCAGCAAGGAGTCCACGCAGGAGGAGTTCTTCCACACCTTCAACACCCTGCACAACGCCAACAAGCAGATCGTCCTCTCCTCCGACCGGCCGCCCAAGCTGCTGACCACGCTGGAGGACCGGCTGCGCAACCGCTTCGAGTGGGGGCTGATCACCGACGTCACCCCGCCGGAGCTGGAGACCAGGATCGCGATCCTGCGCAAGAAGGCGATCCAGGAGCAACTCAACGCTCCCGCCGACGTGTTGGAGTTCATCGCGTCCCGGATCACCCGGAACATCAGGGAGTTGGAGGGGGCCCTGATCCGGGTCACCGCCTTCGCCAACCTCAACCGGGCGCCGGTGGACCTGGAGCTGGCCGGGATCGTCCTCAAGGACCTCATCCCGGGCGGCGACGAGGACGCCGGGCCGGAGATCACCGCCCAGGTGATCATGCAGCAGACCGCCGCGTACTTCGGGCTGGGTGTGGACGACCTCTGCGGATCCTCGCGCAGCCGCGTGCTGGTGACCGCGCGTCAGATCGCCATGTACCTCTGCCGGGAGCTCACCGACCTCTCGCTGCCGAAGATCGGCGCGCAGTTCGGCGGCCGCGACCACACCACCGTGATGCACGCCGACCGCAAGATCCGGTCACTCATGGCCGAGCGCCGCTCGATCTACAACCAGGTCACCGAGCTGACCAACCGCATCAAGAGCTAGCCCGGCGGCCCGCCGCGGGGCGGGCCCGAGGTGGCCGGAAAAGGGCGTCAGGAGCGATCCTGGCGCCCTTTCGGCATATCCACAGGTGTGCACCGCGCGCCGGCCGGGCAGGGATGCGGGTGACGGACGCTCCGCCAGTCCACAGCCCGCGCCGAACATCTGACCGTGGATTCGAACGCCACCGGTGCGCGAGGCGGAAATCCACAGGCGGGGCCGGTTCTCCGTCATCCACAGGCCGGTGCGCCGTGAGTTATCCAGAATTCCTCCACAGGGCGCCCGGCGCTACGCTCTTCCGCGCAGGTCAGGTGCCTGTGGACTTGTGCACAACGGTTATCCACAGGGTGTGGACAATTGGCCGCCCATCAGTGGGCCGTCCGGGTTGTCCACCGGTTGTCCCCAGGCCGGGCGAGGTTATCCCCAGGTTGTCCACAGCTGTGTCCACAGTTCGACAAGCTTCTGCCCTCGTTCATGCCCAGGTGTGAAAGCCGTCACGAAAAGTTGACCGACGCCCGTGGATAACCGGGCCCGGATCTGGGGACAGTGCTGGGGATAACCTGTGGATACCCAGCGTGCCCTGTGGGTAACGCTCCGCCGTCCACAGCGGGCCGTGTTCGTCCACAGGCCCCATCCACACGTCCTGTGGACAAAAAACCGGGTCTGACCTGCGCAAACAGGGTTATCCACGGTTTCCACAGGCCCTACTACTACCACTACACCTATAGACCGCTCGACTGGTTCAAAAGCGGGTGGGGCCGAAATCTGTGGACAACCGCTCCCCGACATCCGTTCGAGTTGCTTCCGCCCGTCTGCCCCGTCTGTCGGTGGAGTACGTCAGACTGTCCTCGGCGACTGGAAGCGGAGCGGCGGAGCTCGGCGGACAGCCGCACCGAAGACCAAGATCAGAAGAACCAGACGTGCGAGCGGGAGCGCTCGATCCAGGAGGCGGTTACCGGTGAAGTTCCGGGTGGAGCGTGACGTCCTCGCGGAGGCGGTGGCCTGGGCTGCCCGCAGCCTCCCGGCACGGCCGCCGGTGCCGGTGCTGGCCGGCCTGCTGCTGACGGCCCAGGACGGCAGCCTGGCGCTGTCCGGCTTCGACTACGAGGTCTCGGCCCGGGTCGAGCTGGAGGCCGACATCGAGGAGGCCGGCACCGTTCTGGTCTCCGGCCGGCTGCTCAACGACATCTCGCGCAACCTTCCCAACAGGCCTGTGGAGATCTCCACCGACGGCCAGCGGGTCAGCGTGGTCTGCGGCAGCTCCCGGTTCACCCTGCCCACCCTGCCGGTGGACGAGTACCCGGCGCTGCCCCAGATGCCGACCGCGACCGGCACCGTCCCCGGCGACGTCTTCGCCTCCGCGGTCAGCCAGGCCGCCGTGGCCGCCGGCCGGGACGACACCCTGCCGGTGCTCACCGGTGTGCGGGTCGAGATCGAGGGCGACCGGATCACCCTGGCCGCCACCGACCGCTACCGCTTCGCCGTCCGCGAGCTGCTGTGGAAGCCCGAGCAGGCCGACATCTCCGCGGTCGCGCTCGTCCCGGCCAAGACCCTGCAGGACATCGCCAAGTCCCTGGGCAGCGGCGACAGCGTCTCCATCGCGCTCTCCTCGGGCGGCGCGGGCGAGGGCCTGATCGGTTTCGAGGGCGCCGGCCGGCGGACCACCACCCGGCTGCTGGAGGGCGAGTTCCCCAAGTACCGCAGCCTCTTCCCGACCGAGTTCAACGCGATCGCCGCGATCCAGACCCAGCCCTTCCTGGAGGCGCTCAAGCGCGTCTCCCTGGTCGCCGAGCGCAACACCCCGGTCCGGCTGAACTTCGAGGAGGGCGTGCTCACCCTGGAGGCCGGCTCCGGCGACGACGCCCAGGCCACCGAGCGGATCGACGCCTCCCTGGAGGGCGACGCCATCTCGATCGCGTTCAACCCGGGCTACCTGGAGGAGGGCCTCAAGGCCATCGACTCCGCCTACGCCCAGCTGAGCTTCACCACCCCGACCAAGCCGGCGCTGCTCAGCGGCAAGGCCGCGGTGGACTCCGAGGCGGACGAGGCCTACCAGTACCTGATCATGCCGGTCCGCCTCTCCGGCTGACCCGGCCCCCGCTCCCGGGCCGGTCCGGCCGCCACCGGTCCGGCCCGGGAGCCGCTCGTCCACGGCTCCGCCCACAGCCCTGTGAACAAACCTGTGGAACCCTCCCCCGCTCGGCCCGACCGCGAGGAGGCCGCCGCGCTCCAGCACGTAGGCTCAAGGAAGCGCGGCAACGGCGCCGCCCGCAGGGACGTCACCACAGGTAAGGATTTGGCTATGGAGCTCGGCCTCATCGGTCTCGGCAAGATGGGCGGCAACATGCGCGAGCGGATCCGCCGCGCCGGCCACACCGTCATCGGCTTCGACCGCAACCCCGACATCTCCGACGTCGAGAGCCTCCAGGAGCTGGTCTCCAAGCTGCAGGGCCCGCGCGTCGTCTGGGTCATGGTCCCGGCGGGCGCCGCCACCCAGGCCACCGTGGACGAGCTGGCCGAGCTGCTCTCGCCCGGTGACGTGGTCGTCGACGGCGGCAACTCCCGCTGGACCGACGACGTCAAGCACGCCGAGGCGCTGGCCGCCAAGGGCATCGGCTTCGTCGACTGCGGCGTCTCCGGCGGCGTCTGGGGCCTGGAGAACGGCTACGCGCTGATGTACGGCGGCGACGCCGAGCACGTCGCCAAGGTCCAGCCGGTCTTCGACGCGCTCAAGCCCGAGGGCGACTTCGGCTCGGTGCACGCGGGCGCCGTCGGCGCCGGCCACTTCGCCAAGATGGTCCACAACGGCATCGAGTACGCGATGATGCAGGCCTTCGCCGAGGGCTGGGAGCTGCTGGAGGCCGCCCCCGAGGTCACCGACGTCCGCGAGGTCTTCCGCAGCTGGCAGGAGGGCACCGTGATCCGCTCCTGGCTGCTCGACCTGGCCGTGCGCGCCCTGGACGAGGACGAGCACCTGGCCAAGCTCAGGGGCTGGGCCGCCGACTCCGGCGAGGGCCGCTGGACCGTCGAGGCCGCGATCGACCACGCCGTCCCGCTGCCGGCGATCACCGCCTCGCTGTTCGCCCGCTTCGCCTCCCGCCAGGACGACTCGCCGCAGATGAAGATGATCGCCGCGCTGCGCAACCAGTTCGGCGGCCACGCGGTCGAGTCGAAGTAGTCCCCGCAGGTCCTCCACAGAAGGCGAGCGCAGTCCACCGTCATGCACGTCGCGCACCTGTCGCTCGCCGACTTCCGTTCCTACGCCCGGGCCGAGGTCGCCCTCGACCCGGGCGTGACGGCGTTCGTCGGCCCCAACGGCCAGGGCAAGACCAACCTGGTCGAGGCGGTCGGCTACGTCGCCACCCTGGGCAGCCACCGGGTCGCCACCGACGCCCCGCTGATCCGGCTGGGCGCCGAGCGCGCGGTGATCCGCACCTCCGTGGTGGACCGGGGCCGCTCCACCCTGGTCGAGCTGGAGATCACCCCCGGCAAGGCCAACCGGGCCCGGATCAACCGCTCCGACAACGTCCGCCCGCGCGACGTGCTGGGCCTGCTGCGCACCGTGCTGTTCGCCCCCGAGGACCTCGCCCTGGTCAAGGGCGACCCGGGGGAGCGCCGGCGCTTCCTGGACGAGCTGCTGACCGCCCGCGCGCCCCGGCTGGCCGGGGTCCGGCAGGACTACGAGCGGGTGCTCAAGCAGCGCAACGCCCTGCTCAAGACCGCCGCGATGGCCCGCCGGGCCGGCGGCGGCAAGGGCGCCGACCTCTCCACCCTGGAGGTCTGGGACGGCCACCTGGCCCGGGCCGGCGCCGAACTCACCGCCTTCCGCCTCCAGCTGGTGGCCACCCTCCAGCCGCTGGTCGAGGCCGCCTACGGGCAGCTCGCGCCGGGCGGCGGCGACACCGCGCTGGAGTATCGCAGCTCCTTCGAGGGGGACCTGCCGACCAGCCGCGAGCAGGCCGAGGAGCAGCTGCTGCAGGCGCTGCGGACGGCCCGCAAGCAGGAGGTCGAGCGCGGGGTCACCCTGGTCGGCCCGCACCGCGACGAGCTGGTGCTCAAGCTCGGCCCGCTGCCCGCCAAGGGCTACGCCAGCCACGGCGAGTCCTGGTCGTTCGCGCTGGCGCTGCGGCTGGCCTCGTACGAGCTGCTGCGCGCCGACGGGGGAGAGCCGGTGCTGATCCTCGACGACGTCTTCGCCGAGCTGGACGCCGCCCGCCGCGACCGGCTGGCCGAGCTGGTGGCCGGCGGCGAGCAGGTGCTGGTGACCGCGGCGGTGGCCGAGGACGTGCCGAAGGCGCTGGCCGGCGCCCGGTACGCGGTCGCCGACGGCGCCGTGCAGCGCGTCGCCGGCTGACCGCGCCCCCACCACGCCCCCCACCGTGCCCGAACCGAGGCCGCCCCACCGTGCCCGACCGCGCCCCACCGGCCGCCGCCGGCGCTCGCACACCCCGCGTCCGTACCCCCGGGAGCGCCGACCCGTGCCGTCGCCGCCCTCCCCGGCTCCCGTACGCTGGACGGCTCACCGTTGTCCACAGGGTGGGGATAAGGAGATCGCCGTGAGCGATTCGGCGGAGCACCCCGAGCCGACCGGTGCCGACCTGGCGCGTTCGGCGCTGCGGGCGGCCCGGGCGCAGGCCCGCCAGCGCGGTGAGCAGGTGCGCGAGAAGCGCGAGGCGAAGCGGCACGGTCTGCGCAGCGGGGCCCGCTCGGACGGCCGCGACCCGGTGCCGCTGGGGGCGGCGCTGACCCGGCTGCTGACCGAGCGGGGCTGGGAGTCCTCGGCCGCGGTCGGCGGGGTGATGGGCCGTTGGCCGCAGATCGTCGGGCCGGACATCGCCGCGCACTGCACGCCCACCTCCTACGACGACGAGGCCGCGGTGCTCACGGTGCAGTGCGACTCCACCGCCTGGGCCACCCAACTCCGCTGGCTGGCACGGCAGTTGGTGGCCCGTCTGAACCACGAGCTGGGGCACGGCACGGTCCGCACCATCAAGGTGCTCGGCCCCGCCGCCCCGGTGCGCGGCTACGGCCGGCTGCGCGCCCCCGGCAGCAAGGGGCCCGGGGACACCTGGGGATAGGCGCGGGGGTGCCGGGGTGGAGCGGACCGTGATCCTCCGGAACCCCTGACGGCCCTGCCAGGCGGTCTCAGCCCCCCGGGCGAGTATCGGGACATGTCCCGAGGGGATTCAGGGCGGCATTTCTGCCCTCAGAGGCTGCCAAACGCCCATCGATGTCAGTCGTACCGGTAGACTGGGGACCAAACACTGTTGCTAGTGGCAACCGAGTCGAAACGCCGTGGTCGCACGCCCGCCCGCAGAGGGAGCGGGGATGCGGCCCGCGCTGTGCCAGAGAGGGCGCTTCGTGGCCGATTCCGGCAACCCCAGCCAGATCCCAGACCAGACCGACCAGTCCGACAGGTCGTACGACGCGAGCGCCATCCAGGTGCTGGAGGGCCTCGACGCCGTCCGCAAGCGCCCCGGCATGTACATCGGTTCGACCGGTGAGCGCGGCCTGCACCACCTGGTGCAGGAGATCGTGGACAACTCCGTCGACGAGGCGATGGCCGGGCACGCCGACACCATCGACGTGACCCTCCTGGCCGACGGCGGCGTGCGCGTGGTCGACAACGGCCGCGGCATCCCGGTCGGCATCATGCCGGGCCAGGGCAAGCCGGCCGTCGAGGTCGTGCTGACGGTTCTGCACGCGGGCGGCAAGTTCGGCAACGGCGGCTACGCGGTCTCCGGCGGTCTGCACGGCGTCGGCGTCTCCGTGGTGAACGCGCTCTCCACCCGGCTCGCGGTGGAGATCCACACCGACGGCCACCGCTGGACGCAGGAGTACAAGGCCGGCACCCCGACCGCCCCGCTGTCGCAGCACGAGGCCACCGAGCGCACCGGCACCAGCGTCACCTTCTGGGCCGACCCGGACATCTTCGAGACCACGGTCTACTCCTTCGAGACGCTCTCCCGCCGGTTCCAGGAGATGGCGTTCCTCAACAAGGGCCTGACCATCGCGCTGACCGACGAGCGCCCCGAGCACGTCGACGAGGAGGGCAAGCCGCTCTCCGTCACCTACAAGTACGACGGCGGCATCGCCGACTTCGTCGCCCACCTCAACTCCCGCAAGGGCGAGGTCGTCCACCCCTCGGTGATCGACTTCGAGGCGGAGGACAAGGACAAGGCGATCTCGGTGGAGATCGCCATGCAGTGGAACTCCTCGTACACCGAGGGGGTCTACTCCTTCGCCAACACCATCCACACCCACGGCGGCGGTACCCACGAGGAGGGCTTCCGCGCCGCGCTGACCGGCCTGGTCAACCGCTACGCGCGGGACAAGAAGCTGCTCCGCGAGAAGGACGACAACCTCTCCGGCGAGGACATCCGCGAGGGCCTGACCGCGATCATCTCGGTCAAGCTCGGCGAGCCGCAGTTCGAGGGCCAGACCAAGGACAAGCTGGGCAACACCGAGGCGAAGACCTTCGTCCAGAAGGTCGTCCACGAGCACCTGAACGACTGGCTGGACCGCAACCCCAACGAGGCGGCGGACATCATCCGCAAGTCCATCCAGGCCGCCACCGCGCGCGTCGCCGCCCGCAAGGCCCGCGACCTCACCCGCCGCAAGGGCCTGCTGGAGTCCGCCTCGCTGCCCGGCAAGCTCAGCGACTGCCAGTCCAAGGACCCGGCCGAGTGCGAGATCTTCATCGTCGAGGGTGACTCCGCCGGCGGCTCGGCCAAGCAGGGCCGGGACCCGCGCATCCAGGCGATCCTCCCGATCCGCGGCAAGATCCTGAACGTCGAGAAGGCCCGGATCGACAAGGTGCTGCAGAACACCGAGGTCCAGGCGCTGATCTCGGCCTTCGGCTGCGGCATCCAGGAGGACTACGACGAGTCCAAGCTCCGCTACCACAAGATCGTGCTGATGGCCGACGCCGACGTCGACGGCCAGCACATCCGCACCCTGCTGCTGACCCTGCTGTTCCGCTTCATGCGGCCGCTGGTCGAGGCCGGCTACGTCTACCTGGCGATGCCGCCGCTGTACAAGATCAAGTGGGGCAAGGACGACTTCGAGTACGCCTACTCCGACCGCGAGCGCGACGCGCTGATCGCCGCCGGGGTCGAGGCGGGGCGCCGCCTGCCGAAGGACGACGCGATCCAGCGGTTCAAGGGTCTCGGCGAGATGAACGCCGAGGAGCTCCGGGTCACCACCATGGACCAGGCCCACCGCCTGCTGCTCCAGGTCACCCTGGAGGACGCCGCCCGCGCCGACGAGCTGTTCTCGATCCTCATGGGCGAGGACGTCGAGGCCCGCCGCTCCTTCATCCAGCGCAACGCCAAGGACGTCCGCTTCCTGGACGTGTGACGCCTGCCCGCAGGCCCCGCACGTACCAGTCCGCGTGAAAGGAAACTGACCACCAGTGGTCGACGACAACCGTCCCGAAGGCGAGCAGCCCGAGACCCCCGAGGCCGCCGCGGTGGCCCTGCGGATCGAGCCGGTCGAGCTCGAGACCGAGATGCAGCGCTCGTACCTCGACTACGCGATGAGCGTGATCGTCAGCCGGGCCCTGCCCGAGGTGCGCGACGGCCTGAAGCCGGTGCACCGCCGCGTGCTGTACGCGATGTACGACGGCGGCTACCGCCCCGAGAAGGGCTACTACAAGTGCGCCCGCGTCGTCGGCGACGTGATGGGCAACTACCACCCGCACGGTGACACCTCGATCTACGACACCGTGGTCCGCCTGGCCCAGCCGTGGTCGATGCGGATGCCGCTGGTGGACGGCAACGGCAACTTCGGCTCCCCGGGCAACGACCCGGCCGCGGCCATGCGCTACACCGAGTGCAAGATGGCGCCGCTGGCGATGGAGATGATGCGCGACATCGACGAGGAGACCGTCGACTTCGCGCCGAACTACGACGGCCGCTCGCAGGAGCCCACCGTCCTGCCCGCGCGCTTCCCCAACCTGCTCGTCAACGGCGCCACCGGCATCGCGGTCGGCATGGCCACCAACATCCCGCCGCACAACCTGCGCGAGGTCGCCTCCGGCGCGCTCTGGTACCTGGAGAACCCGGAGGCCTCCCACGAGGAGCTGCTGGACGCCCTGATCGAGCGGATCAAGGGCCCGGACTTCCCCACCGGCGCGCTGATCGTCGGCCGCCGCGGCATCGACGACTACTACCGCACCGGGCGCGGCTCGGTCACCATGCGGGCCGTGGTCGAGGTCGAGGAGATCCAGGGCCGCCAGTGCCTGGTGATCACCGAGCTGCCCTACCAGGTCAACCCGGACAACCTCGCGCTGAAGATCGCCGACCTGGTCAAGGACGGCAGGGTCGCCGGCATCGCCGACGTCCGCGACGAGTCCTCCTCGCGCACCGGCCAGCGCCTGGTGATCGTGCTCAAGCGCGACGCGGTCGCCAAGGTCGTGCTGAACAACCTCTACAAGCACACCGACCTGCAGACCAACTTCGGCGCCAACATGCTGGCCCTGGTCGACGGCGTGCCGCGCACCCTGTCGCTGGACGCCTTCATCCGGCACTGGGTCAACCACCAGGTCGAGGTCATCGTCCGGCGCACGACCTTCCGGCTGCGCAAGGCCGAGGAGCGCGCCCACATCCTGCGCGCGCTGCTGCGCGCCCTGGACATGATCGACGAGGTCATCGCGCTGATCCGGGCCTCGGCGAGCGCCGACGCGGCCCGCACCGGCCTGATGGAGCTGCTGTCGATCGACGAGCTCCAGGCCAACGCGATCCTGGAGATGCAGCTGCGCCGGCTGGCCGCCCTGGAGCGCCAGCGGATCACCGACGAGCACGACGAGCTGCAGCGCAAGATCGACGAGTACAACACGATCCTGGCCTCGCCGACCCGCCAGCGCGGGATCATCTCCGAGGAGCTCACCGCGATCGTCGAGAAGTACGGCGACGAGCGGCGCTCGACCCTCATCCCCTCCGACGGCGACCTCTCCATCGAGGACCTCATCGCCGAGGAGGACATCGTCGTCACGATCACCCGCGGCGGCTACGTCAAGCGCACCCGTTCCGACCTCTACCGCTCGCAGAAGCGCGGCGGCAAGGGCGTGCGCGGCGCCCAGCTCAAGCAGGACGACATCGTCGACCACTTCTTCGTGACGACGACCCACAACTGGATCCTGTTCTTCACCAACAAGGGCCGGGTCTACCGCGCCAAGGGCTACGAACTGCCGGACGCCGGGCGCGACGCCCGCGGCCAGCACGTGGCCAACCTGCTGGCCTTCCAGCCGGACGAGCACATCGCCCAGGTGATGGCCGTCCGCACCTACGAGGACAAGCCCTACCTGGTCCTCGCCACCCGGGCCGGCCTGGTGAAGAAGTCCCCGCTGAAGGACTACGACTCCCCGCGCTCCGGCGGACTGATCGCGATCAACCTGCGCCAGGACGAGGAGGGCCGGGACGACGAGCTGATCGGTGCCGAGCTGGTCTCCGCCGAGGACGACCTGCTGCTGGTCTCCAAGAAGGCGCAGTCGATCCGCTTCACCGCCACCGACGAGGCGCTGCGCTCCACCGGCCGCGCCACCTCCGGCGTCAAGGGCATGGCCTTCCGCGAGAACGACGAACTGCTCTCGATGAACGTGGTCCGTCCGGGCACCTACGTCTTCACCGCGACCGACGGCGGTTACGCCAAGCGCACCGGTGTGGACGAGTACCGTGTCCAGGGACGCGGCGGCTACGGCACCAAGGCGGCGAAGATCGTCGAGGGCCGGGGCTCGCTGGTCGGCGCGCTGGTCGTCGACGAGACGGACGAGATCATGGCGATCACCCTGTCCGGAGGAGTGATCCGCACGAGGGTTTCCGAGGTTCGTGAAACCGGACGTGACACCATGGGCGTCCAACTGATCAACCTGGGCAAGCGCGATGCGGTCGTGGGCATGGCCCGCAACGCGGAGGCCGAGGACGACGAGTCGGCGGAGGACGAGGTGGCGGGCACCGAGTCCACCGCGGTGGCCGAGGGTACGGAGCCGGAGTCCGGCGGGGAGACCACCCGGGACTGACCCCGTACCGCGTCGGCCGGTACCGTCACGTCCGTACACGACGTGGCGGTACCGGCCGCCGACCAGTTCCGGGCAATCCCGCCGGGCGCTGGGTGACGAGTGACGAAGCAGGGCGGTGCGTCCGTCCTGGTGGGAAGTGCGGGAGGACCAGTGAGTGGAGCCACGGGTGCTGCGGGAGGCGCCGCCGGCGGCCGTCCGGGCGCAGCACAGGGCGGCGGGGCGTACGGCGTTCCGCAGCCGCCGGCCGAGCATCCGTCCGCGTCCACCTCGCTGATGCCGCCGGTCGGCGGGGCGGGCCAGGGCGGGACGTACGGCGGCCAGCCGACGCCTCCGGCGCCGGGTGCCGCGGCGCCGGGCGGGAGCGGCTTCTCGCAGCCGACGACCTACGCCAAGGGGCAGCCGACCCCGCCCCGGGGCACCCGGGTCGGCGGCGGCAACACGCCGCCCGGCGGGACGCCCGCCGCGGGCACCCGCCGTCCGGCCGCCCCGCCGGCCTCCGGCACCCTGGGCCGGACCAGGAAGGCCCGCCTGCGGGTGACCAAGGCCGACCCGTGGTCGGTCATGAAGGTCAGCTTCCTGCTGTCGCTGGCGGTCGGGATCATCATCATCGTGGCGGCCGCGGTGCTGTGGATGACGCTGGACTCGCTCGGCGTCTTCGACTCGCTCGGCAAGACCCTGAAGGACGTCACCGGCTCGGACACCAACGGCGGCGGCCTGGACATCATGGACTACGTGGGCTTCGGCAAGGTGATGACCTTCACCTCGCTGATCGCGGTGGTCGACGTGGTGCTGCTGACCGCGCTCTCCACGCTCTCGGCGTTCATCTACAACGCGGCGGCCGGCTTCACCGGCGGCATCGAGCTCACCCTGGCCGAGGAGGACTGATCGCCCGGGCGTGACCCGGGATCAGTTACCGCCACGGGCGGGGGCCTTCCGTCCGCGGACGGAATCAGCGGGCCCCACCGGCTGTTGCAGCCGGTGGGGCCCGTCGGCATTTCGGGTGACAGCCGCAGGGCGCGGCGTGCCGCCCGGACGGGCCGGGGGCGCGGTGGGCTTAGCTTGGTCCGCCCGTGCCGCGTCACCCGGTCGCCGCGGGCCTCCCCGGTTCCCGCCGGACGGGTCCGGGACGGCTTGCTCAGGCACGGCGGGACGGAGGCGCGCGATGGCGGAGCTCGCAAGGCGGTTGGTCGAGGCCCTGGACGGGCTGCTGGGGATCCCGGTGCCGCTGCGGGTGCGGGCCTGGGACGGCAGCGTCGCCGGACCGCCGGGGGCGCCCACCGTGGTGCTGCGCAACCGCCGGGCACTGCGCCGGCTGCTCTGGCACCCGGACGAGCTGGGCCTGGCCCGGGCCTACGTCTCGGGGGACCTGGAGGTCGCCCCGGGCACCGACCTGTACGACGTGCTGCGGGCCGTCGCGCACTTCGCCGAGCGTCCGGAGATCCGCCGGCTGCGGCTCGGTCCCGGGGACGTGCTCGGCGTGCGGGGCCGCCGGGTGATGGGCGCGCTGCTGCGGGCCGGCGCGCTGGGCCCCGAGCCGGCGCCGCCGCCGGAGGAGGCCCCGGTGGGCCGGGGGCGGCTGCACAGCCGCGGCCGGGACCGCGCCGCGATCCACCACCACTACGACGTCGGCAACGACTTCTACGCCCTGGTGCTGGGCTCGTCGATGGTCTACTCGTGCGCCTACTGGGAGCCCGCCGCGAAGAGCCTGGAGGCGGCCCAGGAGGCCAAGCTGGACCTCGTCTGCCGCAAGCTCGGCCTGCGGCCCGGGATGCGGCTGCTGGACGTCGGCTCCGGCTGGGGCTCGCTGGTGCTGCACGCGGCCCGGCACTACGGGGTGACGGCGGTCGGCGTCTCGATCTCCGAGGAACAGGTCGCGCTGGCCCGGCGGAGGGTCGAGGAGGCCGGCCTTTCGGACCGGGTGGAGATCCGGCTCCAGGACTACCGGGAGATCCCGGACGGACCGTTCGACGCGATCTCCAGCGTGGGCATGGCGGAGCACGTCGGGGAGGCCCAGTACCGGGTGTACGCGCAGGGCCTGTACCGGCTGCTGGTGCCCGGGGGACGGCTGCTCAACCACCAGATCGCCCGCCGCCCCGATCACCCCGGTGAGCCGTACCGGCCCAGCCCGTTCATCAACCGCTACGTCTTCCCGGACGGCGAGCTCTCCCCGGTCGGTTCCACCGTCTCCCGGCTGGAGGAGGCCGGCTTCGAGGTGCGCGACGTCGAGTCGCTCCGCGAGCACTACGGGCTGACCCTGCGTGAGTGGGTGGCCAACCTGGAGGCGCGCTGGACGGAGGCGGTCGGGCTGGCGGGGCGCGGCCGGGCGCGGGTCTGGCGGCTCTACATGGCGGCCTCCGCGCTGGCCTTCGAGGAGAACCGGATCGGGGTGAACCAGGTCCTCGCGGTGCGCACCACCGCCGGGGGTGCCGCGCACCTCCCGGCGACCCGCGCGCAGTGGCTGGCCGCCCCCGGCTCCGGGACCGGCACCGCCTCCGACCTGCCGGTCCCGCAGGGCCCCGGCGGGGGCCCGGCCCAAACGGATTTGGGGGATCGGGGATCGGTCCGCTAATCTTTCAGTGCGGCAAGGGGCTATAGCTCAGACGGTTAGAGCGCTTCCCTGATAAGGAAGAGGCCACAGGTTCAAGTCCTGTTAGCCCCACCACCGCGAAGGGCCCGGAGCGATGCTCCGGGCCCTTCGGCGTTTTCCGGTCGCCGGTTCCCGGAACCACGGGCGCCGCCCGGGTGTTCTACCGGTGAGGCCGGGGTCCGCCCCGGCGGTGTGCGTCCGACGGTGGAGGCGGTGACGCCATGGGCCTGGTCTTCGCGATGAC
Source organism: Kitasatospora sp. NPDC002551 (assembly GCF_040296005.1). Taxonomy (NCBI): domain Bacteria; kingdom Bacillati; phylum Actinomycetota; class Actinomycetes; order Kitasatosporales; family Streptomycetaceae; genus Kitasatospora; species Kitasatospora sp. NPDC002551. Next base: position 303,512 of record NZ_JBEOWI010000003.1, on the reverse strand, counting down.
CATCCCCGGCCTGGTCTGTCTGCTGGTGGTGCTGGCCTTCGTCGACCAGCTGGCGCTCAGGGCGCGCCGGTCGCGCCTGGTGCCGTGGCGGGGGACCGGCCGGGAGGGGCAGATCTCGGCGACCGGCTTCGAGCAGCTGCACGCGCAGTTCGCGGCCGGCAAGCAGCACCAGCTCGACGAGCGGCAGAGCTCCCTGATGCTGCGCGACGAGGAGGACGACGGGGCCCCGCCGCGCACCCGGGTGGACCTGGCGTCCGGGGTGGCGGTGGTGGTGTCGCAGGCCGGTTCCCCGGCCGGTTCGGAGCCCGGTTCCGGGCCCGGTCCGGCGGCCGGTTCCGGGTCCGGCGGGCGGGAACGGTGAGGGCTTCGCGCGGGCTCCGCGCCGGGCCGACCGTACGACAGGAGGTGTGGCGTCAATCCTCCGGCCGGACCGGTCGGTTGGAGGCAGCGGTGGCTGGTCACGATTGGGACACCGGTGTGTATCATCGGCCGCAAGGGCAGTCCGGCATCCCGACCGCCCGTTCGTGCTCGTAACACAACCACGGACTCGTCGGCCCGATCGGAACGATCGGCGCCCGGCTGCTGAGTCCGTCAACGCAAGAAGGACGAGGTCCCGCGGTGAAGAAGCTTCTCCTGGTCGCCCTGGTCGCCCTCGGCGGCTTCTTTGTCTACCGTCAGGTCCAGGCGGACCGCGCCGAGCAGGACCTGTGGACCGAGGCCACCGACCCGGTTCCGGCCGGTCGCTGAGGCCCACGGCGATCTGACGATCGACAGTCTTCGGAGGCGCCGCGCGGCGCCTCCAGGGCCGGCCGGCCCGGTCGGGTGACCGGGTCGGCCGGAGGTTCCGGCCCCGCACGGCAGCAGTGCCGGGACGGGGCACCGGATTCGTACCGGAACCGGGTACGCTAGTGTCCGTCGGTGCGCCCAGTGCCGCCCCGGGGCTTTAGCTCAGTTGGTAGAGCGCTGCCTTTGCAAGGCAGATGTCAGGAGTTCGAGTCTCCTAAGCTCCACAGTTATTTCCACCGTGTGTGGACGGCGACCGGCCGCTGACCTGAATCCTGGTCAGCGGCCGGTCCGCGTTCTCAGTGCGGTTCGCGCGGGTCCCGCTGTTCGGAGCCGTCCTCGGCGGGCGCGTCGGCCGGTGCGGGGCCGCCGGTCTCCGGGGAGCCGTTCAGCGGGGTGTCCGGGTCGGTGCCGGAGGCGTGCGCGCCGGTCGGACGGGCCACGGACGGGGGCTCCACCAGCCACTCCGGGTTGCTGCGGTGCCGCCACCACTGCCAGGTGGCGATGCCGCTGCCGATCGCGATCACCCCGGCCACGGCCAGCCCGGTCGCCCAGCCGGCCCGGCGCGACCTGCGGGCGTTGCGGGCCGCGAGGTCGCTGATCTCGGCCGAGGTGACGTTGCCGCGCATGGCGGTCAGCGCGGCCGCGCCGCGGGTCTGGGCCTCCTGGGCGACCGGGACGACGGCCGCGCGGGCCTCCTCGACGGCGTGCACGACCCTGGGGGCGACGGTGCACCGCGCCTGGTCGGCGATCCGGGACGCGGAGTGGCGGGCGGCCAGGGCGGCCTCCTGGGTCCGGTGCAGGGCCTTCAGGGCGTTCTCCTGGGCCTCCGGCGGCAGGCTGGCGAAGGCGTGACCGACCTGGGGGGCGATGTGCCGGTCGTACTGGACGCGGACGGTGTGGGCGGCCTGGGCGGCCTGCTGCCGGGCGTTGTCCGCGAGGTTGCCGGCCGTCGTTCGGGTCGAGTCCAAACGGGTCACGAGTCTCTCCTCCTGGTGGCGTCCTTTATGCACTTATCCACCTGAATGCTGATCATGCATGCGGATTTGTCCGGTGGCATGCCGGAGTGGGCCGTACGCGGGGTGCGCTGGGCCGGTGGGAGGGACGAGTGGGCCGTTCGGCCGGGGGTATGGCCGCAGTAGGCTGGCGGTTCCGGCGGGTCCCCGTCGGGAGCGCGCACGTGTCGTCGCAGCAAGTCGTGGCAGAAGGGATAGCCGATGCTCCCGGACGAGTCGAGGCCGCCGACCGACCCGGCCCCCGGAGCGGGTGGCGCGAACGGGCTGTCCCGGTGCTACCGGCACCCCGAGCAGGAGACCGGCATCGGCTGCTCGCGCTGCGGCCGGCCGATCTGCCCGCAGTGCATGGTGAACGCCTCGGTGGGCTTCCACTGCCCGGAGTGCGTCAGCGAGGGCGGCCGCCAGGTCCGGCGGGCCACCACCCGGTTCGGCGGGCGTCCGGCCGCGGACGGCGCGCTGGTCACCAAGGCGCTGATCGGCATCAACCTGGTGGTCTTCGTGCTGGCCGCCTACGTGCTCACGCCCTGGCTGGCCTTCGACCTCGAACTGCGCAGCTTCTCGCCCGACCGGATCTACCCGTACGCCAACGGCGTCGCCGAGGGCCCGGAGCAGTGGTACCGGCTGCTGACCGCCGTGTTCCTGCACACCGCGCCCTGGCACATCGCCACCAACATGCTGGTGCTCTGGGTGCTGGGCCCGCAGCTGGAGGCGGCCCTGGGCCGGGCCCGCTTCCTCGCGCTCTACCTGCTCTCCGGCCTGGCCGGCAGCGCCTTCGCCTTCCTGCTGGCCGGCGACGGGATGCGCTCGCTGGGCGCCTCCGGGGCGGTCTTCGGCCTGCTGGGCGCGACCGTGGTGCTCTACCGGCGGGTCCGGGCGCCGCTCGGGCCGATCGTCGCGCTGCTGGTGTTCAACCTGATCGTCACCTTCTCGGTGCAGGGGATCGACTGGCGCGCGCACCTCGGCGGCCTGATCGCCGGGATGCTGACCGCGGCCGGGCTGATGTACGCGCCGCGGGCCCACCGGGCGACCGTGCAGGGGCTGACGCTGGTGGGGGTGGCCGGCCTGGTGCTGGCGATGGTGCTCGTCGGGACGGCCGCCTACGGGTGATCCGCCCGCACCGGACCCGCACGGGCGTCCGGTGCCCGCACGGTTGTCCACAGCAGGTGCGCGGTTGTGCACAGGTGGTGCGAACGACTCCTCGCGGACGCCTGTTCTACGCGTGTCCTGCTGTGCGTATCCGGCAGGTGACGGAAAGGTGCGCGGCGGTGCGGAACGCGCCCCCTGCGCGAGTTATCCACAGGCCCGTGCGACTTTTCCCCACTGTGGATAACCATGTGGATAAACATGAGATCGGATGGTCGCGCACGGGCATCGCGGGTGGGCGCCCGCCGTCCGGGCACACCACGGCGCCGCCCCGGGACGGACCGTCCGGGGCGGCGGTGAAGGAGCTCAGGGCAGCAGCCCCGGCGTCACTTCCACTGGGTGGAGACGCCGAAACCCGCCGCGATGAAGCCGAAGCCCACCAGGATGTTCCAGTTCCGCCAGCTCTCCACGGGCCAGCTGCCGCTGGTCACGTAGTAGGTGACGATCCAGACCAGACCGACCAGGAACAGCGCCAGCATCAGTGGGGCAACCCAGCCGCGGCCCGAACTGATCTTCACCGTCGCCGTGGTCGGCGGGGTGTAGTCGGACTTCTTGCGGAGTCGAGACTTCGGCACGAGGAGCTCTCCTGTCGATGCGCTGTGACCGCGCAGGGGTTCACGGTGGTGTGGCGGCGTCCGTTAGCGTAGTGGTTCGGCGGGTCCGAAGGAGATAAGGGTACGGTGCCTAATTTGTCGATTCCCCCTCGGCCGGCCCGTACCCAGGCCTCCGGCACCCGAATTGTCGGACGTGCCCTGACCTGCGCCGTCTTCGCGCTCGCCGGACTGCTCTTCTACATCAGCGCGCAGACCGCGCGCGGCACCGACCTGCGCACCGACAACTCGCTGCTCAGCCTCTCCGACGTGATACGGCAGCGCAGCGCGCAGAACCAGCAGTCCCAGGCCCAGCTCGCCGACCTCCAGGAGCGGGCCCAGCGGCTCACCGACCAGCAGGGCAGCCCCGCCGACGCCGCGCAGCTCACCGCCCTGGAGCAGGCCGCCGCCCTGGACCCGCTCCAGGGCCCCGGCCTGACCGTCACCCTCAACGACGCCCCGCCGAACGCGACCGCGCGCGTGCCCGGCGTGCGCGAGCCGGACGTCAACGACCTGGTCATCCACCAGCAGGACATCCAGGCCGTGGTCAACGCGCTCTGGCGGGCCGGCGCCGAGGGGGTCCAGGTGATGGACCAGCGGCTGATCTCCACCAGCGCCGTGCGCTGCGTCGGCAACACCCTGCTGCTCCAGGGCCGGGTCTACTCGCCGCCGTACGTGGTCAAGGCGGTCGGGAAGACCGACGCGCTGCGCGCCTCGGTGGAGGCGGACCCGACGATCCGCAACTACCTGCAGTACGTACAGGCGTACGGCCTGGGGTGGAAGGTGCAGGAGAGCGGCGACCTCTCGCTGCCCGGTTACTCGGGAACGGCCGACCTGCGCGCGGCCACCGGCCAGCAGTAGACCGGCGGGACGGCCCTGCCCGGAACGGGGCGGGGTCTACGCTTGACCCCAGTCCGCTACGTCGAGGGAGCACCATGTACGGCTGGATCTGGCGTCACCTGCCGGGGAACACCCTGGTCAAGGCCGTCGTCTCGGTGCTCCTCGTGCTGGGGATCGTCTACCTCCTCTTCACCTACGTCTTCCCCTGGGCGGAACCGCTGCTCCCCTTCGGCGACGTCACAGTGGACGGAGACGGCGGCGACGGCGCCGTCGGCTGACCCGGAGGCCCCGCCCCCGCCCCAGTCCCCGCACCCCCCGGAGAACGCGCGCCCATGACCTCCCGGCCGACCCCGCCCCGCATCCTGGTCGTCGACAACTACGACAGCTTCGTCTTCAACCTGGTCCAGTACCTCTACCAGCTCGGCGCCACCTGCGAGGTGGTCCGCAACGACGAGGTGACCGTCGAGCACGCGGTGCGCCGCGACGGCGGCGCCGGCTTCGACGGGGTGCTGCTCTCCCCCGGCCCGGGCGCGCCCGAGGAGGCCGGCGTCTGCATCGAGATGGTGCACCACTGCGCGCGGATCGGACTGCCGGTCTTCGGCGTCTGCCTGGGCCTGCAGTCGATCGCGGTGGCCTACGGCGCCGTGGTCGGCCGGGCGCCCGAGCTGCTGCACGGCAAGACCTCGCCGGTCGAGCACGAGGACGGCGGGGTCTTCGCCGGCCTGCCCTCGCCGCTCACCGCGACCCGCTACCACTCGCTGGCGGTCGAACCCGCGACGGTGCCGGACGAGCTGGTGGTCACCGCCCGCACCGGGAGCGGCGTGATCATGGGGCTGCGGCACCGCGGCCTCGCGGTCGAGGGCGTGCAGTTCCACCCGGAGTCGGTGCTCACCGAGGGCGGCCACCGGATGCTCGCCAACTGGCTGGCCGAGTGCGGCGACCCGCAGGCCGTCGACCGGTCGGCCGGGCTCGCCCCGGTGATCGGCCGGGGCTGAGCGGCGTGACCGCGGTGCGTCCGGAGCAGCGCCACCAACCGGAGGCGGATCCGCAGGGCGGCGGCGCGTACCAGGGTGGTGCGCCGTACCAGCAGCAGTTCCCCCCGGGCGGTCCGTACGCGCAGCCGGCCGACCCCTACCAGCAGGGCCACCAGGGCCCGTACGCCCCGTACGCCGAGCCCGGGCAGCAGGTCCCGCCCGGGCCGTACCAGCAGGACCAGTACCAGCAGGGCCAGCAGGGCCAGTACCAGGGCTACGACCCGTACCAGGAGCAGCAGCTCCGGCGCGGCGGCCACATCCCCGCCCAGCCGGGCCCGGAGCAGGGCTGGGCGGCGCAGCAGCACGGCGCCGAGGACGGCTGGGGCGTCTACGAGCAGGCCGCGGCCCCCGTCGCGCCCGAGCGGGCCGAGGAGACGCTCCGGCTGCACCTGGAGAGCCCGGACGCGTTCGCGACGGAGCAGGCGGTGCTCGCCGCCGCCGAGACGGTCACCATGGACGCGCTGGGCGCCGAACCGGTCCCGCCCGCCACCGGTGGCCGGGCCGAGCGCCGCCGGGCCGCCCAGGGACGCGGACGGCGCCGCGCGGGCGGCCGGACCGCCGCCGCGGACCGGCCCCGGCCGAAGGAGTCGGCGGCGGTGGTCCTCGCCCGCTTCCTCGGCGAGCTGTGCATCACCCTCGGCCTGGTGATGCTGCTCTTCGTCTCCTACCAGCTCTGGTGGACCAACGTGCAGGCCGACGCGGCCGCCGACGGGGCCCGCAGCCAGCTGGAGGAGCAGTTCGACGCGGCCGCCCCGGCCCCGGCGGCGGGACAGCCGGCCCCGGATCCGGCCAAACCGGAGACCTTCGAGCCCGGCAAGGGCTTCGCGATCATCCACATGCCGAAGCTGGGCCAGAAGTTCCCGATCGCCGAGGGAACCGCCAAGGGCTCGGTGCTCGACAAGGGCCTGGTGGGGCACTACACCGGTACCGGGATGCCGGCCGACAAGGCGGGCAACTTCGCGCTGGCCGCGCACCGCAACACCCACGGTGAGCCGTTCCGGCGGATCAACCAGCTCGGCAAGGGCGACAAGATCGTGGTGGAGACCGCGACCGCGTACTACACCTACGAGGTCACCGGGGGAATCCCGGAGACCCCGCCGTCCAACGTGAGCGTGATCAAGCCGGTGCCGAACGGCGCCGGGTACAGCGGGCCGGGCCGGTACATCACGCTGACCACGTGCACGCCGGAGTTCAGCTCGAAGTACCGGCTGATCATCTTTGGGAAGATGACCGAGGAACGGCCGCGCGGCCAGGGCAAGCCGGCCGCCCTCACGGGAGGCTGACCGCGAGCGGGCGAGTAGCAAGGGGAGAGATGTGACTCAGGAGACCGAAGCGGTGGCCGAGGAGGCCTTCCCGCCGCCCGCCGAGCGGTCCGGGCACGGCACGGGGCCGCGGCGCGGGCGGGGGCGGGCGCTGGCCGTGCTGGGGGTCTTCGGCGAGCTGCTGATCACCCTCGGTCTGGTGCTCGGCCTGTTCGTCTCCTACTCGCTCTGGTGGACCGACGTGCTGGCGGACCGGTCCGCCGCCGCGGCCTCCGACCAGCTGCGCGACTCCTGGGCGGCCGGGGGACCGGCCGCTCCCCCGGCCGGCTCGCCCGCCGCCACCCCCGGCTCCCCGGGGACTCCGGGGGCCTCCGGCACCCAGGCACCCGGCGCCGGTCCGACCGCGGGCGCGGGTGCGGTCGGCACCGGGCAGACCCCCGCGACGGGCGAGGGCCTCGGCTTCCTGCACGTCCCCGCGATGGGCCGGGGCTACCAGGTGCTGATCCGGATGGGCACCGACGCGGACACCCTGGCCGAGGGCGTCGCCGGCGTCTACGAGCAGCCGTACCGCGCGGCGATGCCCTGGGACGAGTCCGGCAACTTCGCGCTGGCCGCCCACCGGGACGGGCACGGGGCGAAGTTCCACGACCTCGACGCCCTCCGCAAGGGCGACGCGGTCGTCGTCGAGACCCGGGACAAGTGGTACGTCTACCGGGTCGACAACACGCTCCCGGAGACCTCCAAGTTCGACACCGGCATCGTCGCCCCGGTGCCGAAGGGCTCGGGCTACACCGGGCCGGGCCGGTACATCACGCTGACCACCTGCACCCCGGTCTACACCTCGCGCTACCGGATGGCGGTCTGGGGGAGCCTGGTGCGGGTGGACGACGTGGACGCCAAGCGCACCCCGCCCGCCGAGCTGCGGCGCGGCTGAGGGCCGCCGGGGCCGCTCCAGGGGCCCCGCACGGGCCCGCCCGCCCCGTCCGGCCCCGCAGGCCGCGGGAAACGCCCGAGGGCCCGTCGACACGGTGTCGACGGGCCCTCGCGGCTGTCGGGGAACAACCCAGCCGGTCGGTCCGGCCCCGAGGGGCTCAGAACCAGGGGAACCAGGGCTTAGTTGTTGGGTCCCCCTTTGGTGTTCGTGGGGTTGGGGAATCCGGGGATCCCGGGAAGTGTGGGGGTTTCGTTCCCTTTCGGTGGGTCGACCGCCCTGGTCGTCAGCCCGACCGAGGTGCTCGGGTCCACCTGGGTCCCGGCGCCCGGGGCCGAGGAGACGACGATCGCGTTCGGGTCCTGCGGGCCCTGGACGACCATGTACTTCAGGCCCGCGCCTTCGAGCGTCTTGATGGCTTCCTTGAGCGTGACGTTCTGCAGCGGCGGGACGCTGACCTTCTCCTGCGCCTTGTAGATGGTCAGCGTGATCTTGGTGTTGGCCGGCTGCTTGCCGCCCGCCGGGCTCTGCGAGGCCACCGTGTTGACCTTGGCCGGGTCGTTGGTCGTCGCCGTCTTCGAGGCGTCCACCTGGAAGCCCGCGCCCTCCAGCGCGGCCTGCGCGGCCTCCTTCTGCTGGCCGACCACGCTCGGCACGTTGATCTTGGCCTTGCCCTGCGAGACGGTCAGCTTGACCAGCGCGGACGGGTCGGCGCTGCCGTTGTCCGGGGCCTGCGCGATGACCTGGTCCAGCGGGGCGTTGTCGTCGTCCTTGTACTCGGTGGTGACGTTGGCGAAGCCGGCGTCGCCGAGCGCCTTGATGGCCTGGTCCTTGGTCTTGCCGACGACACCCGGCACGGTGGCCTTGGCCGGGCCCGAGGACAGCTGCACGGTGATGGTGGCGGCCTCGGCCACCTGGGTGCCGGCCACCGGGGTCTGCGTGCAGACCTGGTCCTTCTTGACGTTGGTGTCCGGGCAGGCGATCTTCTCGCCCTCGGTCACCACCAGCTTGGGGCCGACCTGGGTGACGGCCGTCCTGGCCTCGGTCAGGGTCTTGCCGACCAGGCTGGGCGCCGTGAGCTTCGGGGCGTCCTTGGGGTCGTCGCCCTTCTTGTTGCTGAACATCGCCTGGGCGACGAAGAAGGTGCCGACCAGGACCAGCACGGCGGCGACCGCCAGCACGATCCAGGAGGTGTTGCTCTTCTTCGGCGGCTCCTCGGCGCGCCGGCCGCCGCGGCCGTAGCCGTCGTCGTAGCCGTCGTTGCCGCCGCCCTGGGCGCCGGCGTAGGTCTGGCCGTAGCCGTCGTCGTAACCGGCCTGGGGCTGGGCGGCGTAGCCGGCCGGGGCGGCCTGCGGCAGCACGGTGGTCGGACCGCCGGGGACCTGCTGCGGCAGCACGTTGGTCTGGCCGTACGGGTCGTGCTGCTGCGGGTAGCCGTTCTGGTCGTAGCCGTACCCGGCGGCGCCCATGCCGTAGGCGGCGGCCTGCTGGGCGGCGGCCACCGGCAGGCCGTCGAGGAAGCGCTCGATGTCGTCGCGCATCTCGTCGGCGGTCTGGTAGCGGTAGTCGCGGTCCTTGGCGAGCGCCTTGAGCACGATCGCGTCGACCTCGGGGCGCACCTCGGGGTCGAAGACGGACGGCGGCTGCGCCTCCTCCCGGACGTGCTGGTAGGCGACGGCCACGGGGGAGTCGCCGACGAACGGCGGGCGGACGGTGAGCAGCTCGTAGAGCAGGCAGCCGGTGGAGTAGAGGTCGGAGCGGGCGTCCACCTGCTCGCCCTTGGCCTGCTCCGGGGAGAGGTACTGGGCGGTGCCGATGACGGCGGAGGTCTGCGTCATCGTCATGCCGGCGTCGCCCATCGCGCGGGCGATGCCGAAGTCCATCACCTTGACGTTGCCCTGCCGGGTGAGCATGACGTTGGCGGGCTTGATGTCGCGGTGCACGATGCCGGCCCGGTGCGAGTACTCCAGGGCCTGCAGGATGCCGATGGTCATCTCCAGCGCCCGCTCCGGCAGCAGCCGGCGACCGGAGTGCAGCAGCTCGCGCAGGGTGGAGCCCTCGACGTACTCCATCACGATGTACGGGATGGAGATGCCGTCGATGTAGTCCTCGCCGGTGTCGTACACGGCGACGATCGCGGGATGGTTCAACGACGCCGCGGACTGCGCCTCGCGGCGGAATCGGGCCTGGAACGACGGATCACGGGCCATGTCGGCCCGGAGCGTCTTCACGGCGACGGAGCGGCCGAGCCGGGTGTCATGGGCGAGGTACACCTCGGCCATGCCGCCGCGTCCGAGGACGCCGCCGAGCTCGTACCTGCCGCCGAGGCGACGAGGCTCTTCCATAGTTCAGACCCTCTCCCTCACACGCCGGTGAGGTTGTGACGTAGGTGTCCCCGCACGCTCCGTGTGACGCCGTCCGGGCCCCGGGTGGTTCTGCGGTCAGGACCGTCCGGCACCGCGTGGACGGCAACGGGCACACCCGTTGCTGCGGATACGCTACCGGTCGGACCGCGCCGGACCCGAGTCGACCGCAGGCCGATACCAGACCGGTATGCGGACACGGCTCCCGATCGTGACTTATCCCTCACCGGTCGGCGCCCGTCGTCACTTGCCCAGGACGGCCTGCATCACCGACTTCGCGATCGGCGCGGCGAGCCGGCCGCCGCTGATGCCGTCGCGGTTGTTGGAGCCGTCCTCGACGACCACCGCGACCGCGACCGAGCGGCCGTCGGCGGCCTTGGCGTAGGAGGTGAACCAGGCGAACGGCAGGCCCGCGTTGCCCTCGCCGTGCTGGGCGGTACCGGTCTTCCCGCCGACGGTCAGGCCGGGGATCCTGGCGTTCCTGCCGGTGCCGTTCTCGACCACCGAGACCATGAGGTCCTGCAGCTTCTGCGCGGTGGCCGGGCTGACCGGCTGGGAGAACTGCTTCGGGTCGTGCTTGGAGATGGTGGTCAGCGAGGCGGAGCGCTCCTCCTCCACCAGGTAGGGCTGCATCAGGGTGCCGTTGTTGGCGATCGCCGCCGAGACCATCGCCATCTGCAGCGGGGTGGCCTGGGTGTCGTGCTGGCCGATCGAGTCCTGGGCGGTGCCGTCCGGGGTGGAGTTGGACGGGAAGACGCTCTTCTCGGAGCGGACCGGGGTGTCGATGGTGCTGTTGAAGCCGAACTTCTCGGCCTGCACCCGCATCTTGTCCTTGCCCAGGTCGGCGCCCATCTTGGCGAACACCGTGTTGCAGGACTGGTCCATGCCGGACTTGATGGTGGCGTTGCCGCACCTCTCCTGCTCGGACTCGTTCTTCAGCACGAAGTTGGTGCCCGGCAGGGTGTACGGGTCCGGCGTCTGGGTCTGGTCGTCGATGTTCTGGTACAGGCCGTTCTCGAACGCCGCCGCCGCGGTGACCAGCTTGAAGGTCGAGCCGGGCGGGTAGGTCTCGCGCAGCGCGCGGTTGAGCATCGGCTTGTTCGGGTCGGCGTTGAGGTCGGTCCAGGCCTTGGTGTCCGAGTCCTCGTTGCCGGCGAAGCTGGCCGGGTCGTAGGACGGCGTGGAGACCAGGGAGAGGATCGCGCCGGTCTTCGGGTCGAGGGCGACGACCGCGCCCTTCTTGTTGCCGAGCCCCTCGAAGGCGGCCTTCTGGGCCTTGGAGTTGATCGTGGTGACGACGTCGCCGCCGCGCTTCTGCTCGCCGGTCAGCATGTCCAGGGTGTTGCGGAAGAACAGCCGGTCGTCGCTGCCGGAGAGGATGCCGTCCTCCAGCTGCTCCAGCTGGCTGGAACCGAAGGCCTGCGAGGAGTAGCCGGTCACCGGGGCGTACATCTGGGGGTCGGTCCAGGAGCGCTTGTACTTGTAGCGCAGGCCGTTCACGAAGGTGGACTGGGTGATCGGCTGGCCGTCGACCACGATGTTGCCGCGCGGGTAGGCGTAGCGGTCGTAGACCTGGCGCTTGTTGTACTTGTTGCTCGCCCAGGCGTCGGCCTGCACGCCCTGGATCCAGTTGGTGCGCACCATGAGGGCCAGGACCAGCACGAGGCAGAAGATCGAGACCCGGCGGATCGGCTTGTTCACGAGGCGGTGCCCCCCTGGATCTCGGGTGTGGGGGTGTGTTCCACCCCGGGACGGCGGGCGTTGTCGCTGATCTTCAGCAGGATCGCGACGAGCGCCCAGTTGGCGACCACGGAGGAGCCGCCCTGGGCGAGGAAGGGCATGGTCATACCGGTCAGCGGGATCAGGCCGGTGACACCGCCGGCGACCACGAAGACCTGCAGCGCCATCGCCGAGGAGAGGCCGACGGCGAGGAGCTTGCCGAACGGGTCGCGGGCGGCGACCGCGGTGCGCAGGCCGCGCTGGATCAGCAGGGCGTACAGCATGAAGATCGCCATCATGCCGGTGAGGCCGAGCTCCTCGCCGAAGGAGCCGAGGATGAAGTCGCTCTTGGCGGCGAAGCCGATCAGCCAGGACCGGCCCTGACCGAGGCCGGAGCCGGTCACCCCGCCGGAGCCGAAGGACATCAGCGCCTGGCCGATCTGCTCGGTGGCATACCCGGGGGCCTTCGGTTCGAAGGCGGCCATCGGGTTGAGCCAGGCGTCGATGCGGGTCTTCACGTGGCTGGTGGTGGAGGCCACCGCGACCGCGCCGCCGACCGACATCAGCAGGCCGACGACGATCCAGCTGGTCCGCTCGGTGGCGACGTAGAGCATCACCACGAAGAGGCCGAAGTACAGGAACGAGGAGCCGAGGTCGTTCTCGAAGATCAGGATGAGCAGGCTGAGCAGCCAGATCACGATGATCGGGCCGAGGTCGCGCCCGCGCGGCAGGTACAGGCCCATGAACCGGCGGCTGGCCAGCGCCAGGGCGTCCCGCTTCACCATCAGGTAGCCGGCGAAGAACACGGTCAGGATGATCTTGGCGAACTCACCGGGCTGGATCGAGAAGGCGCCCATCCGGATCCAGATCTTGGCGCCGAAGTCCTCCTTGCGCTCTGGGAAGAACGCCGGCGCGGCGAGCAGCACCAGGGCCACCGCCATCGAGATGTAGGTGTAGCGCTGGAGGACCCGGTGGTCCTTCAGGAAGACCATCACCGCGATGAAGAGGGCGATGCCCAGGCCCGACCACATCAGCTGGTTGGCGGCGGCCGGGTAGTTGCTCTTCAGCAGCGGGCCGGCCTTGTCGAGCCGCCAGATCATCACCACGCCGAGCCCGTTCAGCAGGGTGGCGATGGGCAGCATCAGCGGGTCCGCGTACGGCGCGAACTTCCGCATCAGCAGGTGGGCGATCAGGGCCAGCGCGCCCATGCCGAGGCCGTAGCCGAGCATGCCGGCCGGCAGCGAGCCGTCCATCGCCAGGCCCACGTTGGCGTACGCCAGGACCGGCAGCGCCACGGCGAAGGCGAGCATCGCCAGCTCGGTGTTGCGGCGGTTCGGGGTCGCCTGCGGCGAGATGGTGGTGTTGCGGCGCCGCCGCGAGGACGCGCGGTCGGCCGGCACGCCGGCATCCCGGCGGTTGGCGTCGCTGCTCACATCGAAGGTACTCACGATCAAGCCGCTCCCTGACGGCCGGCGGGCCCGCTCGGAGCGGGCCCGGGTCGGGGCACGGCCGTCACGGCTTCGGGCAGGAGTCGGCGCGCTGCCGCTCCTCGTCGGTCAGGCCCGGCAGGTCGCCCTGCGGGGCCGCGGGGGCCGCCGGGGCCACGGCGCCCTGGCCGGGCGTGGCGGCCGGGGTGGTGGCGACGGCGGTCGGGGTGGGCGTGGGGACGCCGGCGGCCGGGGCGCGGCCGGTGGCGGTCGGGCTGGGCGCGGTGGTGGCCGTCACGAACCCGGCGTGCGTCGCCACCGTCCCGGCGGCCTGCTGGGCCGGCTGCTGGCCGGGCACCGGGGCGGTGCCCTGGGCGGCCGGGTTGGCGGCGGCGGCCCGGACGTCGGCGACCTTCTTGCAGAGCGCGGCCTGCTCGCCGAGCTTGCGCACCTTGTCGTCGGCGTCGCCGAGGCTGCTCGCCGAGATGGTGTTGGTCACGTGGGTGCGCTGGTCCTGCGGGAGGTACTTGAGTTCGATGTCCTTGTACGGGGTGTGCACCGAGGACAGGCTCAGTCCGGCCAGGCTCTGGTTGACGCCCTGGTAGACGGCGACGTGGTCGCCCTCGGCGCCGACGTAGTACTGGCTCTGGGTCCACTGGTAGCCGAGGAAGCCGCCCGCGCCGAGCAGGCCCACGGTGACCAGGCCGACCAGCGAGAAGGTCAGCGCCCGGTTCCTGCGCTTCCTGCGGGGCACCCCGTCGTCGAAGTCCTCGGTCCCGTAGGCCGCCGGATCGGTGCCGCCGCGGCCCTCCGGATAGCCCTCGGCCGGCCCGAAGCCGCCCTGGCCGTCCGGGTGGCCGGCGCCGAAGCCCTCGGCGGGGCCGAAGGCGCCCTGCGGGCCGCGGCCCAGTCCGGCGGCGCGGCCGGCCGGGGTGTCCGCGATCGAGCGGTCGGCGGCGGTCGAGGACGGCGGGGTCTCGGCGACCGCGCCGACCACCACCGGCACGTCGTTGAACTGGCCGCTCAGGGTGTCCGTGGCGCCGACGTCCAGGACGTCCGCCACGATGCAGGTGATGTTGTCCGGGCCGCCGCCGCGCAGGGCGAGCTGGATCAGCTCCTGCACGGTCTGCTCGGGCGAGTAGAAGCTGCCCAGGGTGTCCTGGAGGGTCTGGTGGCTGACCGGGCCGGAGAGGCCGTCGGAGCAGATCAGGTAGCGGTCGCCGGCCCGGACCTCGCGGATCGACAGGTCGGGCTCGACCTGGCCCCGGCCGTCCAGGGCGCGCATCAGCAGCGAGCGCTGCGGGTGGGTCTCCGCCTCCTCGGGCGTGATCCGGCCCTCGTCGACCAGCCGCTGCACCCAGGTGTGGTCCTGGGTGATCTGGACCAGCGCGCCGTCCCGCAGCAGGTAGGCCCGGGAGTCGCCGACGTGCACCAGGCCCATCCGCTGGCCGGTCCAGAGCATCGCGGTGAGGGTGCAGCCCATGCCTTCGAGCTGCGGGTCCTCCTCGACCATCTGGCGGAGCCGGTCGTTGGCGCCCTGGACCGCGTCGCCGAGCAGGGTCAGCAGGTCGGCGCCCGGTACGTCCTCGTCCAGCCGGACGATCGATCCGAGCACCTCGGAGGACGCGACCTCACCGGCCGCCGCGCCGCCCATGCCGTCGGCCACGGCCAGCAGCCGCGGGCCGGCATAGCCGGAGTCCTCGTTCCCCTCCCGGATCAGTCCCTTGTGGGAGCCGGCGGCGAAGCGCAGCACCAGGGTCATGCGACCTGTGCCCCCCTCTGGGTCATGGACGGGATGCTGTCCCTCATGCGCTACTACTTCCGCAGTTCGATGACGGTCCTGCCGATACGGATCGGCGTGCCCGGCTGGAGCGGGGTCGGCGCGGTCAGGCGCTGACGGTCCAGATAGGTGCCGTTGGTGGAGCCTAGATCCTCCACCGTCCACTGCCCAGTCTGGTCGGGATAGATCCTGGCATGCCGGGAGGACGCGTAGTCGTCGTCCAGCACGATGGTGGAGTCGTGGGCGCGGCCCAGGGTGATGGTCTGGCCCTGCAGCGCGACGGTGGTGCCGGCCAGCGAGCCCGCGACCACGACGAGCTGGGTCGGGGCGCCGCGGCGGCGCCCGCCGCCCTGGGTCGCCGGACCGCCGGCGGGCGGCTGGCCCTGCGGGGCTCGCCCGGCGGAGGGG
Organism: Kitasatospora sp. NPDC002551; assembly: GCF_040296005.1. Classification (NCBI taxonomy): domain Bacteria; kingdom Bacillati; phylum Actinomycetota; class Actinomycetes; order Kitasatosporales; family Streptomycetaceae; genus Kitasatospora; species Kitasatospora sp. NPDC002551. The sequence goes on along the minus strand of NZ_JBEOWI010000003.1, from coordinate 288,216 downwards.
CCGGGGGCGGTCGCGGTCGCGCCGCCGCCCCGGCGGGAGGCCCGCGGGTTCACCCGCGTGCCGAACAGGTCGCTGCGGATCACCTGGACCGCGACGATCACGAACAGCCACAGCACGGCCAGGAAACCCAGCCGCATGACCGTGAGGGTCAGTTCTGACATAACCGCGCCCGCTCTACCCTTCGACCTGTCGGTAGACGATGGTGGTGGAGCCCACGACGATTCGAGAGCCGTCGCGGAGCGTAGCGCGCTGGGTGTGCTGCCCGTCCACCACGATGCCGTTGGTGGACCCGAGGTCCAGCACCATCGAGGGGGTGCCGGGCCGGATCTCGGCGTGCTTGCGGGAGACTCCGGGGTCGTCGATGCGGACGTCGGCCTCGGTGGAGCGGCCGAGCACGCAGGCGTTTCCGGAGATCTGGTGGCGGGCGCCGTTGACCTCGATCCAGCGGCGGACCGAGGTGCCGTGCCCGGCGCCCGGGAACGGGCGCACGTTGCCGCCGGCCGGGGCGGGCGGGCCGGGGGGCATGGCCGGGGGCGCGGCGGGCGGCGGGGGCGCGCCGTACGGGGCGGCGCCGGGCTGCTGCCACGGCGCGCCGGGGGCCGGTGCGGCCGGCGGGCGCCCGTAGCCGGGCTGGGTCGGCTGGGGGGCCTGCTGCTGCGGCTCCTCGGCGGCGAGGGTGCGGCTGCGCACCCGGTACAGGCCGGTGTCGAGGTCCTCGGCCTTCTCCAGGTTCACCTGGAGCGGGCCCATGAAGCTGTAGCGCTGGGCCTCCGCGTACTCGCGCACCATGCCGGCCAGCTCGTTGCCCAGCTGCCCGGAGTAGGGGCTCAGCCGCTCGTAGTCGTGCGGGCTGAGCTCGACGATGAAGTCGTTGGGCACGACGGTGCGGTCGCGGTTCCAGATGCTCGCGTTGTTGTCGCACTCGCGCTGCAGCGCACCGGCGATCTCCACGGGCTGGACCTCGGACTTGAACACCTTGGCGAAGGTGCCGTTGACGAGACCCTCAAGTCGCTGCTCGAACTTCTTCAGCACTCCCATGGGGCACCCCCTTCCAGGGTTCGTTCGCCTGCCTGCCGACCGGTCTCCGGGGAGCCGATCGTGCCTACTTGCGGTACTTCCGTACTGATCGTATCCACGCCGGGGCCATCCGTACGGTTCCCGGACCACGTGGTGCCCGGGGGTGTGCTCGGACACACAGGGTGACGCATCCGGGCGGCAACATGCCAGGGCCTCCCGCCCGGCGGGCCCGCCGCCCTTCGCCCGCCTGTTCGCCGGGCATCCGTTCGGATGCGCTCGGCCGCCCCGGGAACGGATTCGGAGGTGAGCCGCAGGTCGTGCTACTGTTTTCCATGTCGGAAGGGGCGCCCACCGGGTGGCCCGATCGAAGAACCGCGAAGGCCACATGGTACCGAGCGGATCGGCTGATCACCCGGCAAGCAGGGAAAACACCCATGCGCGGGTGGCGGAATAGGCAGACGCGCTGGATTCAGGTTCCAGTGCCCGAAAGGGCGTGGGGGTTCAACTCCCCCCTCGCGCACAGCGAAGCCCCGCAGATCTTCGGATCTGCGGGGCTTTCTCGTTCTTCCGGCTCTCCTCGCCGGCGGCCACGGGCCGGCCTGCCCCTCCGGCCCGGGAGGTCGGCCCGGCAGGACCGCTCAGGAGGACGGGGCCGGCAGGTCGGCGCGGACCTCGAAGCCGCCGTCCGGAGTCGGACCGGCGGTGAGCGAACCGCCGAGCAGTTGCGCCCGTTCGCGCAGGCCGACCAGGCCGTGGCCGCCGCCCGGCAGGGTCTGCGCGGGGCGCACCGGCGGCGCGTCGTTGCGCACCTCGACCCGCAGCCGACGTCCGCGGGCCCGGATCCGGACGTGCACCGCGGCCTCGGGCGCGTACTTGGTGATGTTGGTGAGCGCCTCCTGCACGGTGCGGTAGGCGGCCCGCTCGACCGCCTCCGGCCAGGGGCGGTCGCCCGGGACGAGTTCGGTGTCCGCGGCCAGTCCGCTCTCCTCGATCAGCCGGGGCAGGTCGGCCAGCCTGGGCTGCGGGGCCAGCGGGGTGTCCATCCGCGGACCGCCGGCCCGCAGCACCCCCACCATGTGGCGCAGCTCCTCCAGGGTGCGCACCGACAGTTCGCGGATGGTCCGGGCCACGCCCGCGGCCCCCGGGTCGGGGGTGGACACCTGGAGCGCGCCGGCCTGGATGCTGATCAGGCTGACCTGGTGCGAGACCACGTCGTGCATCTCCCGGGCGAGCCGGCCGCGCTCCTCGCTGAGCACCCGCTCGGCGAGCAGCCGGCTCTCCCGCTCCTGCCCGCGGGTCAGCTCGTCCAGCCGGGACGCCAGCTCGCGCCGGGTCCGGGAGAGCAGGCCGGTGGCCGCCGGGCCGGCCGCGAGCATCACGGACTGGATGGCGTACAGGGCGGTGTCCCGGCTGAGCTCGAAGCTCTGCTCGGAGACCGGCCAGTGGAAGAACTCGACCAGCGCGAACAGGGTGGCGCAGGGCACCACCACCCGGGGCCGGGGGCGTTCGGCGGCCACCGTGTAGACGGCGGTGATCGGGGCGAGCCAGATGTCGTCGAAGTAGCTGCCGGGCATGGTCAGCAGCAGCACGGTGACCGGGAAGCGCCGGCGCCACGGCAGCGCCACGGCGGCCACCACCGACAGCAGGCTCTGCCACAGCGGGGCGCCCCGGGCCACCAGGGCGGCGTCCACCAGCGAGTAGAGGGCGGGCAGCAGGAGCATCAGCCAGGGCGCGGTGAGCCCGGGCGGCAGACGTCGTGCGGGAGCGGCGTCGCCGATCATGCCCCGTCGCTCGGCTTCGGGCGGACCAGCCCGGCCCGGTGGGCGATCACGGCCGCCTGGACCCGGTTGGCGGCGCCGAGCTTGCCGAGGATCGCGCTGATGTGGTCCTTCACGGTGCCGGTGCCCAGGAACAGCCGGTCGGCGATCTCGGCGTTGGACAGGCCCTCGCCCAGCAGCGCCAGCACGTCCAGCTCCCGGCCGGTCAGGGTGCGGGCCAGGGTGGCCGCCTCGGCGTCCGGGCCGCCGCCGTCCACGTAGCCGCCGATCACCGTGCGGGTCACCGTGGGGGAGAGGATGTTGCCGCCGGCCGCGAGCACCCGTACGGCGTGCACCAGCTGGTCCGGGGCGGTGTCCTTGAGCAGGAAGCCGGACGCGCCGGCCCGCAGCGCGGTGCCGATGTACTCCTCGGTGTCGAAGGTGGTGAGCATCGCCACGGCCGGCGGGTCGGGCAGCGCCCGCAGCCGGCGGAGCACCGAGATGCCGTCCATGTCGGGCATCCGGATGTCGAGCAGCACCACGTGCGGACGCAGTCGCCGGACGCACTCCTCGGTCTGCGCGCCGGAGCAGTCGCCGACCACCTCCAGGTCGGGGGCGGAGCCGACGATGAGGCCCAGCCCCGACCGGACCAGGATCTCGTCGTCCACGATCAGCACGCGGGTGGTGGCGATGGGGCCCTCCTCGGTTCGGCGGCCGGGCCGGGCCGGTCCGCATGACTGGAATCGAGGGTAGGGCCTGACCGGCGGCTTCGCCGGGCCCGGACCGGCCGGGCGACCCCCGCCGAACGGCGGGGGTGTGAATCCGCTACCCGGTTCACGCAATTCTCACTGTCGGTGGGGAACCATGGAATTGGCTGCCGCTCAGTCGGCCTGCCGGCCGAGGTGGGTGTCCAGCCGGGTCGCGTGCGGATGCGACCCACCACCTGATCGTTTGGAATTGAGCTGTGTCGTCCACTGTGAAGCCGGAGCCGTCCACCTCCCCCACCGGGTCCGGGTCGGAGCCCGGCGCCGTGATGGCGCGCTGGCGCCCGCGGGCCGCCGCGGCGACCGTCTGGTACCTGCGGCTGATCGCCCTGCTGAACATCGTCACCGTGGTCCTGGCGCAGTTCCGCGACCAGGTCGAGACGCACAACGAGGGCGAGTACTTCACCCCGTACCTGATGACCGCGGGCCTGAGCAGCGCGGTGCTCTCGGTCTTCCTGGCGATCGCCATGCGCCGCCGCAAGCGGGCCGCGTGGATCTTCAACATCGCGCTGGCCGGCCTGTTCGCCCTGCTCTACCTGGCCGCCATGTCGCTGCCCGGCGAGGGCTTCGACCGGCACCCGCTGAACTATGTCTCCACCGTGCTGACCTGCGGTTTCGTGCTGGCGCTGCTGGTCGGCCGGAAGGAGTTCACCTCCAAGGGCGACCGCTCCAACCCGAAGACCGCCGCCGCCACCTTCGTGGCCGGCCTCGGCTTCGGCGGTGTGGTCGGCGCCGCGCTGGTCGCGCTGACCAACAATCTGCCCGCCGCGGACTTCTGGGACATGTTCCGCTACTCGGTCGGCCGGATGATCACGATCACCCCGTCCGAGCACCTGCGCTCCGTGATCGACGCGCCGACCTGGGTGAACGCGGTCATCAACGCGATGGGCGCGCTGCTCTTCCTGCTCGTCCTCTACGTGGCCTTCCGCAGCCCGCGGGGCAACGAGCTGCTCACCGCCGAGGACGAGCAGCGGCTGCGGGTGCTGCTGGACAAGCAGGGCGAGCGGGACTCGCTGGGCTACTTCGCGCTGCGCCGGGACAAGGCGGTGATCTTCTCGCCGAGCGGCAAGGCGGCGGTCGCCTACCGGGTGGTCGGCGGTGTCTCGCTGGCTTCCGGCGACCCCATCGGCGATCCGGAGGCCTGGCCGGGCGCGATCGACGCCTGGCTGTCCGAGGCCCGCGAGCACGCCTGGGCACCGGCCGTGATGGGCGCCTCCGAGGAGGCCGGTGTGATCTACGCCCGGCACGGCCTGGACGCGCTGGAGCTGGGCGACGAGGCGATCGTCGAACTGGACGAGTTCTCGCTGGACGGCCGGGCGATGCGGGTGGTGCGCCAGGCGTACAACCGGGTCAAGCGGGCCGGGTACACGGTGCGGATCCGCCGCCACGAGGAGATCCCCGAGAGCGAGATGGCCGACCTGGTCGCCAAGGCCGACCAGTGGCGCGACGGTGCGACCGAGCGCGGCTTCTCGATGGCGCTGGGCCGGCTCGGCGACCCGGGCGACGGGCGCTGCGTGATGCTGGAGTGCCACGACGCCGACGGTGAGCTGAAGGCGCTGCTCAGCTTCGTGCCGTGGGGTGCGCAGGGGCTCTCGCTGGACCTCATGCGCCGGGCCCGGGACACCGAGAACGGCCTGATGGAGTTCATGGTGATCGAACTCCTGCAGCGTGCCCGCGAGGTGAATCTGGCCAGGGTCTCGCTGAACTTCGCCATGTTCCGTTCCGTTTTCGAGCGCGGCTCGAAGCTCGGTGCCGGGCCGGTGCTGCGGCTGTGGCGTTCCGTTCTCGGCTTCTTCTCGCGCTGGTGGCAGATCGAATCGCTCTACCGTGCCAACGCCAAGTACCGCCCGATCTGGGAGCCGCGTTATCTGCTCTTCGAGAAGAGCAGCGAGATTCCGCGGATCGGCATCGCCAGTGCCCGGGCCGAGGGCTTCATCACCGCACCGAGCCTGCCCGCGCTGTTCCGTCGCCGGCACCAGGGGCCGCCCGCCGTGCAGGCGCCCCGCGTGCCGGTGGCGGCACGGGGCGGGAAGGGGTAGACCCTCCGCCGGGGGGCGGAGGGGCCCGGTCATCCGGATGGGGGGATTTCGGGGTGGCTCCTCCCTCCTGAGGATGACGGGGATCGGCACAAATGCCGATGTGGATTCGTTAAGCGGCTTCTAATGTGGGGGTAGTCGGGAAGGGCGCTCGCGCCAACGGGGATTCGGAGAACGGGTTGTGATGCGGAGGACCCACGCGGGGGGCGTGCGAAAGGGGCCGGTGGCTATTGCCAAAGAGGCCGCTGTCGCCGAGTGGGGAACGCTGTTCGGTACCGTCCGGGAGCAGGTGGCGCGAAAGAAGTTCGCGGCCGTCCCGTTGGCCACCGCGGCGACCTGCCTGATTCTGATGTTCAGCATCGTCCAGCACCTGCCGGGCGGGGAGCGCTTCGTCACCCAGATCGGGGTGGTGAAGGCGGCGCTGCCGCTGGAGGTCTCGCTGCTGCGGACGCCGCTGTCGCTGTACGTGCCGGCCCTGGACCTGCCGGTGTGGGGTGCGCTGGCGCAGGTCTTCGTGGTCTTCGGGATCGCCGAGATCGTGCTCGGCCGGCGGCTGACCCTGGTGGTGGCGTACACCTGCACCCTGGCCGGGACGCTGTTCGCCCGGGTCGGCGTGGCGATCGGGCCCGACCACCTCTTCGGGTTCCCGAAGTGGGTCGCGCACGTGCGGGACACCGGGCCGTCGGCCGCGGTGGTGGCGCTGGCGATCTGCATCGCGTTCCGCTGCCGGGCCTGGTTCACCGCCGGGCTGGTGGTGGCGCTGATGGTCGGCGAGGCGGTCGTGCTGCCGAACCTGGCGGGCATGGAGCACGTGGTCGCGGTGATCGCGGCGCTGCTGATCGCGGTCTCGGTGGAGGTGTTCGGGGACTTCTGGCCGCGGGTGCTGGCCGGGGTCGGCGCGGCCACCGTGGTGGCGGCCGCCACCGTCTCACTGGAGGCGGCCACCGAGGCCCGCCGCCGCACCCCGGCCGGCGCCGCGGTGCCGTAGCCCGCGAGGGCACCGCGACCCCGGAGGCGAGTGGGCTCCAGTCAGAGAGGCAGTTCGAACCAGACGACCTTGCCCACCGCCTTGCGGGCGGTGCCCCAGCGTTCGGCGAGTTTGGTGACCAGGGTGAGGCCGCGGCCGGTCTCGCCGAGCTGTTCGGCGGGCTCCAGCGACGGCAGGTTGTGGTTGTCGTCGCTGACCTCGACCAGCAGCTTGTCGACCCGGATCAGCTGGAGCTGGACCCGGTCGCGGGCGACCCGGACGGCGTTGGTGACCAGCTCGCTGACCAGCAGCACGACGGTGTCGCTGAGCGGCTCCAGGTGCCAGGCGGCGAGCTGCTCGCGGACCAGGGCGCGGGCGCGGCCGACCTCGCGCTGGTCGACGGTGAGGTCCCAGGTGGCGACCTCGCTCGGCGGGACCCCGTCGAAGCGGGCCACCAGCAGCGCGACGTCGTCCTTGCGGTCGTCCGAGTGCAGCCGGTCCAGGACCACGTCGCAGGCCTGCTCGGGGCTCTGCCGGGGGTCGATGAGGTTCCCGCAGAGCGCGGCCAGCCCGGCTCCTATGTCGCCGCCCCGCACCTCGACCAGGCCGTCGGTGCACAGCACCAGCATCGAGCCGTCCGAGACGTCGATGGTCTTGGCGACGAACGGGACCCCGCCCACGCCGATCGGGGCGCCGGCCGGGATCTCCAGCAGCTCGCCGGTGCCGTCCGGGTGCACCAGGACCGGCGGGACGTGGCCGGCGCTGGCCAGCTCGCAGGTCCGGTTGATCGGGTCGTAGACCGCGTACAGGCAGGTGGCGAGGTGGTCGTCGCCGAGCTTGTGGGCCAGGTTGTCCAGGTGCCGCAGCAGCTGGCCGGGCGGGAGGTCGAGGGCGGCCAGGGTCTGCATGGCGGTGCGGAAGCGGCCCATCGCGGCGGCCGAGTGCAGACCGTGGCCCATGACGTCGCCGACCACCAGGGCGACCCGGCTGCCGGGCAGCTGGATCGCGTCGAACCAGTCGCCGCCGACCTCGGCCCGGGAGTCGCCGGGCAGGTAGCGGTGGGCGATCTGGACGCCGGGGATCTGCGGTGGGCGGGTCGGGATCATCGACCGCTGGAGGGTGGTGGCGACCCGGGCCTCGGCCCGGTGCAGCCGGGCGTTGTCGAGCGACAGCGCGGCCCGGGCGGCCAGCTCCTTGAGGGTGGCGGCGTCGCCCTCGTCGAAGGGGCCCCGGTCGGGGAGCCGGAGCAGCTTGAGGATGCCGAGCACGGTGCCGCGGGCGGAGAGCGGCACCACCAGCATCGAGCGGCCGGAGACCACCGGGACGAGTTCCGGGCCGCCGAGTGCGGCGGCGTAGTCGACGGCGACGTCCCGGGTGACCACCGGGACCAGCACCGGCTGGTTGAGCTGGAGGGCCATGCCGGGCGGGGTGCGGCGGGGCATGGCGACCAGCGAGCCCTCGGCGAGCACGTGGTCCCACTGGCCGCCGGACTCGTTGCGGGCGAGCGCGACCCGGCGGAGCATCGTGTCGTCGTCCGGGCGGGCCTCGGGCAGTTCGGAGTCGGAGATCAGGCCGTCGACGAGGTCGACGCAGGCGAAGTCGGCGACCCGGGGGACGAGTACCCGGCACAGCTCGTGGGCGGTGAAGCCGAGGTCGAGGGTGGTGCCGACCTTGCCGCCGACCTCGTTGAGCAGGGCCAGCTGCTCGCCGGCGTGGCCGTTGGTGAGGAACGGGCCGAACCTGCCGGCCGGCGGCGCGGGGGCGGGCGCCGGTACGGCGGCGGGCGGTGCGGCCGGCTCGCCCGGGTGGAGCCGGTGCCCGGTGGCGGGCGGCCCGACGGTGGTCTGTTCGATGGTGGTGCCTCCTCTCGGCGGGGCCGGGACGACCGGGCCGGTGGCCGGTGTGCCGAGGCCCGCCGCGGTCGGGGCGGCGGAAGGGGCGGCGCCCGGGGCGGCCGCGGAAGGGGCCGCGCCCTGCGCCGCGGCCTGCGCGGCGGCGGCTTCGCGCTGGGCGGGCAGCGGTCCGGCCGGGCGTCGGCCGGGCGCGGACTGCTCGGGCTGCGGCGGCGGGCCGAGCCGGGCGGTGCGCTGTTGCGCGGTCGGGTAGCGGCGGCCGATCCCGGCGGCGGCGTGCGCGGTGCCGACCGCCGGGTCGGCCGGGCGCAGCGGCAGCACGGTGGTCGGGTCCAGCCGCAGGGCCGGGAGCCCGGCCCGGGCCAGGGCGGCGAGCAGCGGTCCGCGGCGTTCGGCGGAGCCGGGAAGCAGGGCGGCGAGCGCCTCGGGCACCGGCCGGCCGGCGGTGGTCAGCGCGGCGGAGAGCCGGTGGAAGCCGCCCAGTGCGCCGGGGGCGGCGGCGAACGGCAGCAGCCGCTCGCCGACGGCCAGCCGGGGGCCGGCGGAGCGCAGCGGACGGGCGTCGGCGGCCAGGGCCAGCAGCCCGCCGGCCGGGCCGTCCACCGGGTAGGCCCACCAGAGCACGTCCCGCAGGTGCTCCTCGCGGTCGACCACGGGCAGCCGGCCCGCCCAGGCGGTGCCGGGCGCGGTCAGCTGGGTGAGGGTGGCGAAGGTGTCGCGGCGGCGGCCGGTGGCCGGGAGCGCGGCCGGGCCGGGCACGCTGCGCGGATCGGCGGCGGGCAGCAGGCCGGCCGCCGGGCGGTCGTGGACGGCGTCGGCGCGGTGTCCGAACAGCTCCTCGGCGGCCCGGCTCCACTGGGCGACCCGCCCGCCGCGGTCGACCAGCACGAGGGCGAGCCGGACCAGGGCGACCACCCCTGACGGCTGGTCACCCGGTGCGGTGCCGGGCCCCGGGTCGGTACCCGCCGGACGCGGTGTGGAGTTGGGATCGTCCACCATGGATTCGGTCTGCTCCCGCCTGGCCGCCACGTCGGGAGACGGCCGTTTCTCCGGAGGAAGGCATGCTGTGCGGATACCAGCGAAGCACGGACGGGCCGGGAGTCGATAGCGAAACGGGGAGATTCCTCGGTATCAGTTGCGTGTCACGTGCCGTGCGCCGGTCCGCACTCCCCGTCCACCCCGCGTGGCACGGCGCGGGCGGGCGGTAGGGTCGCAGGACGGCACGCAGGAGGAGGCGAGAGGTGAGCGCGCAGATCCCGGTCCGCTGGACGGACCCGGAGCAGCAGGAGCTGGAGGAGCGGGTCGAGGCCGCCGAGCTCGCCTGGCTCACCATGGACGTCGACGTGCGCACGCTGCGGGTCGAGATCGACAACTTCGCGCTGATCCACCACCAGCTGCTCGGGCCGCTGTACGCCCGGCTGGACGAGCTGGACGCGCTGCTCGCCGAGGCGGTGGCCGTCCGCACCGGGGACCCGGAGGACCTGCGGCGGGCCCACGAGGCGCGGCAGCGGGTCGAGGACCTGCCGGACCTGGACGCGCTGTTCGACAGCGTCCGGGAGCGGGGCGAGCAGGAGCAGGCCCCGCCGCCGCCCGCCGCCCCCGCCCGGGTGCGGCCCGGCCGGGATGCCCAGCGGATCTACCGGGAGCTGGTCCGCCGTGCCCACCCGGACCTCTCCACCGACCCGCGGGAGCAGCAGCGCCGGGCGGCGTTCCTGGCCCGGGTCAACGAGGCCTACGCGTACGGCGACACCGGCGCGCTGGAGGCGCTGGCGGCCGAGTGGTCCACCGCGCCCGAGGCGGCGCCCGCCGTCGACTCCCCCGACCGGCTCGGCTGGCTGCGCCGCCGGCTGGAGTGGCTGACCGGCCGGATCGGCGAGCTCGCCGCCGAGCAGGTCCGGCTGGAGCGCAGCGCGATGGGCGAGCTGCTGGCGCTCTCCCCGCAGGACCCGGACGGGCTGCTGACCGAGCTGGCCGAGCAGCTGCTGGCCAAGGCCGCCGCCCAGCAGGCCGAGCTGGAGCGCCTGATGGGGCCCCGGCCGGTGGGGGACAATGGCGGGGCCGATCCCGACCCGCAGGAGAACCAGACGATGTTCGCGCAGATCCCCACCATCGACGCCGCCGCCGTGCCCGCCGACGCCGCCCTGCTGGACGTCCGGGAGCAGGACGAGTGGGACGCCGGGCACGTGGACGGCGCGCTGCACATCCCGATCGGCGAGGTGGTCGCGCGGATCGGCGAGCTGCCGGACGCGAAGCTGTACGTGCTCTGCCGGGTCGGCGGGCGTTCCGCCCAGGTCGTCCAGTACCTGGTGCAGAACGGCCGGGACGCCGTCAACGTGGACGGCGGGATGTACGCCTGGGACGGCGCGGGCCGTCCGATGGTGAGCAGCGACGGGCGGGACGCCTTCGTCCTGTAGTCCGTGCCGCGGGGCGGGGACCGGGAGAACCGGGGGCTCCGCCGGGCGCCGGGAGTAGGGCAGGATGGGCGCGCGACCGGGCCGGCGCGGTGCCGGCCCCACCCGTCCCCGGGGGAGTTCATGGCCGAGAGTGCCGAGGACGCCGAGCACGCCCAGCACGCCGAGCACGCCGAGCACGCCCAGCAGGCCGAGCAGGCCGAGAACGCCGAGGGCACACCGGAACCGCCCGTCCGCCGGGGCTGGTCGGTGCCCGCCCGGGTCGTCCTGGGCGCGGCCGCCGTCCTGTTGCCGGCGGCCACCGGGCTGTTCCTCGGTGCGGTCTTCCTGCACGTGGCGCCCGCCAATCCGCTCTCCCGGGAGTACCGGGAGCAGCTGGACGGCCTGATCTACCCGGAGTTCGAGCAGAACTGGAAGCTGTTCGCGCCCAACCCGCTGCAGCAGAACGTCGCGGTGGACGCCCGGGTGCGCACGGTGTCGGCGGACGGGGACCCGGTGGTCCACGACTGGGTGGGGCTGACCGCGCAGGACATCGCGGCGATCCGGGGCAATCCGGCGCCCAGCCACGCCGACCAGAACCTGCTGCGCCGGGCCTGGGACTTCTACGACGGGTCGCACAGCGCGCAGGACGAGTCGCGGACCACGGAGCGCGGGCGGCTCGCCGAGGAGTACCTGAAGCGGATCGCGGTGCAGCGGATCGGCCGCAGCGTGGCCGGGCGGCCGGTGGTGGCGGTCGAGCTGAGGGTGACCACGGCGACCGTCGCGCCGCCGCGCTGGAGCGGGGAGGCGGCGCCGCCCGAACCCACGGTGCGCGAGCTGCCCTGGTGGCCGGTGCGGGACGAGGACCTGCGGGGGCTGCGGTGAGCGGCACCGGCCCGGTGGGGGCGCGGGAGCACGAGCGGCTGCTCGACGGGATCCCCCGCCAGAACGGCCCGGCGGCCGGCCGGGGCGCGCCGGAGGGTCCGCACCTGCCGCACCCGGCCGGGCTCGCCGCCCGGGCGTTCGCGGTGTTCTCCGGCCGGGTGCTCGGGCGCTACCAGGCGGCGACGGTGCGGATCGGCTTCGGGCTGGTCTGGCTGGCGTACCTGCTGCGCGAGTGGCCCGAACGGCGGCTGCTGTACGGCGACACCTCGCCCTGGTCGGCGGAGCTGGCGGAGCAGCTGCTGGCCGACAACGGGGCGCTGACGGTGCTGCCCTGGTTCGGCGGCCGGCCCTGGTTCGAGCTGGTCTACCACCTGGCGGTGCTGGCCGCGCTGGCCGTGCTGCTCGGCTGGCGGACCAGGGCGGCGACGGTGCTGTTCCTGGTCACCGTGCTGTCGCTGCAGAACCGCAACGTCTTCCTCGGCGACGGCGGCGACAACATCGTCCACCTGATGGCGGTCTACCTGGTCTTCACCCGGTGCGCCGAGGTGTGGTCGCTGGACGCCCGGCGGGTGCGGTCCGGGCGGGACGGGGCGGCCGGGCCGGTGCTCTGGGCGGTGCTCGGGGCGGTGCTGCTGGTCTGTCAGCTGGGGGAGTTCTCCGGGAGCAGCCTGGACTGGACGGCGCCGGCCTTCCCCTACGTCGGCTGGGGGCCGCTGTTCTGGGCGCTCTGGGCGGTGGCCGGGCTCCGGTGGCTGGTGGACCGGGTGGCGCCGCGCGGCGAGACCCGGGCGGTGCTGGACGCGCTGGCGACCATGACGCACAACTGCGCGATGCTGGTGATCGCCGTCGAGGTGGTGCTGATCTACGCCACGGCGGGCTGGTACAAGGTGCAGGGCTCGCGCTGGCAGGACGGCACCGCGCTGTACTACCCGCTGCACCTGGACTACTTCACGCCCTGGCCGGGGCTGTCCGGGCTGGTCGGCGGGGCGCTGCTGCCGGTGTTCCTGATCACCTACGGGACGGTGCTGCTCCAGGTGGCGTTCCCGTTCACGCTGGTGAACCGGCGGATCAAGAACGCGCTGCTGGTGGTGATGATGGCCGAGCACGTGGGGATCGCGGTGCTGCTCGGACTGCCGGTGTTCTCCCTGGCGATGATCGCGGCGGACGCGGTGTTCCTGCCGACGGCGGCACTGCTGTGGGCCGGGGTGCGGGTCGCGCGGATCCGGCCGGGGAGGCCCCACTAAGCTGACCGGTATGTCCTGGTTCGCCGCACTTCGAGACACCGCGCGGACCGGACTGACCATCGACCGGGCGCTCACCGATCCCAAGCGGGCGGTGCGCGGCGCGGTCGCCGTCGCCCTGGTGCTCTTCCCGACCCTCGCGATCTGGGACGCCCGGCTCGCCACCTCGGCGGCGATGGGCGCGTTCATCGCGGGGACGGCGACCTTCCAGCGCAGCTTCCGGCCGCGCGCCACGCTCGCCGTCGCCGCCGGGATCGGACTCGGCGTCAGCACCTTCCTCGGCTACCTGGCGGCCGGGGTGACCGGGCTGTTCCCGGTGCTGCTGGCGGTCTGGGCCTTCGGCGCCGGCCTCGCCTGGGCGATCGGCCCGACCGCCGGAGGGGTCGCCGCCAACACCCTGTCGGTGATGCTGATCGTCGTCCAGCTGCCGGTCAGCCCGCTCACCGCGCTCGGCCACGGGCTGGTCTGCGCGCTCGGCGGCGTCGTCCAGGCGGTGGTCATCACCGTCTGGCCGATCGGCAGTTGGACCGCCCAGCGCGAGGCGCTCGCCGACACCTACGCCGAACTCGCCGACTACGCGCGCCGGCTGCGCCAGGACCCGACGGCGCACGTGGACCCGGCGCCGTTCATGGAGGCCCGGCACGCCGCCGCGCTGACGCCCTGGCAGGACCGGCGCAGGCCGCCCGAACTGCGCGGCCTGCGGGGCCTCGCCGAGCGGATCCGGCCCACCCTGGCGGCGATCGCCGACCCCAAGGTCGGCGCTCCCGAGGAGGGCCCGGAGCGCGACCGGGCCCGGGAGGTGCTGGCCGCCTCCGCCGAGGCGATGGACGCGCTGGCCCGGGCGATCCGCACCGGGGCCCCGCTCCAGCTGCCGCGCTCCGCGCCCGCGCTCACCCTGGTCGCCCGGACCGAGGGCCCGGAGCTGCGCGGCGCCGCCCGGCGGGCCGCCCGCCGGCTGGCCGGGCTGCTCCGCAAGGCCTCCGACACGCTGGACCGGGGCTCCGAGGACACCATCGACACGCCCGTCGTCCAGCCCGGCGGCACGCTGCGCAAGCCGCCGCTGGTCCGGATGCTGCCGACCGCCCTGCGGGCGGTGCGGCGTCAGCTCCAGCCGCACTCGGCGGTGTTCCAGCACGCCGTGCGGCTGTCCGGGGTGGTCACCGCCGCCTATCTGCTGGCCCGGCTGGCCGGCTTCCACCACGGCTACTGGGCGCCGATGACCGCCGCCATGGTGATGCGGCCGGACTTCGCGCAGACCTACAGCCGGGGCGTGGCCCGGCTGGCCGGCACGGTCGTCGGGGTGGCCGTCTCCACCCTGGTGGTGCAGCTGGCCCGGCCCGGCGAGTGGGTGCTGGCCGCGCTCGCGGTGGTCTCGATCGCCGGCGTCTACATGACCTTCCGCACCGGCTACGCGGTGATCACCGCCTGCATCTCCTCCTACGTGGTCTTCCTGCTCGGGCTCCAGGAGGGGAACCCGCTGGTCACAGCGGTGGAGCGGGTCGGGCTCACGCTGCTCGGCGGTTCGGTCGCGCTGCTCGTCTACGCCCTCTTCCCCACCTGGCAGACCGCCCGGCTCGGCGAGCGGCTGGCCGAGTGGCTGGCCGCCGCCGGGCGGTACGCGGCCGAGGTGGTCGCCGTCTACGGGCGGCCCGCCGCGCCGCGCGGACGGGAGGTCCGCTCGGCGCTGCTGGACTCCCGGGAGGCGCGCTCGGAGCTGCTCCAGGCGATGCAGCGGGCCGACGCCGAGCCCGGCCGGCACGCCTCCGGGCTGCCCGGGGTGAGCCGGCGCCAGCTGGACCGGGCACGCGCGGCGGTCGGCCACCTCGGGCGGGTGGCCGTCCTGCTGGAGGCCCACCTGCCCGGCGCGGACGCCGAGCCGGTGCCGGGGGCGGCCGAGTTCGCCGAGGAGCTGCGGCTGGCCACCGCGCTGGCCGCGGCGGCGCTGCTGACCGGGCAGCCGGTGGAGTTCGGGCCCGTCCGGGAGGCGCAGGAGCGGCTGGAGCGCCAGCTCGCCGAGTGGCCGGCCGGGGTGCACGGGGAGGTCGTGCGCTCGGGCACCCGACTGCTGCTCCAGGCGCTGAAGGACCTCGAACGGGCGCTGCGCGGCGGTGGTACGGCGGCCGCCGCCGACCGGCGCGAGCCGGAGCCCACGGGGCGGTAGCCGGGCGCCCGGGAACCCGGCGGCGGGCCGGAGCGCGCCGGGATGGCAGAGTGAGCGGGATGAACGAGGAACTGCTGCGGGCCTGGCGGGCCGGTGCCGAGGAGCCGGGGACGGTCCTGCTGGACGGGTTCCACCCGCTGAAGCACGCGCTGCGCTTCGGCGGCGCCGTCCGGCAGGTGCTGACCGCCGACCGGGCGGCGCTGCTGGCGCTCGCCGCCGAACTCGCCCCGGACGTCGCCCCCGCGCTGGACGCGCTGGCCGCCGAACTGCCCGGGGCCGCGCTGCGCACGCTGGCGCCCCGGCTGCACCCGACCGGGGTGATCGCGCTGGCGGTGCGCCCCACCGCCGCCGCCAACCGCGCCGCGCTGGCGGTCCGGCCCCGGCCGGCCCCCGTCGTGCTGCTGGAGAACCCGCGCAACCTGGGCAACGTCGGCGCGGTGATCCGGCTCGCGGCCGGCTTCGGCGCGGCGGGCGTGGTCACCACCGGCGAGCTGGACCCCTGGCACCCGGCGGTGCTCCGCGGCAGCGCGGGCCTGCACTTCGCCACCGCGGTCGAGCGGCTGACCTTGCCGGAGCTGCCGGCCGGCCCGCTCTACGTGCTGGACCCG
Source organism: Kitasatospora sp. NPDC002551 (assembly GCF_040296005.1). NCBI lineage: Bacteria > Bacillati > Actinomycetota > Actinomycetes > Kitasatosporales > Streptomycetaceae > Kitasatospora > Kitasatospora sp. NPDC002551. The sequence goes on along the minus strand of NZ_JBEOWI010000003.1, from coordinate 272,537 downwards.
GAGGGCGCGGACATCCGGGCGACGGCCTTCCCGGACGACGCCGTGCTCGCCTTCGGCACCGAGCGGCACGGGGTGACGCCGGAGCTGAGGGCGCGGGCCGACGAGCTGGTCGCGGTGCCGATGCGGCCCGGGGTCTCCAGCTTCAACCTGGCGACCAGCGTGGCGATGGGGCTGTTCCACTGGATGTCCGGACGCCCGCCCGGCGCGCCGGCGTGAACCGGCGGCCGGGGCGGGACCGGGTGGCGGTCCGTCAGGAGAACAGCCGCTTCCAGGTGTCCGGGCCGGGGTAGCCGTCCGCCTCGGCGCCGCGCCAGCCCTGGGCCTCCTGGAAGGCCTGCACGTTGCGCCGGTCGGCCTCCGTCCAGCGCGGGCCCGGGCCCTGGGTGTAGAAGCGGCCGTAGCCCTTGCGGACCAGTTGCTCGCCGAGCAGGCGCACCCAGTCGTTGTTGGCGCCCGGGCCGAACCTGTCGGCGCCCGGGAAGGCCTGTGCACCCGTGCCGGGGGTCACCGGAGGGGTGACCGGCGGGTTCACCGGCGGGGGCGGCAACGGGGCGCCGCCGTCGATGTTGCGGCCCTTGCCGTTGACCAGGTAGTCCCAGGTGGCCTTGCCCGGGATGCCGTCCGCCTCGCTGCCGCGCCAGCCCTGGGCGAGCTGGAAGGCCTCGGTGGCCCGCCGGTCCGCCTCGCTCCAGCGCGGGCCGGGGCCCTCGCCGTAGAACCGGCCGCCGCCGCGCTGCACCAGCAGCTGCCCGAGCTGGGTGACGTACGCGTTGTTGGCGCCCGGGCCGAACCTGTCGGCGCCCGGGAAGGACGTCGACGCGGTGCCGCCGCTGCCGTTGCCGCCGGTGGACAGGCCCTTGTAGCGGTACGGGACGTAGGAGGCCGAGTTGTTCCAGTACGCGTACGGGGTGGAGCGCTTGAGGGTGCTCGGCGAGGTCTGCTCGTAGGCCACGTAGCGGGTGCGGGAGGAGTCCGTCCAGCCGCCGAAGATCGTCACGTGCGAGCCGGACTGCGGGCTGGCCGGGTTGTTGTAGACCAGGATGTCGCCGGGCTGCAGCTCGGCCTTGCCGATCCGGTCGGCGAAGCTCGGCAGGGTCCAGGTGGTCTGACTGCTGCCCAGCCCCCAGGCCATCGAGACGAAGCCGGAGCAGTCCTGGCGGTAGCCGTCCGACCAGTAGCGGCTCATGCTGTACGGGACCTTCTGGTCGACCCAGCGCTGGGCCCGCTCGATGATCTGGGCCCGGGTGACCGGGGCCGCCGCGGCGCGCGGGGCGGCGAACGAGCGGGCGGAGGGGGATTCGCCGTAGAGGCCGCTGACCTCGCCCTGCGGGGTCCCGGCGCTGGGGCTGCTGGAGCCGCCCGGGGTCGGAGCGGGAGCCGCGACGGCGGTGGCCGCGCCGGCCGCGCCACCGCCGAGGGCGGTGCCGACGGCGGCCATCAGCACGGCGGCCCGGCGGCGGACGCTGCGGGCTGCCGCGTGCCCGCCCTCGTGCACCGGTGCGGCGTGCAGCCGGGCCCGGCGGCGGGCGCAGCAGCCCCCGCATATGCAGTCGTCCTCGGGTTCGACCTCGTCGAACTCCAACAGGGGGGCCAGCTGGTCGGTTCGGGTCATGCTCCGCCTCTTGTTTCTCCTGATGGGGGCCGCTGCCGGATCGTGCCGCCGACGGCGTGACAGCACGGTCCTTCCCAGGGGCACACCGCGTGTTATCGGGACCAAAGTCCCAAAGCGGACGCCTGTTCGGCCAGGTGGATTAAGCCGAACGGGTGACGGCCGTTCAGCGCCCGGGCGTGGCGGGAGGCGGCGGGAGGAGGTAGCAGCGTTTCTTCGCGGTGCGATTGGCGGCGGGTCAGGCGACGGAGCGTCGGACGGCCGGCGGGTTGGCCGGCGAGTACTCGGGCCCGGTCCAGGTCAGCGGGGTGGCATCGGCCAGTTCGACGACGCCGGTGACGGTGAGGTCGACCACCCGTTCGGCGCCCGGCAGGCCGGCGGCGGCCGGATCGGCCCAGTCGGTGCGGGCCTCGCCGGTGACCAGCAGGGCGCCGCCGGTCTCCCAGTCCGGGACGAGCAGGCCGGCCCGGGGGTCGAGCTCCAGGTTGCCGAGGGTCATGAACATGCTGTTGCCCGCGTAGTCGGGCCAGCGCAGCCGGTCCGGCGCGAGCACCCGCAGGAAGCCCGGGTTGCCGCCGCGGTGGGAGGCGTCCATCCGGCCGTCCGGCCCGGTGGTGGCGACGAAGAAGGTGTCGGCGGTGGCCACCAGCAGTTGCTGCGCGGTGGTCAGGGCGGAGCCGGCCGCCACCCGGCGCGGGGAGCCGGCCCCCGGGCGGTCCACCGGGTGGCGGCGCTGGATGTACTTCGGGCAGTTGGCGTAGACCTGGTCGGCGCCGATCACCAGGCCGCCCCGGCCGTCCGGTACGGAGCGGCCGTTGACCCGCATCCGGCGCCGGCCGGCCGGGTCCAGGGCGATGGTGCCCACCTCGGCGGGGCCGGCCAGGGCGGTCGCCAGCGGGTCGTCCCCGGCCGGGCGGGCGGCCACCGTGACGGTGCGTTCGTCGGCGGCCCGCAGGAAGCCGGCCGGGCCGCTGAGCTGGGTGGCCCAGAGCCGGCCGTCGGCGTCGGCCGCGCCGACCACCAGCACCCGCCGCTCGGTGAGGAAGCGGGCGGCGACGGCCGGGACGGTGCTGCCGATGGCACGGCCGGAGTGGTCGGCGCGCTCCGTGCGGCCGGCCCGCCGCTGTACGGCCCGTTCGCCGGGGTGGTAGGGCGTGGTGGCGGTCATCGCGGGTGCCTCCCTCGGGGTCTGCCGGGTCCGGTGCGTCCTGCCGGGGCCGTTGGGTCTAGAAGAAGCCGCAGGTCGGGGCGTCGGCGGTGGGGGCCTCGGCGCCGGTCCCGTCGACGCCCGCGGGGGTGTAGATCTCCAGCCGGACGCCGTCCGGGTCGGTGAAGAAGATCCCGCCGGAGGCGGCGCCCTCGCCGTGCGGGACGACGCCGTCGTAGGCGAAGGAGGCGCCCAGCTCGCGCAGCACCGCCTCGGCGGCGCGGACCTCGTCGAGCGAGTCGACCTGGAAGGAGAGGTGGTGCAGGCCGGGTGCGGCGGTGGGGAAGGTGCCCTCGCTCTGCTGCCAGAGGGTCAGCACCAGGCGGCCGTCGCGGCCGAGGAAGGCGAAGCGGCGCTCCGGGTCGGTGCCCTCCTTGACCGGGTCCAGGCCGAGGACACGCCGGTAGAACGCGGTCGAGCGGTCCAGGTCGGTGACGTTCAGTCCCACGTGGCCGGTCTGCAGGGTGCTGCTGATGGTGCCGGACATGCCTGATCACTCCCGTGGTCAGGGCGCCTCGGGGCGCCGTGCTTAACCGTTATGGATGACAGTAGTGGTTAGATCAAGAGGGCGTCAACCGGTACTCTTGGATTCAATGGTTAGATTTTTCGGGTATGGCTGTGCCATGACAAGGATGCGGACGGGACGTGCGGAGGAGCGGGCGCGCGGGCGCCGGGCCGCGGTGCGGCTACTCCCACTCCCAGCGGACGCCGATGTGGCCCGGCTGCTGGTCGGGGGCGAGGACGTGGGCGCTGGCCGAGGCGCCGATCCAGAGCTGCTCGCGGCGGCGGTCGACGTCCGCCCCCGGGTCGCGGTCGTACCGCTCGCAGTGCACCGGCACGGTCGCCGGGTCGAAGTGGACCTGGAGCACGTACTCGCGCACCGGCGTGGCGAAGCGGCGGCTGTACTCGGCCGTCTCGGCGCCGCCGGACGGGATCTCCACCTCGTACTCGAAGACGGTGCTGTCGCCGAGGCCCAGCGGGCGGTCCAGCATCACCTCACCGACGATCAGCCCGGCCTCCGGGCGGCGGCGCACCCGGCCCAGCCGGCCGTGCCGCACGCCGGTGATCTCCGGGCAGCCGGTCGCCTCCTCGTCGGCCTTGTGCACGACCAGGCAGCGGGTCACCCCGGCCACCGTGGCGCGGACCACCTGGCGCATCCGCAGCAGGTTGCCGCGCCGGTCGGCGTCCACGTAGTACGAGTCGTGGACCGAGAGCCGCTCCAGCTCGCCGGCCGGCGGCGCGTCCAGCTCGGCGAAGACGTCGGAGATGTCCCGCTCGCCCGGCCAGACGTCCTCCAGCCGCAGGTGGCTGGCGCTGGCGTTGGCCGCCCAGCGCCCGCGTGGACGGGGCGGGCCGAGCAGCGCGGACAGCGTGGAGTGCGGCAGGCCGAGCAGTTCCTCGAGCAGGTGCACGGCGCGCAGCGAGCTGGCCCGCTCGGGCTGGCTGCGTCCGCGCCGCCAGTAACTCAGCGTCGTGACGCTGACCCTGACGCCCCGTTGGGCGAGCGCCGCGCGGATCCGGTCCAGGCTGAGGCCGCTGGCCTCGATCGCCACGTGCAGGGTGTCGGCGAAGCCGCCGGTGGGGCTCGGACGTCCGGGCGTCGGGGCGGGCGACAGCGGCGGCGCGGGCGGCCGGGGGGTGGGCGCGGGTGTGTCCTGGCGCGGCCCGACCAGTCTGAGTCGTGCGTCCTGGGGGTGCTGTGAGGCCATGTGGTTACCTTCCCCACCGAGCGGGTTCGGCAGACCCGGTGCGGCGCCGGAACGCGCCGTCAATGGCCTCGCCGAGCTGTGGGGAACCCTATGCACGGTCGAGAGGCTACGTCATCAGTCGTGCGTATGACAGTGGTCACGGGGAGTGGGCCGCCAAGTCAACGATCTTGAAACAGTACGGAAACACACCGTCCGCCTCCGGGGCGGGCGGCGGGATCCGGCCGGTCCGCTGTCCTGTTCCGGCCAGGAACCGTCCGGGCGGCGGCGGACGTAGACTCGGGGACCGTTCGAGAGCGAGGGAGTGGCGATGACGGAGCGGACGGCAGACCCGCGGGACCCGCGCCCGCTGCTCGGTGAGCCCCTCGCGCTGGACCTGCTGAACACCCGGTGGGCCGGTGTGCCGGTCAACGACCTGTTCGCCGCGCCGGACGGCTGCGAGATCTGGCTCTCCTCGGCCGGACTGGCCGACCGGTGCCCGGCGGACGCGGCCACCGCGGCCGCCCTCCTGGAGGCGCGGGAGGCACTGGCGGCGGCGGTCCGCGCGCTGGACGCGGGCCGGCTGCCGGAGGCCGGTGAGCTGGCCGGGCTGGACGCGGTGCTGCGGCACGGGCGGGTCCGGCGGGAGGCCTCGGCGGCCGGGCCGGTGGACCGGGTCGAGATGGACGAGCCGCACCGGCTGGCCGCCTGGCTGGCGGTGGACGACTTCCTGGGGCTGCTGGCCCAGGGGCCGCAGCGGATCAAGAAGTGCGCGCACGAGGCGTGCATCCTGCACTTCTTCGACACCTCGCAGAACGGCCGCCGCCGCTGGTGCCGGATGGCGGTCTGCGGCAACCGGGCGAAGGCGGCCCGGCACTACGAGAAGGTGAAGGGCTGACCCCGGGACGGTTCGTCCGCCCCGGAGCCGGCCCGGTGGGTCAGGCCTCGCCGAGCCACTCGGTGAGCGCGGCGCGCAGCTCGCCGGCGCCCGGGTCGACGGCGGCCCAGGCGGCGTAGCCGTCCGGGCGGATCAGCAGCACGGTGTCGCGCAGCTTGCCGTGCGGGTCGGCCGGGGCCGCGGTGACCAGCCGCTCCGCCCACGGGTCGGCGGCCGTCACCTCGTCATTGCTGACCAGCACGAACTTCCCGGCCCGCAGCGCCTCGTAGAGCCGCTGCGGCGCGGCCGGACCGCCCTCGCGGGGCGGCTCCAGACCGGTCAGCCGCAGGTCCGGGACACGCTTGCCGACCAGCGGGTGGGCGTCCTTGGCCGCCGGGTAGGCGATGCCGATGCCGGAGATGGTGCGGGCGCCGCGCTCCACGACCAGGTCGACGTGCTCGGCGATGGAGGCGAGCGCGCCGCGCAGCGCCCGGGTGGCCGCCGACTGGGCGAGGGCGAGCCGGATCAGCGCGCCGGAGGTGCGCAGCACCGCCCGGCCGACCGGGTGCCGCTCGGTCTGGTAGGTGTCGAGCAGCGCGTCGGTGGCCCGGCCGCGGACGGCGGCGGCGAGCTTCCAGGAGAGGTTGGCGGCGTCCTGGAGGCCGGTGTTCATGCCCAGGCCGCCGGCCGGGGAGTGGCAGTGGGCCGCGTCGCCGGCCAGGAAGACCCGTCCGGAGCGGTAGTCGGGGACCTGCCGCTCGTCGCTGTGGAAGGTGGAGCTCCAGCGGACGTCGTGCAGGCCGTAGTCCTCGCCGAGGGTCTCGCGGGCGATGCCGGCGAGCAGGTCGGGCGGGGGCGGGGTGCCGTCGGCGAACCGCTCGGCGCGGTCCCAGGCGATGATCCGGTACCAGCCGTCGCCGAACGGCACCAGGAAGGAGAAGCCGTGCTCGTTGGCGCCGACGGTGACCGCCTCGTCCGGCTCGCGCTCCAGCCGGACGTCCGCCAGCACCACCGAGTCGACCACCGACTCGCCCGGGAAGGGCAGGCCGAGCAGGTCGCGGACGGTGGAGTGGACGCCGTCGGCACCGACCGCGTAGCGGGCCCGGTGGGTGGTGGCGGCGCCGTCCTGGACGGTCTCGACGGTGACGCCGTCGGCGTCCTGGCGCAGGCCGGTGACCTCGGCGCCGCGCAGGATCGTCGCGCCGGCCTTCACCGCCCGGTCGAGGAGCAGCCGCTCGGTGCGGTACTGCGGGGTGATCAGTACGAAGGGGAAGCGGCTGGGGAGTTCGGTGAGGTCGACCCGGAGCTTGTTGAAGAGCTTCAGCGAGCCGAGCGGGCGGCCGGTGGCGATGAGCTCGTCGGCGAGGCCGCGGGCGTCCAGGAGCTCCAGGCTGCGGGCGTGCACGGCGAAGGCCCGGGTGAGGTCGGACTCGGCGGCGCGCTTCTCCAGCACGGTGACGTCCAGTCCGGCGGCGGCGAGGTCGCCGGCCAGCAGCAGGCCGGTCGGTCCGGCGCCGACCACGATGACGTCGGTGACGGTCTGCTTCTCGCTCATGTGTCAGCTCCCGGTGCTCGAACAGCGGCTGGACGCCGGGTGTGGCGTTTCCCCGCCCCCATCATCGCTGCCCGGGAGTGACCTTGTGAATCTCCGGTCCCCGGCGAGTGGCCGGGGACCGGAGGCGACCGGGTGACGGGGCGCCCGCCCCGAGCCGAAGGGCCCGCCGCCGTCGAAAGGAGGAGCGACGGAGCGACGACCGTCGGCAGCGGGTCGGGAGGGCCCGGAGGCGAGCGGGCGACTAACCGTGGCGGCGGATCTCCACGGTGCGGAACCGGTTGGCGACGAAGGCGCCGTCGCAGTACGCCGAGTTGGCGGCCGGGTTGGCACCGGTGCCGTGCAGGTCGGAGAAGGCGGCGGTCTGGTTGGCGTACACCCCGCCGGTGAGGTTGAGCGAGAGCGAGACGCCGGCGTCCAGCGCGGCCTCGACCAGGGCGGCCTCGACCTCGGGCGAGGTGGTGTAGCCGGAGGCGGTCATCGCGCCCCGGGTGCGGACGGTGTCGCGCAGCAACTCCACGGCGGCGGCGGTGTTCTCGACCGCGACGGCGAAGGAGACCGGGCCGAAGCACTCGCTGCGGTAGACCGCGCGGTCGTCCGGCTTGTCGGCGTCCAGCTTGACCAGCGCGGGGGTGCGGACGGTCGCGCCGGGGAACTCCGGGTGCTCCACCGCCCGCGGGGCGAGGGCGAGTTCGCCGTACTCGCCGCCGGCCGCGGCGGCCGAGCGCTGCAGCACGCCCGGGTTGACCACGGCGCCGAGGACGGCGGTGGCGCGGGCGTCGTCGGAGAGCAGGCCCTCGACGGCGGCCGCGAGGTCGCGGACCACCTCGTCGTAGGACTTGGCGCCCTGGTCGGTGTCGATGCCGCCGCGCGGGATCAGCAGGTTCTGCGGGGTGGTGCACATCTGGCCGCTGTACAGCGAGAGCGAGAAGGCCAGGTTGTTCAGCATGCCCTTGTAGTCGCCGGTGGAGTCGACGACCACGGTGTTGACGCCGGCCTTCTCGGTGTAGACCTCGGCCTGCTTGGCGTGCTCCTCCAGCCAGTCGCCGAAGGCGGTGGAGCCGGTGTAGTCGATCAGCCTGATCTCCGGGCGCACGGCCAGGGTGGCGGCCACCGTGCCGCCCTCGTGCTCGGCGGCCAGGCAGACCAGGTTCGGGTCGAAGCCGGCCCCGGCGAGCACCTCGCGGGCGATCCGGACGGTGAGCGCCAGCGGGAGGACGGCGCGCGGGTGCGGCTTGACCAGCACCGGGTTGCCGGTGGCCAGCGAGGCGAACAGGCCGGGGAAGCCGTTCCAGGTGGGGAAGGTGTTGCAGCCGATCAGCAGCGCCAGGCCGCGCGGGACGACGGTGAACTCCTTGGTCATCACCAGCGGGTCGCGCTTGCCCTGGGGCTTGGTCCAGCCGGCGCTCTCGGGCAGCCGGGTCTGCTCGGCGTACGCGTAGGCGACGGCCTCCAGGCCGCGGTCCTGGGCGTGCGGGCCGCCGGCCTGGAAGGCCATCGCGTAGGCCTGGCCGGTGGTGTGCATGACGGCGTTGGCGAACTCGTGCGAGCGGGCGTTGATCCGGCCCAGGATCTCCAGGCAGACGGCGGCGCGGGCGAGCGGCCCGGCGGCGGCCCAGGCCGGGCGGGCGGCGGTCAGCGCGGCGATCAGGGCGTCCGGGCCGGTGTGCGGGTAGCCGACGCCCAGCTCCAGGCCGTACGGGGAGGCCTCGCCGCCGACCAGGTCGCCGTCGGCGGGGTGGCCGGGCAGTTCGAACGGCCGGTTCAGCAGCGACTCGAAGGCGGCCTTGCCGTCCGCGGCGGCGCTCTCGCCGTAGGCCTTGGGGAACTCGGGGTAGGGCGACCAGTAGTCGCGCTTGGCGGCCGCGTCGACGGCGGCCTCCAGGGTGGCCCGGTGGCGCTCGACGAGCTCGGTGACGTGGGGGTGGGTGACCGCTGCGGACATGGTGTGCGCTCCTCAGAGGGGAGGACGGGACACGTCACAGAGTAACCGAACGATCGGTCGGCTCAAGGGGGCGGACGGATCCGGCGAGCGGGCGAGCGGCAGAGGGGCACGTCCGGTTCCGGACGTGCCCCTCTGCCGGGTCGTGGTGGGGGTCTACGGGATGCCCAGCTCGAAGATCACGTACCCGCCGTACCAGCCGGAGGCGACCGCGCCCGTGCCGAGGACGCCGGCCAGCACCGGCCAGCTCAGCTTCCGCAGCGCCACCGCGAGCGCGATCAGCAGCGGGAAGGCCGGCAGCAGGTAGCGCGAGGTGTTGCCGAAGATGCCCAGGCTGCCGAGCACCGAGACGATGGTCGCCAGCGTGTAGGCGGTCAGCACCAGCGGCGGCCGCAGCCGGATCAGCAGGATGATCAGCACCGGCAGGCTGAGCACCAGCAGCGTCGCCAGCATGTCCGCGGTGTGGTACGCGAACGGGTAGTCGTTGCGGCCCAGCAGCACCGCGCGGACCGCGGCCCAGGTGCCCTGGCCCCAGTCGAAGTAGTGCAGCCAGGCGTCCCGCTGGAGCGTGAAGTAGCCGCCCCAGTCGCCCATCCGCCGGCCCACCCAGCCGACGTAGCCGAGCAGGCCGAGCGGGGCCAGCAGCATCGCGGTCAGCGGGCGCAGCACCCCGCTCTCCCGCCGGTAGAGCTCCACCAGCGCGGCCAGGCCGACCGCGCCGATCAGCGCCGCCGAGGTGGGCCGGTTGAGGCCCGCCACCAGGGTGATCACCCCGGCCGCCACCCACTGCTTGGTCATCACGCAGTAGCAGGCCCAGGCGGCCAGCGCGACGAACAGCGAGTCGGAGTAGAGCGCCCACTCGGCGCCCGAGCCGGGGGCGATCGCCCAGAGCCCGGCGGCGATCACGCCGGCGCGCGGACCGGCCATCCGGTCCACCACGGCGTAGATGCCGGCCGCGGCGAACAGCGAGGCGATCACCGAGACCAGCATTCCGGCGCCGTACAGGCCGAACGGGCTGATCTCCGAGACCAGCCGCATCAGACCCGGGTAGAGCGGGAAGAAGGCGGCCGAGTTCTGCTCGATGGTGAAGCCGGGGGTGCCCCCGGGGACCGGCACCAGGGCCGGGTGGTAGCCGAACTGGGCGACCTGCTGGTACCACCAGCCGTCCCAGCTGGCGAGCACGTCCCAGGGGTTGGCGCCGCCGCCGAACCGGGGGTGCTTCTTGAGGTAGTCCCCGGAGAAGGAGAGCAGCTTCATGAAGACGGTGAAGCCGACCAGCTTCAGCACGGCGTAGCACCACACGGCCGGGCCGAAGCGCAGCACCAGCTCACGGGCGCGCGCGCGCCAGTCCACGGCGGCCTCGGCGGCCGAGTCGCGCCTGCGCTGCTCGGGCAGATCGGACTCGACTGCCGGTATTGCGCTCATGCGACTTCCCCACCTGCTCGGCCATGGACGGATCGTCCGCCGAGTCTAGGCTCTGGCGCCGGGATTTGGTGTGGACCAGGGCACCCGGGCGCGGCCGTAGCGGGGCGGGCGGGGATACTCGGAGGATGGCCGATCACACCACGCGTACCGCCTACACCGTGGAGTCCCTGCTCGCGGTGACCGTCGACGTCTTCAACGAGCGCGGCTACGACGGCACCTCGATGGAGGACCTGTCGCGCGCGGCCGGGATCTCCAAGTCGTCGATCTACCACCACGTGCGCGGCAAGGAGGAACTGCTCCGGCTCGCGGTCGGGCGGGCGCTGGACGGGCTGTTCGCGATCCTGGCCGAGCCGGGCGCGGTCGACGGGACGGCGGTGGAGCGGCTGGAGCACGTCGTGCGCAGGACCGCCGAGGTGCTGCTGGCGGAGCTGCCCTACGTCACCCTGCTGCTGCGGGTCCGCGGGAACACGGCCACCGAGCAGTGGGCGCTGGAGCGCCGGCGGGAGTTCGACCACCAGGTGGCCGAGCTGCTGCGGGCCGCGGTGGCGGACGGCGCGCTGCGGGCGGACGTCGAGCCGCGGCTGGCCACCCGGCTGCTCTTCGGCATGATCAACTCGATCGTGGAGTGGTACCGCCCGGGCCTCAAGGCCGCCGACGGCGTCGCGGACGCGGTGGTCCACCTGGCCTTCGACGGGCTGCGGGCCCGCAGGGCCTAATCCGGGGGGACCTGGTCCGTTTCCTCGAAGACCAGCATGGTGCGGGTGCCCAGGACCTGGGGGATGGACTGGATGCGGTTGAGCACCAGCTCGCGCAGGGCGTGGTTGTCGGCGGTGTGCACCAGCAGCAGGACGTCGAAGTCGCCGCCGACCAGGGCGATGTGCGCGACCCCGGGCAGCGCCAGCAGCTGCTCGCGCACGGTGCGCCAGGAGTTCTGCACGATCTTCAGGGTGATGTAGGCGGACGCGCCCTGACCTGCCCGTTCGTGGTCCACCCGGGCGGTGAAGCCGCGGATGACGCCGTCCTCGACCATCCTGGAGATCCGGGCGTACGCGTTCGCCCGGGACACGTGCACCCGCTCGGCCACCGAGCGGATCGAGGCGCGACCGTCCTGCTGCAGCAGCCGCAGGATCGCCCGGTCGACCCGGTCGAGTCTGGACATCTGTTCAGCCGACATGACCCCCCACCCCCACGGATTGGACGCACTGCCACCAGTCGACCGCCACCCGGGCCGATTGTCCACCACCTTCGCACGCTTCTGGTCAAGATGAACAGACGACCGAACAATCGGTAGGGAGCCCCCGCCACCCCTGGAGGTGCCCCGAGATGACCGTTCTCGACCACAGACACCACACCGCGGTGCCCGGTTGGCTGCCCGGGGCCACCGCCCCCCGCACCGACCCGGCCCCGCTGCTCCCGGACCCCGCCCCGGTCCGCGTCCTCGGTACCCCCGCCCTGGAGAAGTACGACCCCGCCCTGCTCCGCGAGCTGTACCGCCGCCTGGTCGTCGGCCGCCGGTACAACCAGCAGGCCACCACCCTCACCAAGCAGGGCCGGCTCGCCGTCTACCCGGCCTCGACCGGGCAGGAGGCCTGCCAGGTCGCCGCCGCGCTGGTGCTCGGCGAGCGCGACTGGCTGTTCCCGAGCTACCGGGACACCCTGGCCGTGGTCTCGCGCGGCGTGGACCCGCTGGAGGCGCTCACCCTGCTGCGCGGCAACGCCCACACCGGCTACGACCCGCGCGCCAGCCGGACCGCCCCGCTCTGCACCCCGCTGGCCACCCAGGCCCCGCACGCCGTCGGGCTGGCGCACGCCGCCCGGCTGGGCGGCGACCCGGTGGTCGCGCTGGCGATGCTCGGCGACGGCGGCACCAGCGAGGGCGACTTCCACGAGGCGCTGAACTTCGCCGCCGTGCTGCGGGCCCCGGTGGTCTTCCTGGTCCAGAACAACGGGTACGCCATCTCCGTCCCGCTCAGCGCGCAGTCCGCCGCCCCGACGCTGGCCCACAAGGCCGTCGGCTACGGGATGGCCGGCCGGCTGGTGGACGGCAACGACGCGCCCGCCGTGCACGGCGTCCTGGCCGAGGCCGTCGAGCGGGCCCGGACCGGCGGCGGCCCGACCCTGGTCGAGGCGCTGACCTACCGGGCCGAGGCGCACACCAACGCCGACGACGCCACCCGCTACCGGACCGAGGCCGAGGTGGCGGCCTGGCGCGAGCACGACCCGATCCTGCTGATGGAGCGCGCGCTGCGCGAGCTCGGGGTGCTGGACGACGCGCTGGCGCGGGAGGCGGCCGAGGAGGCCGAGGCGCTCGCGGCCCGGATGCGCGCCGAGTTCCACGCCGACCCGGAGCTCGACCCGATGTCCCTGTTCGCCCACGTGTACGCCGAGCCGACCCCGCAACTGCGCGAGCAGGCGGCGCGGCTGGCCGAGGAGCTGGCCGCCGAGGCCGAGGTGCAGCACTGATGACGACGGCCGCTTCCCCCACCGCCGCCTCCCCCGCCGGCGTCCGCACCGCGAGCATGGCGCAGGCGCTCAACTCGGCGCTGCGCGACGCCATGCGCGAGGACCCGGCGGTGCACGTGCTCGGCGAGGACGTCGGCGCGCTCGGCGGCGTCTTCCGGATCACCGACGGCCTGACCGCCGAGTTCGGCCCGGACCGCTGCCTGGACACCCCGCTGGCCGAGGCGGGCATCCTCGGCACCGCCGTCGGCATGGCCATGTACGGGCTGCGGCCGGTGGTGGAGATGCAGTTCGACGCCTTCGCCTACCCGGCGCTGGAACAGCTGTTCTCGCACGTCGCCAAGATGCGCAACCGCACGGCCGGCCGGCTGCCGCTGCCGATCACCGTGCGGATCCCGTACGGCGGCGGCATCGGCGGCGTCGAGCACCACAGTGACGCCTCCGAGGCGTACTACGCCTCGACCCCGGGGCTGCACGTGGTCACCCCCGCGACGGTGGCCGACGCGTACGGGCTGCTGCGGGCCTCGATCGCCTCGGACGACCCGGTGGTCTTCCTGGAGCCCAAGCGGATGTACTGGGGCAAGGCGGAGTTCGACCCGGCCGCTCCGGTCGAGCCGGTCGGTCGGGCCGTGCTGCGGCGGACCGGCAGCTCCGCGGTGCTGATCACCTACGGCCCCTCGCTGCCGGTCTGCCTGGAGGCGGCCGAGGTGGCGAAGGCCGAGGGCTGGGACCTCGCGGTGCTGGACCTGCGCACCCTGGTGCCGTTCGACGACGAGACGGTCTGCCGGGTGGTGCGTTCGCTGGGCCGGGCCGTGGTGGTGCACGAGGCCGGCGGTTTCGGCGGCACCGGCGCGGAGATCGCCGCCCGGGTCACCGAGCGCTGCTTCCACCACCTGGCCGCGCCCGTGCTGCGGGTCACCGGCTTCGACATCCCGTACCCGCCGCCGATGCTGGAGCACCACCACCTGCCCGGGGTGGACCGGATCCTGGACGCGGTCGCCCGGCTCCAGTGGGAGGACTGAGGATGATGCCCGTCGTGCGCGAGTTCACCCTGCCCGACCTCGGTGAGGGACTCACCGAGGCGGAGGTGGTGCGCTGGCTGGTGGAGGTCGGCGAGGTGATCGCGGTCGACCAGCCGGTGGTGGAGGTGGAGACCGCCAAGGCGGTGGTCGAGGTGCCCTGCCCGTACGGCGGGGTGGTGACCGCGCTGTTCGGCGAGGTGGGCCAGGAGGTCGCGGTCGGCGCGCCGCTGGTGACGGTCGCGGTGTCGCCGGGCGAGGGCGAGAAGCCGCTCGCGGCGGCGGTCGTGACGGTGGCGGCGGAGCGGGCGGCGGAGGTGGAGCGGCCGCTGGTCGGGTACGGGGTCGCCGAACCCGGGCGCAGCGGGCGGCGGCGCCGGGTCGGGGCCGGGGCGGCTTCCGCTGCTCCCGTTGCTCCCGTCGCCCCGGTGGCTCCGGCGGCTCCGGTGGCCGTCCAGGCTCCCGTGAAGGCGCCGGCCGTGCCGGCGGTGATCTCGCCGCTGGTGCGGCGGCTGGCCCGGGAGCAGGGTGTCGAGCTGGCGTCGGTCACCGGCAGCGGGCCGGACGGTCTGATCATGCGCGCGGACGTCGAACGGGCGGTCGCGGCGAAGGTCTCCGGGCCGTCCTCCGCGCCGCCGGCCCCGGTGCGGGCCGCGGAGGGGGAGGTCGTGCCGCTGCGCGGGCTGCGCAAGGCGGTGGCCGAGAAGCTCGGCCGCAGCCACCGGGAGATCCCCGCGGCGACCTGCTGGGTGGATGCCGACGCCACCGAACTGATGGCGCTGCGGCGGCAGTTGAACGCCGCCCCGGGCCCGAAGGTGAGCGTTCTGGCGCTGCTCGCGCGGATCTGCACCGTCGCGCTGGAGCGCTTCCCCGCTCTCAACTCCAGTGTCACCGAGGACGGTTCGGGCATCCTGCGGCACCCGGCGGTGCACCTGGGCTTCGCGGCGCAGGGTGAGCGCGGCCTGGTCGTCCCGGTGGTGCGGGAAGCCCAGCGGCTCACCACCGAGCAACTCGGCGCCGAACTCGGCCGGTTGACCGAGGCGGCGCGGACCGGGTCGATCGCCCCGGCCGAACTGACCGGCGGGACGTTCACCCTGAACAACTACGGGGTGTTCGGGGTGGACGGCTCCACCCCGATCCTCAACCACCCCGAGGCGGCGATGCTCGGGGTCGGCCGGATCGTCGCCAAACCCTGGGTCCACCAGGGGGAGTTGGCGGTGCGCGAGGTCACCCAGCTGTCGTTCACCTTCGACCACCGGGTCTGCGACGGCGGTACCGCGGGCGGGTTCCTGCGGTTCGTGGCGGACTGCGTCGAGCAGCCGGGCCTGCTGCTGCGGCAGCTCTGACCGGCCGCGCCGGGCACGGGATCGCCCTGGGTGGCGGGATCGCCACCCAGGGCGACGCGGATCGGGTGAGAGTAGCGCGTCCCGGGGGCGGGTGTCCGGGCTTCGCGCGATTCGTCGGATGAGCACTCCGGTCGTGTCACGCTTCCTGGGCGTCAACCGAGACAAGCCAGGTGGTGGCGAAGGCCGGCCGGAGGCGAAACGATTCTCTTGGGTACTCGAAACGTTGCGGTGAAGTCCCGCAGAACACTCCTGGTCCGTACCGGGCACGGCTCGGCGGCGGCCTCGGCCGTCCCCGGTCTGCCGCCGGCGCCGTCGGACCCGCCGGACCTGCCGCCGGCCGCCGCGCCGGCCGGGCCGCCGGTGGTCCCTCCGATGCCGGTCGATCCGCCGGCGGTCCCCGCGCCGAGCCGGCCGGACGCCGCCGCGCCGGCCCCCGTGATCGAACCGCTGTTCACCAGCGCCCCCGGTCTCAACTGGGCGGTCCCGGAGGGCTCCGCGGCTCCCGCCCCGGTGACCGCCGCGCCGCCGCCCGCCCCGGAGCACCGGGCGGTGGACGAACTGCCGCCCACCGCCCGGGACCTGGAGCTGATCCGGACCAGCCTGGCGGTGGTCGAGCCGGTCGCCGACCGGGCCACCGCGCACTTCTACGCGCTGCTCTTCCTCGGGCACCCCGAGGTCCGGGCCCTCTTCCCGGCCGCCATGGACGTCCAGCGCGACCGCCTCTTCCGTGCCCTGCTGGCGGCCGCCCGCGGCGCCGGCGACCCGCAGGCCCTGCGGGCGTACCTGGACGCGCTCGGCTGCGCCCACCGCCGGTACGGCACGCTGACCGGCCACTACGGCCCGGTCGGCGAGTGCCTGGTGGCCGCGCTGGCCCGGTACGCGGGCAGCCGGTGGACCGCCGAGACCGAGCTGGCCTGGCGCCGGGTCTACCGGCTGGTCTCCTCGATCATGGCCGAGGCCGCCGAGCGGGACGCCCGCACCTCGCCGCCCTGGTGGCAGGGCGAGGTGGTCGCGCACGAGCGCCGCACCCCGGACGTCGCGGTGCTCACCGTCCGCCCCGACCAGGCGTACCCGTACCGGGCCGGGCAGTACACCAGCCTGGAGACGCCCTGGTGGCCGCGGGTCTGGCGGCACTTCTCGTTCGCCTCCGCGCCCCGGCCGGACGGTCTGCTGACCTTCCACGTCAAGGCGGTGCAGGCGGGCTGGGTGAGCAACGCGCTGGTGCACCGGGCCGCGCCGGGGGACGTGCTGCGGCTCGGCCCGGCGGCCGGCGGGATGACCCTGGACCCCGCCGACGGCGCGGACCTGCTGCTGGTGGGCGGCGGCACCGGCATCGCGCCGCTGCGGGCGCTGGTCGAGGAGGCGGTGGAGCACGGCGCGGCGGACCGCTCGGTGCAGGTGTTCTACGGGGCCCGGCGCGCCGAGGAGCTCTACGCGCTGGACGGGCTGCGGGAGTTGGCGCGCCGGCACGCCGGGCTGTCGGTCTGCCCGGTGCTCTCCGGTCCCGGGTCCGGGACGGCGGAGGCGGCCGCGGCCGGCCTGCGGCCGGGCCAACTCCCGGAGGCGGTGGCCCGGTTCGGTCCGTGGGCCGGACGGACGGCCTACCTCGCCGGGCCGCCCGCGATGGTCCGGCGCACCAGCGGGGTGCTGCTGCGGTCCGGGGTGCCGCAGGCGCGGATCCGGCACGACCTGGCCGCGCGGTGAGCGGAGCCCGTTCCGTGCGCGGGCCCGCGGGCGGCGTCAGCCGAGGTCGGGTGCGAGCAGCGCGCGGATGCCCTCGATGTTGGCGGCCAGGTACGCCCGCAGACTCGGCGGCACCACGTTGACCGAGGTGACGCCCTCGCGGGTGAATGGCACCCGGACCACCTCGTAGCCGCCGTTGGGCTCGTCGACCTCGGGGCCGTGCCGGCGGTCGAGGTCCATCGAGGCGAGCCGGCAGACGAAGAAGTGCTGGACCTTGACCCCGTGCGGGTGGAGCAGGGTGCCGTCGGGGTGGTGGGTGTGGCTGATGGTGTCCACGAAGGCGGGGACCACGTCGACCACCTTGCCGCCGAGCTCCTCGTCCACCTCGCGGTGCAGGGCTTCCACCACGGTGCGGTCGCCGCGCTCGACGCCGCCGCCGGGGGTGATCCAGTACGGGTGCGGGGAGCCGGGCCGGGTGCGCTTGATCAGCACGAGCGAGGCCGGTCCGTACGGGTCGTTCGGGTCGACGTCCAGCAGGATCGCCCGGGCGGTGCGTTTGACGACGGGGCGGGGCGGGGTGCGCATGGCGACCTCCGGGGCTGGAGCGTTGTGCGGGAGTCTCCCGCGGCCCGGCGCGCCCGAAACGCGGCCCACCCCGGGTGCGTCCGTCCGTGGCAGGTTCACATCGGGGATAGGTCTTGGATAGCGAAGATGAACGTTGAACAGGTCTTTAAATGCCAGGCAGATGATCAACTTCGCATTTGATTCAAAGGATTTTGCCGAGTGAACCGTGTGAGAGTCATTGCAGCCTTGCCGCGCCTGTGCTGCAATGGGCGACTATCGGGCAAATCGGAGTGATTCACTCCGCATGCCCTTCCGTGTGATGCCTCGGGCTGGGGGGTGGCTGTGGCCATGGATCGGATCGCAGAGCGCACCGCGCCGCCGACGCGATCGGCGCGCACCCCGCGCAAGGAGCGGCAGCCCACTCTGATCGCCTCCGTCCAGCGGGCGCTGCGCCTGCTGGAGGCCGTCGGAGCCTTCCCGCACGGGGCCACCGCGAAACAGCTCGCCCGCGCGGCCGGCCTCCCGCTCGGCACCGCGTACCACCTGCTGCGCACCCTGACCCACGAGGGCTACCTGCGGCGGACGGACGGGTACTTCTTCTACGGGGAGTCGGTCGAGGGCATCGGCCGGGCCGACGGCCGGCAGGCCGAACGGGACGGCCTGCGGGCGCGGATGGAACGGTTGAGCGACGAACTCGGCGCGGCCGTCTACTTCGCCCTCTACGAGGACGGCGAGGTCACCGTGGTGGACACCGTCGACGGCAGCCACCAGCCGGCCGTCGAGCCGTGGGCCGACTTCCGGGCCACCGCCCACGCCCACGCGATCGGCCAGTGCCTGCTGAGCCAGCTTCCCGAGGAGGCCCGGCGCGACCACCTCGCGCGCCATCCTCCGGTGGGCCTCACCCCGTCCACCCTGGTCGAGGAGTCGGCCGTCCTGCGCCGGATCGCCGGGATGCGGCCCACCATGCCGGTGGTCGAGCGCCAGGAGTACGCGCTCGGCACCGTCTGCGCGGCCGTGCCGATCACCGTCGGCTCGACGGTCGCCACCATGGCCCTCTCGCTGCCGGTCGAGCAGGTCGACCGGCTCGCCTCGGTCGCGGGCCAACTGCGGCGCAGCGTCGGCGCGATGACTCCGTCGTTCGTGTTCTGACGGTCCCGCAGCACCCGGCCGGTCCGCACCCGGACCGGTCGGTCCCGCTCTTTCACCATTTGAAAAAGCACATCTTGTCCACTACGTCCTCAAACAGGGACGATGAGGATGGACGCACCACACGCAACTCCCTCCCCTGTCAGCCCACTGCCTTGTCCGGAGCACCCGCGAACCCTCACCCACGCGCGGCCGGGCAGAACGAGAGGTGTCGGCGCCATGCAGCACAGCACAGTCCAGGGCCACCTGACCATGAACCTGGTGGTCTCGTCCGAGCTCACCTTCCGCATCGTCGTCGACCTCGACTACGACCCCGCCGATCCCTACGCGGTCCGCTTCACCTTCCACCTGCCCGGCGACGAGCCGGTCACCTGGGTCTTCGCCCGCGAGCTGCTGCTCGACGGGCTGGCCCGGCCGTCCGGTGAGGGCGACGTGCACATCCACCCGGTCGGCGGGGAGCTGGGCGAGGTCTGCCTGGTGCTGCGCTCCCCCGAGGGCGACGCCGTGCTGCTCGGCTGCGCCCCGCCGCTGATCGCCTTCCTGGCGCGCACCGACCGGCTGGTGCCGATCGGCGAGGAGGCGGCCGCCGGCGACCTGGACGCCCAGCTCGCGCTCATCCTGCACGGCCACGAGAACGCCGGGTGAGCCGCCGGCGGACGCAGGAGGCGCACCGAAAGGGGCCCGTACCCGGGTGGTTCACCGGGTACGGGCCCCTTCCGCACGGGCCTGCACGGGACGCGCTCAGTCCTCGTCGAGGGCGAGGCTCAGGCCCCAGGACACCAGGCTGACGATCAGCGCGCCGAACAGCGCCGACCAGAAGCCGTCGACGTGGAAGTCCAGGTCGAGCTTGTCCGAGGCCCAGGAGGTCAGCCAGAGCATCAGCGCGTTCACCACGAAGGTGAACAGGCCGAGGGTGAGGAAGACCAGGGGGAGCGACAACAGCTGCACCACCGGCTTGATCAGCCAGTTGACCACGCCGAACACCAGCGCCACGGCGACCACCGTGAGCGTCTTGTGCTGCCAGTCGTCGCCGGTGAGCGTGATCCCGGAGACGATCCAGGCGGCGACCCAGATGGCCGCCGCGTTGACCAGTGTCTTGATGAGGAAACCCTTCATGAGGCCAGCGTCCCAGGTCGGTCAAGGGGAACGGGTGTCCCGGCCGGTGTGGTGGTGTTGAATGCCGGTGGGCCGAGGCCGCACGAGGAGGGGTGCCCCCGATGAAGCTGTTCCGCCTGGACCACCTGGACGCCGAACGGGCCGCCAACGACGGCGCGTACCTGCGCTTCCTGCGCGAGCCGCGGATGTCCGCCGGCCTGTACGCGCTCGCCCCCGGCGACACCGACACCCAGACCGCGCACGCCCAGGACGAGATCTACCAGGTGATCAGCGGCCGGGCCGAGCTGACCGTCGGGGACGAGACCGCCACGGTCGGCCGGGGCACCGTCGTCTACGTCCCGGCCGGGACGCCGCACCGCTTCCACCACGTCACCGAGGAACTGCGGGTGCTGGTGGTCTTCTCGCCGCCGGAGGACTGAGCCGGGGCCGGGACGGGCCCGCCGGGCCGCCGAGGGCGGCCGGTTAGGGTCGGGGCATGAGCAGCCTGAGCCTGACCGAAGAACTCTGGGCGGCGATCGAGCCGGTCTACGCCGAGATCCTCGCCCACCCCTTCATCGCCGGCCTGACCGACGGCACCCTGCCGCGGGAGGCGTTCCGCCACTTCGTCGTCCAGGACTCGCACTACCTGCGGGACTACGCCCGGGCGCTGGCCGTCTGCGCGGCCAAGGCGCCCGGCGAGGAGGAGGTGCGGGCCTTCGCCGACGACGCGATCGGCGCGCTGGCCGCCGAGCAGGGGATGCACGCCGAGTTCCTGGACGCCTTCGGTGACACCGCCGAGGGCGCCGCCGCCGAGCCGGTGCTGCCGACCACCCGCGCGTACACCAGCTACCTGCTGGCCACCGTCTACGGCGGCTCCTTCGCGGAGGCCCTCGGCGCGGTGCTGCCCTGCTACTGGATCTACGCCCGGGTCGGCGAGCGTCTGCTCGCCGAGGGCTCGCCCGACCCGCTGTACGCGAAGTGGATCTCCACCTACGGCGACGAGGCCTTCCAGTCGGTGGTGCGGCGGGTGCTGGCGCTGACCGACCGGCTCGGGGAGGAGATCTCCCCGGCCGAACGGCGCCGGGTCACCGAGCACTTCGTCACCACCTCGCGCTACGAGTGGATGTTCTGGGACGCCGCCTGGCGCGGGGAGGCCTGGCCGGTCTGAGCCCGTCGCGGGGCCCTGTCCGGGGGCCGGGTCGGGGGTGTTCCCCGAGGTCGGGCCGGGGGTTCACCCCGGGTCCGGGCTCGGGGGGATCTCCGGGTTCTCTCGGGGCCGTCGGGCCTCGTTCCGCCTCTCGCGTCACCGTACGATCGAAGTACCGAAAGCGAACGGGATGCGGCACCGGACGGCAGCCGACCCCCTGGGGAGAGAAGGAACGGACATGGCTGAGCTCTGGAAGTCGCTGCCCTCGTGGGTGCGGAACATCGTCGTGCCGGTGCTGGTGCTGGTGCTCGCCTGGAACCTGCTGATGTTCGTCTTCGGCGTGGTCGGCGCACTGCTGGCCTTCGCCGTCAAGGCGCTGGTGGTGGTCGGCATCGCCGCCGCGGTGGTGGTCCTGGTGAAGAAGGCCGCCAAGAACTAGCGGACCGGCAACCGGAGCCCGCGCCCCCTGGGAGGGGCGCGGGCTCCGCGCTTTCTCAGCCGGTGGACTCGCGCAGGAAGGCGTCGAGGTCCCGGTGCGGACGCCAGCCCTGGGAACGGGCGCGGGCGAGGTCCAGCACCACGCTGCGGGAGAGCTGGTCCACCGCGTACGGGGTCAGGCCGGGGAGCCGTCCGGTGCGGGCGGCCAGCCGGGCCAGCGGCGCCGGGACGTGGTGGATCCGGGCGCGCACCCCGTGCGCGGCCAGCACCGCGCGGACCACCGCGTCGCGCCGGTAGGGGCGGGCGTCGGCGATGTTGTAGGCGACCGGCGTCCACGGCCGGTCGCCGGTGCGGCCCGCGCCGACGGCGGACAGGCAGGCGTCGGCGAGGTTCTGCACGGCGGTGAGGCTGAGCCGGACGTCGCCGCCGGGCAGCAGCAGCCGGCCGTGCCGGACCCGCTCCAGCAACCGGGGCACCAGGTGAGGGTCGCCGGGGCCGTAGACGGCGCGCGGGCGCAGCACCACGGCGCCCGCCGCCAGCGCGAGCCGTTCCCCGGCGGCCTTGGTCCGGCCGTAGGCGTTGAGGTGGCCGGTCTCGGTGGGGTGGTGCTCGCGGACGGCCTCGCGACCGGAGCGGGGGTCGTAGACGCTGGCGCTGGAGACCCAGGCGAGCGGCCGGTCCCCGGCGGCGCGCAGCAGGCGTTCGGTGCCGGTGACGTTGACGGCGTGCTGGGCGGCCTCGGCCGCGGACCCCGGGGGCAGGTCGGCGACGGCGGCGGCGCAGTGCACCACCGCGTCGACGCCGGTGAGGTCGGGTTCACCGGCGGTGGCGTCCCAGCGCACGTGGCGGCCGGCCGGGCCGGGGCGGCGGCCGTAGCAGAGCACGTCGTGGCCGGCGGCGACGGCGGCCCGGACGACGTGCGAGCCGCAGAAGCCGCTCGCGCCGGTGACGGCGATCCGCATGGGGGGTCTCCTCGGGTGGTTCGGGTGGTTCGCGCTTCGGGTGGTCCGGGCGGGCCGGGGGTTCAGCCGGGGGTGCGGGTGGCGCGCAGGGTGAGCGCGGCCCAGCCGGGCAGGGCGGCCCGCCGGTCGGCGCGGGCTCCCGTGACCACCGGGGCGTACGGCGCGAGCGCGAGCAGCAGCTCGGCGAGCAGGGCACGGGCCGCCCCGGCGCCGGGGCAGGCGTGCGGGCCGGCGCCGAAGACCGCCTGGGCGGCGGCGGGCCCGGGGGACGGCGCCGGGCGGTGCGCCCCGGCGGCGTGCCGGGCGACCAGGATCAGCCGGTCGCCCTTGCGGACGCTCCGGCCGGCCAGTTCGGCGTCGGCGGCGGCCACCCGGGGGAGCAGCGGCGAGGGCGCGGTGAGCCGGAGCAGTTCGGCGGCCAGCGCGGGCGCGCCGGCGGCGTCGACCGAGGGCCAGAGTCCGGCGTCCGCGCACCAGGCGGCGGCCCGGGGGAGGGCGGCGACGGTGGTGTTGACGGTGGCCACCGCGAGCATCGCGTCCCGGGGGTCGGGCAGCAGCGCGGCCAGGTCGGCGGCGCGCGCGGCGGCCGTCCGGGCGGCGCCGCGCGGGCGCGGGCCGGGCAGGTGGTCGCGGGCGGCGGCCGCGGCGGCCTCGCCGGCGGCGTCGGCCAGGGCGTGCGGGCAGCCGCCGGCGCCGGTCAGCGCGGCGGCCGTCACCCCGCCCAACTCGCGTGACAACGCCACGAGTTCGAGTCCTCCGGTGGTCAGTGCCGGGAGCCGGTCGGCGAGCACGGCCCGCCAGCGCGGGCGGAGCCGGTCCACCGCCGCCGCGTCGAGGCCGAGCGCCAGCTCCCGCCGGGCGCCGCGGTGTTCGGTGCCCTCCTGGTCGAACAGCACACCGCCGGCGGTGAGTTCGGCGGCGGCGCCGCCGGTGGTGCCGGGCGCGGTGCGGTCCAGCGGGATCCGGGTGAGCGCCTCGCGGTAGGCCTCGGCGCCGTGCACCAGCACGGTGCGGCCGAGCCGGACGACCGGACGGCGCCGGGTGGCGGCGAGCAGGGCGAACAGCAGCGGGTGGCTGCGCGAATACACCCGGCGGTCCCGGCGGCGGGCGCCCGGGTGCCGCGCCGGCTCCCGGGCCGTCGCGGTGGTCATCGCGCCAGCTCCCGTGCGCAGCGGGCGGAGGCGGCCGCCCGGTCGGGCTTGCGGGAGCGGCCGGCCAGCGGCACCTCGCCGAACAGCAGGGCGTCCGGGCGGGCCGAGCCCATCCGCTCCAGCGGGCCGGCCAGCGCGGCGCGCAGCCGCTCGGGGTCGGTGCCGGGCGTGGGCTGGACGAGGGCGACCAGCCGCTCGTCGCCGTCCCCGGCCGGGACGCCGACCAGCACCGCGAGTTCGACGCCCGGCAGGTGCAGGGCGGGCTCGTACAGGCCCGGGTAGATGTTCTCGGCGCGGCGCAGCACCATGTCCTTGAGGCGGCCGGCCAGCACGATCCGGCCGTCGGCGTCGGGCGTGGCGCGGTCGCCGGTGCGCACCCAGGGGTCGGGCTCCTCGCCGAGGTAGCGGTGCCGGGCGCCGGGGCCGGTGAGCAGCAGTTCGCCGTCCTCGCCGAGGCCCGTCCGCACGCCCGGCAGCGGGGCGCCGACCAGGTCGCCGGGGCCGGTGAAGGCGCTCTTCTCGGCCTCCTCGACGGCGGCCGCCGGGAACAGCTCGGTGAGCGCGTAGACGCCCCAGGCCTGCTCGGCGCCGGCCTGCTTGACCCGGCGCAGCAGGGCGGCGTCGGCGGGCGCCGAACCGGTCCAGACCCGGCCGGTGAACCGGGCCCCGGCGGCGAGCGCGGCGCGCAGCCGAGGCGGGGTGAGGTAGCTGTGGGCCGGGGCCAGCCGGTCGAGCTGGCGGGCCAGCGCGGCGGGTTCCCGGGCCGGCAGGACGACGGCGGCGCCGGCGGCGAGCGCGGGGACCAGCACGAAGAAGGTGCCGCCCAGCACCACCGTGCCGGGGCGCGGGTCGACCAGGTCGGTGACGGTGCGCAGCGCGGCGGCCAGACCGCCGCGGGAGTGCACCACGGCGCGCGGGCGGGCGGTGGTGCCGGAGGTGAAGACGATGACGGCGTCGGCGTCGGCGTCGCGGTCGGGCGCGTCGCGTCCGGGGACGCTCGGCACCGAGGCGCCGAAGGGGTTGGTCCGCAGCCGGGGCGCGCAGCCGGGCAGCCGGCGCCCCAGCGTGGCGACCGGGCCGAGGGCGGCCAGCGGGGGCAGCGCGAGGTCGGCGCGGCGGGCGAGCGGTCCGGCCCAGCCGGCCACCGCCTGGGCGGCGGCGTCGGCGAGCACCAGCTCGGGCCGGGCCAGGGCGAGCCGGGCGGCCAGCACGTCGGGGCCGGCGGTCGGGTCGAGGACGGCGGTGCGCAGGCCGAGCCGGTGCGCGGCGAGCAGGACGGCGAGGGCGCGCGGGCCGGGGCGGACGGCGACGCCGAGGGTGTCGCCGTCGCGCAGGCCGCGGGCGTGCAGGGCGACGGCGTAGTTGTCGGCGAGGGCGGCGAGTTCGCCGCGGCGGATCCGTACCCGGGTGGTGCCGAGCCGGGTGCGGCCCAGTACGGCGGGGCGGTCGGGGTGGACGGTGCGCAGGTCGTGGGCGAGCCGGTCGAGCACGGGGTGTCCTCGGGGTGCGACGGATCTGGGCGGCAGGGGTCAGCGGACGTCGACGGCGCGGGAGCCGGCGCCGCGCTCCAGGTACCAGCGCGCGGTGCCGACCACCCCGTAGGCGCGGATCCGCCGGGTGGAGTTCTGCACCACCATGTCGCGGCGGTGGACGATCGCGGCGGTGTGCCGGCGGACCCGGTTGATGAACAGCCGGTCGGTCGGCGAGGGGCGGCGCGGCATGCCGCCGACCGCCCGGTACAGCTCGGCGGTGATCGCCATGTTGTTGCCCGCGTGCATCCGGTACGGGGTGAGGTAGCCGTGCCGGCGCCGGTGTGCGGGCCGGATCCGGCCGAAGAGGGCGCCGAGCGCGACCAGCGCCAGGAAGACGGCGCGCCCGGCCGGCCCGTGCTCGTCCCGGCGGGCGGTGACCCGGCCGCAGACCAGGCCGCCGCAGCCGTGCAGCGCGGCCCGGGCGGCGGCGGTCCAGCCGGGTTCGGGCAGGCAGTCGGCGTCGGTGCGGGCGAGCAGGGTGGCGCCCCGGGCGATGGCGTGCCGGAAGGCGGTGTCGACGGCGGATCCGACGCCCTTCTCCGGCTCGACCAGCACCTCGACCGGGAACGGCGCCCGGGCGGCGAAGGCGCGGACGGCGGCCACGGTGCCGTCGGTGGAGCCGTTGTCGGCGACCAGCAGGGTGAAAGCGCGGTCGCGCTGCGCGGCGAGGGCCTCCAGGGTGCCGGTGATCCGGGCCTCCTCCTGGTAGGCGGGGACGATCACCCACAGCTCGGTCACGACGCCTCCCAGACCATCGTCATCAGGCTGACGCCACCGCCGAGGCCGACCATCAGCACCTTGTCGCCGGGAGCCAACTCGCCGTGTATTCGGTCGAGCTGGACGCCGATGGTGGCGCTGGCGACATTGCCGAGCTCGGGCACGGTGACCACCAGCTTCTCCTCCGGGACCCCGGTGGCCTCGACGAACCGCTCCAGGTAGGGGACGGTCACCTGGTGCACCAGCACCCGGGCGTAGTCGTCCCAGGCGAAGCCGGTGCGGGCGGCCACCCGGGTCAGGATGTCCGGGCCGATCTTCTCGAACACCCCGCGCAACTCCGTTCCCCCGCCCCGGAAGTAGCTGTACTCGTCGCCGCGCGGGTGGCGCGAGCCGCCGCCCGGGATGCCGCCGGCCTCCCAGTGCTCGGAGGCGGTCTCGGTCTCCACGTCGAGGATGCCGCCGCGCTCCACGGCCTCGACGACCACGGCGGCGCCCGCGTCGCCGAAGGTGTAGCCGGCGAAGCCCTCGCGGAACTGCCCGGCGCCGCCCGGGGCGCGGCGCATCGCCCGGCTGGGTGTCTCGCCGGTGACCACCAGGGCCCGCCGGGCCCGGCCGGCCAGGATCATCGCGCGGGCCAGGTCGATCCCGTTGAGGAAGCTGTTGCAGGCGTTGCTGACGTCGAACGCGTGGGCGCGGGAGCCGAGTTCGGCCTGGACGAGGTGGGCGGTGGCGGGCTCGGCGACGTCCCGGGTGGCGGAGGCGAAGAGCAGCAGGTCGAGGTCGAGCGGGTGCAGCCCGCGGGCGTCCAGGGCGCGCCGGGCGGCGCCGACGGCCAGCGTGGAGGCGTACTCGCCGTCGGCGGCGAAGTGCCGGGTGACGATGCCGGTGGCCGTTTCGAGGGTCCGTTCCGGCAGGCGCAGTCGGCCGCCCGCGGTGATCTCGTCCTGGAGCTCCCGGGAGGTGAGCCGGCGGGCGGGGAGCTGGGCGCCGACGGCGGTGATGCCGATCCGCGCGGTGGCTGCTGGGTGCATGCGCTCATCGTCCGGTGCGCCGGGCCGCGCCCGCCTGAGTACCCGTACTCAGCCGGGCGCGGCCTGGCTACCCAAACGCCTGGTCAGTCCTCCCCGGGCGCCGCGTCGACCGGGACCGCGTCGGTCGGCGCCGCGTCGACCGGGACCGGGACGGCCGCCGCCGGGGCCGCGCCCGCCGGGGCGGTGGCGGCGTCCGGGCCGACGGCGGACAGCAGCTGCCGGGCCAGCCCGAGCCCGGTGCCGCCCATCGCGAGCGCCTTGGCGAACAGCTCGCCCATTCCGTCGGCCCCGTTGAGCAGCACCATGTGCTCGACGTTGCCGAAGGACTCCGCCGCGGCCGCCACGATCTGCGGCCACTTCTCCGCCAACTCCTGGGCCACCACCGCGTCCTGGTTCTCGGACAGGGCGGCGGCACGGGCCTTGATGCCCTCGGCCCGGGCCAGCCCGATCGCCCGCGCCGCCGCGGCGTCGGCCAGACCGCGCGCCTCGGCCGCGGAGGCATCCGCCTGGCCGGTCGCCGTGGTCGCCTCGGCCTGCGCCAGACCGCGCAGCCGGGTCGCCTCGGCGTCGGCCTCGGCCCCGATCCGCACCCGGCTGGCCTCGGCGGCCGCCGCCAGCTCGGTCTCCCGGGCCTGCGCCTGCGCGGCCGAGATCCGGGCGTCGCGGGCCGCCTCGGCGGTGGTGCGGGTGTCGTACGCGCGGGCGTCGGCGGGCTTGCGCACGTCGATCTGGAGCTGCTGCTCCTTGCGCCGGGCCTCCAGCTCGGCGACCCGGGTCTCCTGGACCACCACCTCCTGCCGGGCCGCGGCGTCGGCCAGCGGCCCGGCCTGCCGGGCGCGGGCGGTGGCGGTGTCCATCTCGGCCTGGTACGAGGACTGCTGGATCTCGCTGTTGCGGGTCGCCTCGGCCTTGCGGGCGGCGGCCTCCTGCTCGGCCTCGGTGGCCAGCCGGTCCGCCTCGGCCTGGGCGATCCGGGCGTCGCGCTGGACGGCGGCGGCGTGCGGGATGGCGAGGTTCTTGATGTAGCCGGTCGGGTCGATGATCTCCTGGATCTGCAGGGTGTCGATGATCAGTCCGAGCTTCTCCATCTCCAGCCCGGAGGCGGCCCTGGTCTCGCCGGTGAGCCGCTCGCGGTCGCGGATCATGTCCTCGACGGTGAGCCCGCCGACGATCGAGCGCAGGTGGCCGGCGAAGACGTTGTGGACGCGCTGGCTGATCAGTTTCTGCTGGTCCAGGAAGCGGCGGGCGGCGTTGGCGATCGAGACCTCGTCGTCGCCGACCTTGAAGATCACCACGCCCTTCACCCGGACCGGGATGCCCTGCGTGGTGACGCACTCGACGTTCAGTTCGGCCTCGTTGAGGTCCAGCGACAGCCGCCGGACCCCCTGCAGGCCGGGGGTGACGAGGGTGCCGCGGCCGGTGACGATCCGGAAGCCCAGACCGTCGCCGACCCCCTCGGTGCGGTGCCGGGAACCGGAGATGATCAGCGCCTCGTTCGGCTCGGCCACCCGCCACATGAGTTTGAAGAGCGCGATCCCGATGATCAATGCCGCGGCGACCGCCCCGGCGATGACGAGTCCCATGGTTCAACTCCCCCTTCCGGCGCAGGAGATGCGCCGAATCGGATTGTCCGCCCGGGCCGGATCGGGGGAAAGGGACGTGACATGACGGTCCGTCACAAGACCGTCACCGGAGGGTCATCGGAGTGTCACGGACCGATCGGCGCCACGTACACCGTCCTCGGCGGCTGGTACTCGATCACCACCACCGGCGTCCCGACCGTCAGCCGCTCGCCGGGCACGGCCAGGTAGGCGAGGAACGCCTCGGTGCCCTGACGCTCCGGCACGTGCACCATCACCTCGCCGACCAGCCCCGCACCGACCGCCCCGGTGACCCGCCCCGTGCTCCCGACCACACCGGCCTCCTCGCCTCGTCCGCTACGGGGCCAGTCTGCCCGCAGCGGCGCCCGCGCGCCCCCCGTTCACCGTCCGGACCTCGCCGTTCCCCCTCCCGGACCCGCTCTGGACCTCCGGCGATCGGCTCGCTACGGTGTTGGACGTCATGCGCGGGCAACACCGCCTGCGGACGCGGGAGCTCGGAGCACCGGGCTGAGAGGGCGCTGAACGGGACGTCGACGGACGGACCGGCGGCTGCGTCGACCGCAGGAACCTGACCGGGTAATGCCGGCGTAGGGAGTAGTAGGTCCGATGACCACCTTTGAGGCACAGCCGCAGTCTGCCCAGCCCCGTTCCGCCGAGGACCGGTCCGGCCCCGGGGCCGCCGTCACCAGCGCCAGCACCGGCTACCCGACCCCGGCCTGGCGCAAGGCCCACCGCGAGGGCTCCCGCCCCGACCTGCGCGTGCCGTACCGCGAGGTCGTGCTCACCAACGGGAGGACCGTCCCGCTGTACGACACCTCCGGGCCGTACACCGACCCGGACTACGAACCCGACGTGCGGCGCGGCCTGCCCGCCCTGCGCGACGCCTGGATCCGCCAGCGCGGCGACGTCGAGGAGTACGACGGCCGCGAGGCGCGCCCCGAGGACGACGGCATCCGGCACACCTCGCCGCGCGGCGGCGACCTGCGCAACCTCGACGCCGTCTTCCCCGGCCGTCCGCGCCGCCCGCTGCGCGGCCGCGACGGCGCCGCCGTCACCCAGCTCGGGTACGCCAAGCGCGGCATCGTGACCCCGGAGATGGAGTTCGTCGCCCTGCGCGAGGGCCTGGCGCCCGAGTTCGTCCGCGAGGAGGTCGCCCGCGGCCGCGCCGTCATCCCGGTGAACGTGAACCACCCGGAGGTCGAGCCGGCGGTCATCGGCACCAACTTCCTGGTGAAGATCAACGCCAACATCGGCAACTCCGCCGTCACCTCCTCGATCGAGGAGGAGGTGGAGAAGATGACCTGGGCCACCCGCTGGGGCGCGGACACCGTCATGGACCTCTCCACCGGCCGCAACATCCACACCACCCGCGAGTGGATCCTGCGCAACTCCCCCGTGCCGATCGGCACCGTGCCGCTCTACCAGGCGCTGGAGAAGGTCGACGGCAAGGCCGAGGAGCTGAGCTGGGACGTCTACCGCGACACGGTCGTCGAGCAGTGCGAGCAGGGCGTCGACTACATGACCGTGCACGCCGGCGTGCTGCTGCGCTACGTGCCGCTGACCGCCCGCCGCAAGACCGGCATCGTCTCGCGCGGCGGCTCGATCATGGCCGCCTGGTGCCTGGCGCACCACGAGGAGAACTTCCTCTACACCAACTTCGAGGAGCTCTGCGACATCCTCGCGCGCTACGACGTCACCTTCTCCCTCGGTGACGGCCTGCGCCCCGGATCGATCGCCGACGCCAACGACGAGGCGCAGTTCGCCGAGCTGCAGACGCTGGGCGAGCTGGGCCGGATCGCCCGCGCCAAGGACGTCCAGGTGATGATCGAGGGCCCGGGCCACGTCCCGATGCACAAGATCAAGGAGAACATGGATCTCCAGAAGGAGATCTGCGACGAGGCCCCGTTCTACACCCTGGGCCCGCTCACCACCGACGTCGCGCCCGGCTACGACCACATCACCTCGGGCATCGGCGCGGCGATGATCGCCTGGTGGGGCACCGCGATGCTCTGCTACGTCACCCCCAAGGAGCACCTGGGCCTGCCCAACCGGGACGACGTGAAGACCGGCGTCATCACCTACAAGATCGCCGCCCACGCCGCCGACCTCGCCAAGGGCCACCCCGGCGCCCAGGCCTGGGACGACGCCCTCTCCGACGCCCGCTTCGAGTTCCGCTGGGAGGACCAGTTCAACCTGGCCCTCGACCCGGAGACGGCCCGCGACTTCCACGACGAGACCCTCCCCGCCGAGCCCGCCAAGACGGCCCACTTCTGCTCGATGTGCGGTCCGAAGTTCTGCTCGATGAAGATCAGCAAAAGCATCACAGAGCTGTACGGCGACAAGGCGGTCGTGACCAGCGACGTTGACGCTGAGGCGCTGGAAGGCATGAAGGTCAAGTCCGAGGAGTTCAAGGCCCAGGGCAACCGGGTCTACCTCCCGCTGGCGGACTGACGGCAGGTGTCGCGGCGCTGCGCCGGGGTCCCGAAAGGGTGTCCGGCGCAGCGCCGCGAACGTTCGGGTGTGCAGGTGGAATCCGGTCGGCGGATTCCCGGGTGTGGGTCAGAGCCCGAGGATTTCGCGAATGAGGCCGAGCTTGCGCTCCGGGGAGAGATCCTGGGGACGGCCTTTGAGCAGGCCGTTCAGGACCGCTGGGATGTCGGAACCGTCGGGGGTCTGGATGGCATCGATGATCTGGCAGCGCAGGCCGCCGTTCCGGATGAACACCCACACGTCGTGATCCTTCCGCGGCTCGCCGTTCTCCCTCGGGGAGAGCCGCCACGTCGGGAACCAGCCGAGCCCCTCTTCGGTGAGACGCTCGGCCAGTTCTTCCAGGACGTACTTGCCGAGTCTTCGGTAGCCGACTTCCGCGCGCAGTTCACCCAGAGTGACCCTGAGCAGGCCGCCTGCGGCGCGGCAGCGCTCGGCCACCGTGCCGACGTCACCGGTGGCCGTAGTGAGCGCCTCTTCCAGCGGATTCGTTAGGTCGTTCATGATCGGGCCAACGATTGGGATCACGGGGCGATACGTGATTCACCGGCCTGGACGCGGCCACGAGGAAAGAACGGTACTGCTACGGCGCTGGCGGCGGCCGGCGGCTGCCAGGGGAGGGCAGATCCGGGCATTTAGTGCGTAGGCGAACGATGCTGCGAGAGTGGGGGCGTTCCTCGATCGGCGCTGGCGTGTCACTCCATTGCATCTTTATCACTCTCTTCTTTTCATGTTGTTGTTGCACGGTGTAGTGAGTTGGTGACTCTCCATCACCTGTCCTGGTCGGCTCCGCTCGTCGAAAGCCCTCCGGCGCGAGTGCGAGGGCGTGAGGTCTGACCGGAAACCACCAGTAGCGCTCCGCATGCCCACTTCGGGTGACGGAGTTCAACGTGACAAGAAAGGTCCTGTCCTATGGCAGTCGATGCCATGTTGTCCGCTCCACCGGGGCGAGGGCGTAGACGCGCTCGACTCGCGGGGGCGTCCGTCCTGCTGTCCGGACTGACATTGCTCGCGGCGGCCGGCCTGGTCGCCAGCCCAGCGCACGCAGCAACCGCACCGGTGGGGCTGGGGACTGACACCAGCTATGCGATCCTGGCGGGCTCGACCGTCACCAACACCGGACCCAGCGTCATCAACGGCGACCTGGGGCTCTTCCCGGGCACCAGCGTGACGGGTTTTCCCCCGGAACCGTGAACGGGGTTCAGCACGTCAACGACGCGCAGGCGGCGCAGGCCCAGTCCGACCTCGTCATCGCCTACAACGATGCTGCCGGCCGGGCCCCCACGGCCATCCTGACCTCGCCCGGCGACATCGGAGGGCTGACGCTGACGCCCGGCGTCTACAAGGCGAGTTCGTCGCTGAACCTCACCGGGACCGTCACCCTCGACGCGATGGGCGACCCGAACGCCGTCTTCATCTTCCAGATCGGCTCCACCCTCATCACGGCTCCGTCGAGCGTCGTCAGCCTGGTCAACGGAGCACAACCCTGCAATGTGTTCTGGCAGGTCGGTAGCTCCGCCACCATCGACGTCGACTCCTTCTTCAAGGGCAACATCCTGGCTCTCACGTCCATCAGCGTGAACCACGCCTCGGTGATCGAAGGCCGCGCCCTGGCGCGCAACGGCGCCGTCACTCTCGACGACAACACCATCACGAGGGCGGCCTGCACCGTCGGGCCGCCCGGACCGAGCGGCCCGCCCGGACCGAGCGGCCCGCCCGGACCGAGCGGCCCCCCTGGACCGAGTGGGCCCGCTGGTCCTCCCGGTGCCTCGGGTTCCCCGGGTGCACCTGGACCTAACGGTGCTCCGGGCGTGGCGGGCTCCCCGGGCGCTCCGGGTGCTCCCGGTCCCAACGGTGCTCCCGGCGCTCCCGGCGCCAACGGTTCGCCCGGCGCTCCCGGTGCGCCCGGCCCCAACGGTGCTCCGGGTGCTCCTGGCGCCCCCGGTGCACCCGGCCCCAATGGTGCTCCGGGCGTGGCGGGCTCCCCGGGCGCTCCGGGTGCTCCCGGTCCCAACGGTGCTCCCGGCGCTCCCGGCGCTCCCGGTGCCAACGGTTCGCCCGGCGTTCCCGGGGCTCCTGGCCCCAACGGTGCTCCGGGTGCTCCTGGTGCCAACGGTTCGCCGGGCACCAACGGTTTGCCTGGTGCCAACGGTTCGCCGGGCGCTAACGGTTTGCCTGGTGCCAATGGATCGCCTGGTGCCAACGGTTTGCCTGGTGCCAACGGATCGCCGGGCGCTAACGGCTTGCCTGGTGCCAATGGATCGCCTGGTGCCAACGGCTCGCCCGGTGCGAACGGCTCGCCCGGCCCTGCCGGTCCTGCTGGTCCGGCCGGCCCATCGGGTCCTGCCGGTCCTCCCGGCCCTGCCGGACCGCCCCAGTCTCCGGGCGGTCACGGCGGTCAGGGTCACGGCGGCCACGAGCAAGGTGAACACGGGCAGGACCAAGGCAACCACGGCAACGCTCCGGCCGACCACGGCAACGGCAAGGGCGGTCACGAACAGGGTGTGCCGGTCGTGCGTCCGCACGAGTCGGGGCAGGCACTCGCTGCCACCGGCTCCGGCAAGTCGATCGCCATGGCGGTCGGCTCGGCGGCCGCCGTCGTGCTGGGAGGCTCGATCCTCATCCTCGTGAGGCGCAACGGACGAGCCGCAGCTCGCCGTCGGGACTAGCCCTCGCCGTGATGGGCGGCGCGCGTCCGGAGCGGGTGCACTTCCCGCCGACGGACTGACGCTCGACCACGTGGCGCTGTCCCGGACAGCCGGAAGGCCGTTCCGAGACAGCGCCACGCCCTTGGCCGCAACGGCGGTCGGATCGGTGTTCCCGGCCTCGTGCGCGGGCTGATCCGCCTGACCCGGTACTGTCCGTCGCGGCGGCGAGGCGGAAGTAGCGGTGGGCTCGACCGGCGCATGGGTCATCGGGGCCGTGCCCGACCAGGAGGCTGCGGCGCTGCCGGGGAGGTTCGCGCACCTCGTCACGGCCGACGATTTCCGCAAGCCGACGGGCTACACGGAGACTCTCGCGTGGTGGCGGCGGGACTGCGACGGGGAGACCCTCCTCGCGCCCGATGCAAGGCATCCTGCGGTCCGTCTGCCGACCGCTGCGGGGATCCGGTTCGCGGACTTCGTACACGGAGCCAACTCGGAGACCGCCACGACGAAGGCGATGCGGGACGCAAGCCTGGCTCTGACGGCCGGCAGTGGTTTCGACGGGATGTGTACGCCGGCGGCGCGCAGGGCCAGTCCTGCGGCCGCTCTCCTCTACGCGCTCGGCGCCGACTCGGCCACCCTCCTGCCAGGTTGGTTCGGCGATTTCCAGCTGACCGCCGACGGGGTACGCATTGCGCTTCCGGGTGCCGAACAGGCTCTGCGGCTCGACGGCGAACGGTGCGCCGATGTCCTCCACCGGATTGCCGAGTGGATGACCGGCACGGGTGATGACCCCGGGTTCGTGGCCGGGGACCTGCTGGATGCCCCGCTCCGGGTGTTGCACCCATGCGGCGGGCGCCGGCCTGGGCGTCTCCCGTTCACTCGCTGGCACTGAGCCGCGTGGGCGGGCCGATCGGGGCGCCGGCCCAGCGCCAAGGTGCTGGTCTCGCCCCGAAGTTCTGCTCGATGAAGATCAGTCAGAAGATCCGCGACGAGCACGGCGACGGTTCGACGGCGGTCGGTTCCTCCTACGGGGCCGAGGCGCTGGCCGGCATGGCCGAGAAGTCCGCCGAGTTCGCCGCCCAGGGCAACAAGGTCTACCTCCCGCTGGCCGACTGACGGTCCGGTGCGGCCCGACGGCTGCCGCTTGCGGGGACCGGCCGGTCCCCGCAAGCGGCAGCCGTTCGTCAGGCGGCGTCCTCGGGGTACCAGCGGAGTTCGACGGTGTTGCCGTCCGGGTCCTGGACGTAGACGGAGTTGGCGTTGCCGCGGGCGCCGTAGCGCGGGACGGGGCCCTCCAGGACGGTGAAGGCGCCGGAGTCGATGACCTCCTGCCAGTCGAGCGGGTCGACGGTGAGACAGATGTGGTCGACGTTGGACTCGCCGCGCGGACGGTTGGTCAGGTCGATGATCGTCTCGGGGGTGATCCGGATGGACGGGAAGGGGGCCTCGCCGGCCCGCCATGCGTCGACGCGGACCGGTTCGAGGCCGAGCAGGCCGCTGTAGAACTCCAGTGAACGTTCGACGTCGCGGACGTTGAGCACGAGGTGGTCGAAGGCCTTCACGCGGAGGGTGGCCATGGTGGCTCCAGTCGGGGAGGGACGCGGTCGGATGGCGTCCTCCACGATCCGCCGGTCGGCCGCCGTGATCAAGCCCCCTTTTTTGTCGACTTGTATGGAATTCCCGCCGGGAAATAGTTCATTAACATCTCAATATGATCATCGGATAGTCTGCGCCCGCGCGGTGGGGGGAATCCCCGCGTAGCCGCCCGAATCGCGGCCTTTTCGGATCATCGAGGTAAATGTGAGAATTCGCCATGTGCTCATGGCGGCGGCGCTGGTCGCGTCGCCGATCGCACTGACCGCCCCCGCCGCCCAGGCGGCCGGCGGCGACCGGGCATTCAGCCTCCGGATGGACGGACTCGCCTCCGTCGAGCCCGGCGGAGGCTGGTCCGAAGGGTCAGTGACGGTCAGGAACGACACCGACAAGCTCTCCGTCGACGAGCACCTGCTGATCGTGATCGGGTCCCAGTGGCTCGGCCCGGACCAGGTCGTGGTGGAGTATGCCGACGGTGCCTCCGGTGCGTGGCAGCCGGTGAAGCTGACGGCCCAGGACCTGGGCGGCGGGACCGGCGGCTACGAGGGCGTCGCGGCCGACGTCACCGGTGCCGCCGTGGAGCTGCAGCCGCACGCGGAGCGCACCTTCAAGCTGCGCTTCAAGGTGGTTCAGACGAAGCACCGGGGCCCGGCGGTGGACATCGGGTTCGAGACCTTCCTCGCCCCCCGGTTCAGCCAGGGCGGCCAGGTCGCGGAGCGGGTGGCGGAGGCCGCCCGGATCGTCAGGGTCAACGGCCTCACCACGACCATCGAGGGGCTGCCGAAGTCGATCCCGGCGGACGGCAGGCCGCACCCGTTCAAGGTCTCGATCAAGACCGCGAACAACTTCGACTGGCACATCACCACCGCCTCCTTCTTCCTCTGGGCCGGCCAGGGCGTCGGTTCGATGGAGGGCCCGGCGGCCTGTGACGCCGAGGTGGACGTCCAGGACCCGAAGGACGGCAGCTGGCACCGGGTGGACCTGGGCGCGGTCGGCATGACCGGCGGCACCGTCGACGTGGCGAAGTGGGCGACCGGACCGGTCGACAACAAGGTGCTCAACGCCCGGATCACCCTGGGCAAGAACTTCAAGCTCGACCCCTCGGACCCGAAGCTCGGCTTCGGCTACTTCCCGGGGGCCGGTCCGGTGCTCTTCTGGACCACCGAGCGGCTCGCCACCACCCCCGTCGACGGCGCGCCCGACTGCGTGAACCCGAACGCGCCCGTGCCGAGCGCCCGGCCCAGCACCACCCCGAGCATCACCCCGAGCGCCGCGCCGAGCACGGCCGCCGCGCCGAGCGCCGCGCCGAGCAAGGCCGCCTCGCCGACCGCGACCCCGACGGTGGTCAAGGCCGCGGCCAAGCCCTCCCCGACCACGACGGCGGACCGCCGGACCGAGCTGGCCGACACCGGCTCCTCCCCCGCCGTCCCGGCGGGCATCGCCGCCGCCCTGCTCGCGGTCGGCGCCGCCGCCCTCGCGCTGGTCCGCCGCGCCCGCCGGGGCTGACCCCCGCCGGGCCCGGCCGCCCGACCCGTACCGCCCCGGAAGGCCCGCGCCTTCCGGGGCGGGCCGCAGTGGTCAGATCGGCAGGCGGGAGACCAGCAGCCGGCCCTCCATCGTCACGCCGCCGTCCATGGCGACGGCCAGGTCCTCGGCGTAGACGTACGGGCCCGGGACGTGCGGCGGCATGCCGTCGTCGGCGTGCACCGCGCCGGTGAGGTACGGGATCGGGCTGTGCCCGTGCACCACGCGCGCGCCGCCGTAGGTGTCCAGCAGCTCGCGGACGGCCATCGGGCCGGCGTCGCCGCGGAAGGCGAAGCGCTTGGTGAACCGGCGGAAGCAGTCCCACCACTCGTCCACGCCCTCGTCCGCGAGCAGGTCGTGGACGGCGTCGTTGACCTCGGCGATGGACTCGCCGTACTCCAGGTAGGCGGTGGTGTCGGAGTGCAGCAGCAGGTGGCCGTCCTCCAGGGCGATCGCCGGGAGCCGGGAGAGCCAGCTGATGTGGTGCGCCTCCAGGCGTTCCAGGTCGTTCTGCTGGCCGCCGTTGAGCCGCCAGGCGGCGAGGAAGGAGGCGGTGCCGGCGGTGGACTGGACCGGTTCGTCGCCGTACCTGGCGGCGCCCAGGAAGAGCAGTTCGTGATTGCCCATCAGGGCACGGCAGTAGCCGCCGGCCGCGGCGGCCTCGGCGGCGAGCTGCATGACCAGGTCGATGACGCCGATGCCGTCCGGGCCCCGGTCGGTGAAGTCCCCGAGGAACCAGATCCGGGACCGGCCGGCCGACCAGTGGCCGTCGGCGTCGATGAGGCCCTGGTGGCGCAGCTCGGCGCGGAGCTCGTCGAGGTAGCCGTGCACGTCGCCGACCACGTAGAGCGGGCCGGGCGGCTCGCCGGGGCCGGGGGCCGGGTACGGGTGGTAGGGCAGGCCGGGTTCGGCCAGCGGGGGGCCGAGCTCGATGGTCGGCGGGTCGTCGCTCTGCGCGCCGGGGTGGCCGCCGTGCGCGGGGGACGGGTGGTCGGGCAGGGTCGGCTCGTAACCGGCGTGGCCGTCGGGGCCGTTGTGGGCGTGCACGGTGTGGCCGTGCTCGGGGCCGGCGGCCGGCCAGTGCTGTTCGAGGTAGCGGGCGCCGCCGTAGCCGCTGTAGGTCTCGGCCTCGTAGCCGCCCCCGGAGTACTCGGCGACGGGTTCCGGTTCGTAATAGGTGCCGTACGGCAGCACGTCGAGGTCCGGCTGGTGGCGTGGGCCTGAGTCCGGGTGTTCAGGCCCGGGGAAGCGGTCCTCGGGTGTCATTCGCCCATCATAGGAAGACCACTCTCCCGGCGTCGTCACCTGGTGGGTATCCAATCCTCCGGAGCGTCAGCCGGTCGGTCCGTCAGGTCCGATTTGTC
This sequence comes from Kitasatospora sp. NPDC002551, assembly GCF_040296005.1. Lineage (NCBI taxonomy): Bacteria > Bacillati > Actinomycetota > Actinomycetes > Kitasatosporales > Streptomycetaceae > Kitasatospora > Kitasatospora sp. NPDC002551. The sequence continues at coordinate 234,732 of NZ_JBEOWI010000003.1, read as the reverse complement.
CCGACTCGGCAGGGGGTGGGCCACACACCCGGCGGGTGCGGCCCGGGGTCACACCTCGCCCGGCGGGCGGGGCGGGCTGACCGTGGTGCGCGGGCTCCGCCGTTGGGAGGAGGCGCGGACGATGAGTTCGGTGGGCATCAGGGTGCCGGGCGGCGGGCCGGTGCCGGCGGTGCGGAAGCGGGGCGGGAAGAGCCGGGCGATGTCGACGCCGGTGCCGGAGTCCACCCCCTCGATGGCGTCGATCAACAGGTTCACCACGGTGGTGCCGATCCGGCGCGGTTTGAGCGACAGGGTGGTGATGGGCGGCTCGGTGCTCGCGTACACGTCGCTCTCGCTGCAGCAGACCAGCAGGAGGTCGTCGGGCACCCGCAGGCCGTAGCGGCGGGCGGCGGCGAGCAGGTCGGTGCCGTTGGGGTCGAAGAGGCCGTAGACGGCGTCCGGGCGGTCGGGGCGGGCGAGCAGCCGGTCGGCGGCGACGGCGCCGGAGGCCGGGTCGTGCGCGGGGTAGGTCTCGTAGACCGGCTCCTGGCCGACCTTGGCGCACCAGCCGAGGTAGGCCTCGGTGGAGAGCCGGGTGTAGGTGTCGGTGCTGGTGCCGGTGAGCAGGCCGATCCGGCGGGCGCCGGCCTCGGAGAGGTGGTCGAGGATGCCGAGCACGGCGGCCTCGTGGTCGTTGTCGACCCAGGCGGTGACCGGGCAGTTGCCGGGCTTGCCGTCGCTGACCACCGGGACGCCGGACCGGTACAGCTCGCTGACCAGCGGGTCCTGGTCGGGCGGGTCGATCACCACGGTGCCGTCCAGGGCGATGTTGCCCCAGACGTCGTGCCGGGAGGAGGCGGGCAGCACCACCAGCGCGTAGCCGCGGCCCAGGGCGGCGCTGGTGGCGGCCCGGGCCATCTCGGCGAAGTAGGCGAACTCGGTGAAGGTGAACGGCTCTTCGCCGTAGGTGGTGACGGTCAGACCGATCAGTCCGGACCGTCCGGTGCGCAGGGTCCGTGCGGCCGCCGAGGGGCGGTAACCGAGGCGCTCGGCGACTTCGCGCACCCGGCTTCTGGTCTCGTCGGGCAGGCGGCCCTTCCCGTTCAGCGCGTCGGAGACGGTGGTGATCGACACTCCGGCGGCTGCTGCCACATCCCGGATGCCGGCCCGCTCCAGACGCCGTGAGGTGGTGGGTCGCCGACCGCTCTGGTTGGCTGCTGCTGTCATGGCGGACCGATCGTATGGCTCCTGACAAGGGTCTGTGACCGGCGCATTGGGAGCCTGTGGAGATACGTTTCTCCACGAGTGAGCCCGTGTGCGCCCCTTCGATCCCCGCACGAAACCAGCCGGTTTACCTCTGACATGTGCCAAAGGAACCCGGCAGAATGGCTGATCTGCACGTGTAACCCGACCGGGCATCTCACTCCTACGGGTGAGTGGGGTCGGTATCGTTCAGGGCACCCGACCGGGGTGGACCGGGTGCGTTCCGATTCCCGGGCACGGCGGCGATCCCGACCGTGGCGGGCGAACGCAGCGGAATGACAGAAGGAGAGCGACCGTGACCGCAGCACAGGGCCCCCGCCTCAGGCCGACCCTGGACGGCATCCCCACCTACAAGCCGGGCAAGCCCGCCGGCGCCGACGCGTACAAGCTGTCGTCCAACGAGAACCCCTACGAGCCGCTCCCCGGCGTGCTCGAGGCGGCGGTCGCGGCGGCCGGCAAGCTCAACCGCTACCCGGACATGGCCGTCACCGAGCTGACCGCCGTGCTGGCCGAGCGCTTCGGCGTGCCGGCCGAGCACATCGCCACCGGCACCGGCTCGGTCGGCGTCGCCCAGTCGCTGATCCTCGCCACCGCCGGCCCCGGCGACGAGGTGATCTTCGCCTGGCGCTCCTTCGAGGCCTACCCGATCATCACCCAGGTCGCCGGCGCGACCCCCGTCCCGGTGCCGCTCACCGCCGGTGGCGACCACGACCTGGACGCGATGCTCGCCGCGGTCACCGAGCGGACCCGGCTGATCTTCGTCTGCAACCCCAACAACCCCACCGGCAACGTGATCCACCGCGCCGAGCTGGAGCGCTTCCTGGACGCCGCCCCGGCGGACGTGCTGATCGTCATCGACGAGGCGTACATCGAGTTCATCCGCGACCCCGAGGTGCCCAACGGCATCGACCTCTACCGCGACCGCCCGAACGTCTGCGTGCTGCGGACCTTCTCCAAGGCCTACGGCCTGGCCGGGATGCGGGTCGGCTTCGCGATCGCGCACGAGCCGGTGGCCAACGCCCTGCGCAAGACCGCGGTGCCGTTCGGCGTCACCCAGCTCGCCCAGGACGCGGCCGTCGCCTCGCTGCGCGCCGAGGACGCCCTGATGGTCCGGGTGGACGCGCTGGTCGAGGAGCGGGGCCGGGTGGTCGCCGCTCTGCGCGCCCAGGGCTGGGAGATCCCGGACTCGCAGGCCAACTTCGTCTGGCTGGAGCTGGGCGAGCGCTCGCAGGACTTCGCGGCGGCGTGCGCCGCGGCCGGCGTGATCGTCCGCCCGTTCCCCGAGGGCGTGCGGATCTCGATCGGCGAGGTCGAGGGCAACTCGATCTTCCTCGCGGTGGCGGAGGCGTTCCGCAAGGAGCTGTAGCCCGACCCGCGTCCGCGGCGGAGCGTGGCCGGCCCGGTGGGGCCGCCCGCTCCGCCGCGGCGTTTGCGGGGGAGGGCCCGGTGCCGCCGCCCCGGCCCGCCGCCGGAGCCGTGCGCACACCACCCACGCCCGCCCCGTGGGTCCGTCCGTACAAAACCGCCCGATAAGGTGTTAATCCAACATTCATCGATGGCCCATACCCTCCCCGGGCTAGCCTCGAGCTGAAACGCCATCGTCCGACCGGGAGGCGGAACCCCCGTGCAAGGCACTGTGTCGACACCAGGAACCCCGGCGGTGAGCAACGGCGGCCCGGGGGAGGCCTTCCTCCTCGTCGTCGACGACGAACCGAACATCCGCGAGCTGCTGTCCGCCTCGCTCCGCTTCTCCGGCTTCCGGGTGGCCTCCGCCGCGACCGGGGCCGAGGCGCTGCGCCTGATCGCCGCCGACCGCCCGGACCTGGTCGTCCTCGACGTGATGCTGCCGGACCTCGACGGCTTCACCATCGTCGAGCGGCTGCGCGAGCAGACCAGCCGCGGCCTCATCGCCGGCCCCTCCCACGGCCACCCCGGCGACCACCTGCCGGTGCTCTTCCTCACCGCCAAGGACGGCGTCGGCGACAAGGTCCAGGGCCTCGCCGCGGGAGCCGACGACTACGTGACCAAGCCGTTCAGCCTGGAGGAGCTGATCGCCCGGATCCGCGCCATCCTGCGCCGCTCCGGCGGGCCGGCCGAGGACGGCCGGCTGATCGTCGCCGACCTCGTCCTCGACCCGATAGCCCACGAGGTCACCCGGGGCGGCAGCGTCGTCGCGCTCTCCCCGACCGAGTTCAAGCTGTTGCACTACCTGATGGCCAACGTCGGCCGGGTGGTCTCCAAGGCGCAGATCCTCGACCACGTCTGGGCCTACGACTTCGGCGGCGACCTCTCGATCGTCGAGTCCTACATCTCCTACCTGCGCCGCAAGCTCGACTCCGGCCCGGCGCACGGGCCCAAGCTGATCCACACCGTGCGCGGCATCGGCTACGCCCTGCGCCGCCCGCCGCAGAGCTGAGCAGCACCGAGTTGACCGCCGCAGAACCGGCCACGGCAGAGCCGGCCACCGCAGGACCGGCCACGGCGGAGCCCGACCCGGCGCGCCGCCGCGGCCGGCTGTCGCTGCGCGCCCGGCTCCTGGTGCTCGCGCTCGCCCTGGTCGCCACCGGACTGGTGGTCAGCGACACCGTGGTGCTCGGCACCGTCCGCCACCAGCTGGTGCAGCGGCTCGACGAACAGCTGGAGCGCTACGGCGAGTCGCTCGCCCACCGCGCCCCGTCCCGGCTCAACTGGCCGGACGCCAAGCAACAGCAGCAGCCGTCGATGGGCGGCAAGCGCACGCAGTACCTGGCCGCGCTGCCCAGCCAGTACCTGGTCCAGTACCTGTCCGCCGACGGCAAGGTGCAGTTCGCGGTGCGCCAGCCGGTCTCCGACAACGACCCGGCGCCGCAGCTGGCCGGCTTCGACCCGGCCCGGGTCGAGGCCGGCACCCCCTTCGACCTGCCCGACCAGCGCGGCGGCCGGGACCGCTGGCGGGTCCTGGTCGTGCCGCTGCAGCGGCAGAGCACCCCGGTGGCCGGCCCCTTCGCCGCGCCCGCGCCCGCCTCCGCGTACGTGATGGTCGCCGTCTCCCGGGAGGACGTCGACGGCACCGTCGAGCGGCTGCGCACCGCCTTCCTCGGCATCGGCGGCGCCGTCCTGGTGCTGATCGCCGCGCTCGGCTTCTTCGCCGTGCGGGCCGGCCTGCGGCCGCTGCGCCGGATCGAGGAGGGCGCCCAGCGGATCGCCGCCGGGGAGCTCTCCCACCGGATGCCGGCCCTCCCGCCGCACACCGAGGTCGGCCGGCTCTCCACCGCGCTGAACGGCATGCTGGCGCAGATCGAGTCCGCGTTCGCCGCCCGCGCGGAGTCCGAGGCCCGGATGCGGCGGTTCGTCGCGGACGCCTCGCACGAACTGCGCACCCCGCTGGCCGGCATCCGCGGTTTCGCCGAGCTGTACCGGATGGGCGCCCTGCCGACCGAGGCCGACGTGCGGCGCACCATGGGCCGGATCGAGAACGAGGCGGTGCGGATGGGCGCGCTGGTCGAGGACCTGCTGGTGCTCGCCCGGCTCGACGAGGAGCGCCCGCTCGACCTCGCCCCGATGGACCTGCGCACGCTCGCCGCGGACGCCCTGCACGACCTCGTCGCGCTCGACCCGAGCCGCCCGGTCGCCCTCACCGGCCCGGACGGCAGTGGCCCGCCCGGGCCCGCGCCGGTGCTCGGCGACGAGGCGCGGCTGCGCCAGGTGGTCACCAACCTGGTCGGCAACGCCGTCAAGCACACCCCGTCCGGCACCCCGGTGCGGATCGGCGTGGGCACCGGCGACGGCCTCTGCCTGCTGGAGGTCGCCGACTCCGGCCCCGGTCTCACCGCCGACCAGGCCGCCCTGGTCTTCCACCGCTTCTACCGCGTGGACGCCTCCCGCAGCCGCCACGACCGCCGCGGCGGCGCCGGCCTCGGCCTCGCCATCGCCACCGCCCTCACCCACGCCCACGGCGGCGCCCTCACCCTCCACACCACCCCCGGCACCGGAGCCACCTTCCGCCTCGAACTTCCCCACCAGCGCTGAAACCCCCTGATCGAGTGAACCTCGATGCATCACCCCCGCCATCCGCCGTCGGCGTGTGAGGGTACGGCCGTGGCTTGTGCGGTACTGCGCAGGCTGATCACACTGGACGGGAATGAGGGGTGTCTCAATGTTCGCGCTCGTAGCCGAGGAGACCGTCGTGGACCTGGACCAGGCGCTGTGGCAGGTGTGGAAGGCGATGGAGGTCCCCGAGGGCTTCCACGCGGAGATCATCGAAGGAGCCATCGAGATGTCACCTGCAGGCGGGGCCCGGCACATGATGATCAACCGGCGGATGTTCCTCGCCCTCCATGACCATCTGCGGGGCACCGGGTGGGCTCCGGGGAACGACGGGAATGTCATCAGCGGCCTCAAGGTCACGATTCCCGACGTCTACGTGGCGCCGGACGACCTCGAGGAGATCGTGCATCCCGAGGGCCTGGGGATCCTTGCCTCCGGCGTCGCCATGATGGTCGAGACCGTCTCGCCCGGACACAAGAACCGCCAGCGCGACCGCGTTCTCAAGCACCGCGCCTACGCGACCGCCGGCATCCCCGTCCACGTGATCATCGACGACTACGACGACGGCGGCGCCGTCACCGTCCTCACCGGTCCCGACCCGGAGCGCGGCGCCTACGCCCGATCGGAGCGGACGCCCTACGGCGCGGAGGCGGTGATCCCGGAGGGACCCGCGAAGGGGTTCGCGATCGGTCCGGCGATCACCGGGGGCCGACAGGACTGACCTTCTCGTCCGGGAGTCCCTGGGCGAGGATAGGGATCATGACGACTCCTCATGCCCCTGCTCCCGTCCCCTCCGCCGGTGCGGCCGGTACCTTCCTGCTCGGTGGTGAACAGCCGGTGTCCCGGATGGGGTTCGGCGCGATGAAGTTGCCCTCGCGGGACTGGGAGGGCCCCGCCTGCGACCCGGAGCAGAGCCTGCGGGTGCTGCGCCGGGCGGTGGAGCTGGGCGTCGACCACATCGACACCGCCTGGTTCTACTTCTTCCGCGACGTCTCCGCCAACGACCTGATCCGGCGGGCCCTGCACCCGTACCGGGACGGCCTGGTGATCGCGACCAAGGTCGGCCCCGGCCGCGAGCCGGACGGCGGCTGGATGGACCCGGCCGACCGGGACGCCCTGCGCGCGGCCGTCCACCGCAATCTGCGCGAGCTCGGTGTGGACCACCTCGACCTGGTCTACCTGCGCCGGCTGCCCAGCCAGTCCTCGATCGCCGAACCCTTCGCCGCGCTGGCCGAGTTGCGCGAGGAGGGGCTGATCCGCCGGCTCGGCGTCAGCAACGTGAACGCGGCCCAGCTCGCCGAGGCACGGGCGATCGCCCCGGTGGTCGCGGTGCAGAACAGGTTCAGCGTGCTGGAGCACGACGAGGCCGACGACCGGCTGCTGGCCGACTGCACCGGGCGCGGCACCGCCTTCGTGCCGTTCTACCCGCTGGGCGGCAGCGGCGTGCCCGACCACCCCGCCCTGCGCCGGGTCGCCGAGCGGCACGGCGCCACCCGGGCCCAGGTGATGGTGGCCTGGCTGCTCGCCCTCTCGCCGGCGGTCCTCGCCATCCCGGGCACCTCCTCGCCGGCGCACCTGGAGGAGAACGTGGCCGCCGCCTCGCTGCGCCTGGACGCGGGGGACCTCGCGGACCTCGCCGAGCTGAAGGCGCCCGCCCGGTAGGACCGTCTGATCAATCCCGCGTCTGGTTTCCCCGCCGGCCGGCCGGGAACAGCCACGCCCGTACGCGAAGGTTCCACAACTCCCAGGCGAGGTCCGGATGACAGCGTCAGCACCACGTCCCGAGGTGTCCTTCCGACGGGACCTCTCGGAGTGGCGGATCGTGCTCGTCGCCTGGCGGCTGCTGGTGCTCCAGGCCTCGCATCCGGTGGTCGCGGCCGGGATGGCGGAGCACTCCGCCTACCGCGGCCACCCCTGGCGCCGGATCGAGCACACCCTCGGCAGCGGGCAGCGGCTCTTCCAGGCCGACCAGGAGCAGCTCTGGCGCGAGGTCCAGCGGCTCGACCGGGCGCACCGGCGGATCCACGGCACCGCCGAGGACGGCCGGGAGTACGACGCCCGCGACCCCGCCACCCGGGCCTGGGTGCTCCTCACCCTCTTCGAAGCGGTCGCCGCCATGCGGGAGCTGAGCGGCCGGCCGTACTCGGCGGAGGAACTGGAGGCGCTGTACCGGGAGTTCGCCGAGATCGCGGCGGTGTTCGGGCTGCCGGCGGGGGAGTTGCCCGCGACCGCCGCCGAGCTGCCCGGCTACCTGCGGCGGACCACCGCCGAGCGGCTGGAGTTCACCGGGGCGGCGCGGCACCTGCTGTACGACTTCCTGCACGAGGCGCCCTGTCCGCGCCGGCTGCGCTTCCTCGGGCCGGCCGGCTGGCGGGTGCTGCGGTCGGTGGTGGCCCGGGTGGTCACCGAGCTGACCGTCGCGGACCTCCCGGCGGTGTACCGCGAGCGGTTCGGGCTGGTCCCCACCCGCCGCGGGGCGGTGCTGTCCCGGGTGCTGCACCGCGGCGGCCGGGCGGTGCTGACCGGGCTGCCGGACCGCTACCGCTACCGCGCCCCCGGTGTGCGCCCGCCGTCCCGGCCCCGGCGGATGCCGCGCCAGGACACCCGGCCGCCCCGGCTGGAACGGTTCTTCCGGGAGGTCCTGGACCAGACTGGGGACGGTCACCTCACGGTCCGCGACTTCGCGTGCATGGCGCACAACGTCTGCTGGCAGCTGGAGCTCTCCGAGGCCGGCGAGGCCCGGGTGCACGCCGCGTTCGAGGCGTGGTGGGAGCAGCTGCGGGCGACCATGGACACCGACGGCGACGGCCGGATCGGCCGGGCCGAGTACGTCGCCGCGACGCTGGCCGGCTGCGACCGCGACCCGGCGTACCTGGAGGGCGGCCTGCTGCCCGCGCTGCGGGCGGTGTTCGAGGCGGCCGACGCCGACGGGGACGGTCTGATGGACTTCGCCGAGTACCGGGTGCTGTTCGACGGCCGGCGGGTGCATCCGGCCGAACTCTCGCACGGCTTCCGCCAGCTGGACACCGACGGGGACGGCGTGATCACCGTGGCGGAGTTCCTGCGCGGCTTCGTCGACTACTTCACCGCCCGCGCCCCCTCCGCTCCCGGCACCCAGCTCCTCGGGCGGGCGTAGCCGTGCCCGGCCCTCGGACGACCTGCCGGACCGCCGGCCGAACCGCCCGCCGAACCATCCGCCGGACGGACCGTCAGGCGGCCCGCAGCGCCGCCTCGGTGTCGGCGACCAGGGAGCGGGCCGCGGCCACGGTGGCGGTGAGCGCCGCGGGCCCGTCGCCGGGGGCGGCGAGCAGGGCGCGGGCGCGCGGGCCGAAGCCGGCCGGAGCGGCGGGCAGTTCCCCGGCGACGGCGAGGGCGCCCTTCTCGTTGAGGCACCAGCGCCGGTCGGCCGCGTACAGCGCCTGCACCAGGATGCCGACGGCGCGGGAGAGGCAGAGCACGACGTACAGGGTGTCGCCGCGGGCCGCGCCCTTGGCGGCGCCGTCGAGCAGGAAGCCGGCCTCCCAGGTGCTCGCCATCAGCGCGGCCCGCAGCGGCTCCGGGTAGCCGGCGTACGCGGCCCGGCGCTCGGCCAGCTCGCCGGACGGGTCGGCGAGGACGCGGCCGAGCGCCAGTTCCCCGACGTAGCAGGGCGACCAGAAGCCGAGCGGGTGCCCGGCCTGGATCCCCACCTCGTAGCGGCCGGCCAGGCAGTCGGCCCGGACCCGGTCGACCCGGTCGAGGTCGCGCAGGATCCAGTCCACCCGGCCGAGGCCCTCGACGGTGAGCCAGGCCCCGCCGTCGACCCACGGCCCCCAGCCGCCGGGTCCGGCCACCTCGACGCCCGGTCCGGCCACCTCGCGCAGGGCGTCGAGGTCGGGGGCGCCGCGGTAGTAGAGGCCGAGGTCCCAGTCCGAGTCCGGCCGGTGCTCGCCCCGGGCCCGGCTGCCGCCGAGCACCACGCCGACCACTCCCGGCACACCGGCCAGCCGGCCGGCCATCGCTTCGACGATTGTTCGCACGGGGCGGAGTCTGGCACACCCGGAGCACCTCCCCGGGGCGGGAGCTTTCCATCGGCCAGAACAGGCCGACCTGGAGGATCGATGGCTGTCAATGCTACGGATCGTCCACATTCTCCGGCCCACCCGCCCCGCTGCTCGTTGCTGTTCCCGGCCCCCCTTCGCAGACTGTGCGCACGGCATCGCTGCCGGTCAAACCCCACCCCGCCGGTGAATCGCCTGTAAGAGTGGTGGATACTGATGCTTGTGAACGTGTTCACGTTCACAAGCGGACAAGCCTGTGCGCTTGGGCGACGGTCCCCGGCTTATCGAGTAGTTTGTCCGAAATGTGACTCAACAGGGTCGGTTGGGAGAGAGGGCGCCGTGGAACTGGCAATCGCTCACGAGACCATCGCGCGATGGCAATTCGGCATCACCACCGTCTACCACTTCCTCTTCGTCCCGCTGACCATCAGCCTCGCGGCGATCGTCGCCGGGCTGGAGACCGCGTGGGTGCGGACGAACAAGGAGAAGTACTTCCACGCCACCAAGTTCTGGGGCAAGCTCTTCCTGATCAACATCGCGATGGGCGTGGTCACCGGCATCGTGCAGGAGTTCCAGTTCGGCATGAACTGGTCCGACTACTCCCGCTTCGTCGGTGACGTCTTCGGCGCCCCGCTCGCGATGGAGGCGCTGATCGCCTTCTTCTTCGAGTCGACCTTCATCGGCCTGTGGATCTTCGGCTGGGACAAGCTGCCCAGGAAGCTGCACTGCGCCTGCATCTGGATGGTCGCGCTCGGCACCGTGCTCTCCGCCTACTTCATCCTGGCGGCGAACTCCTGGATGCAGCACCCGGTCGGCTACGCGATCGACCCGGTCACCGGGAAGGCGCAGCTCAACGACATCGCGCGGGTGCTGTTCCAGGACACCACCGTCACCGTCGTCCTGCACACCCTGACCGCCGCCTTCCTCACCGGCGCCGCGTTCGTGGTCGGCATCGCCTCCTTCCACCTGTGGAAGGCCAAGCGCAAGCCCGCGAGCGCCAACCCCAAGCGGGTCGCCGCGATGCGCACCTCGCTGCGGCTGGGCCTGGTCCTCGCCGTCATCGCCGGCCTCGGCACGGCGCTCAGCGGCGACCAGCTCGCCAAGGTCATGTTCCGCCAGCAGCCGATGAAGATGGCCGCCGCCGAGGCGCTCTGGGACACCAAGGCCCCCGCGCCGTTCTCGATCTTCGCGGTCGGCGACGTCGGCAAGGGCCACAACTCGGTCGAGCTGGAGATCCCCGCGGCGCTGTCCTTCCTCGCCAACAGCGACTTCAGCTCCTCCGTCCCCGGCATCAACGACACCGCCGCCGCCGAGGCCGCCAAGTACGGCGGCGACCCCAAGGACTACATCCCGAGCATCTTCGTCACCTACTGGGGCTTCCGCCTCATGATCGGCTTCGGGATGACGTCCTTCGTGGCCGGTCTGATCGGCCTCTGGACCACCCGCAAGAGGCGCTTCCTGGCACCGGAGTTCCGCACCGGCGACGACGAGGTGCCGAGGCTGATGCTCACCCCGAAGCGCGAGCTGGGCCCGTTCCTCACCAAGTGGAGCTGGCGGATCGGCATCCTCACCATGGGCTTCCCGCTGATCGCCAACAGCTTCGGCTGGATCTTCACCGAGATGGGCCGCCAGCCCTGGGCGGTCTTCGGCCTGATGACCACGGCCAGCGCCGTCTCGCCCAACGTCAGCGTCGGCACCCAGATCGGCGCGCTGGCCACCTTCACCGCGCTGTACGCGATCCTCGCCGTCATCGAGGTCAAGCTGCTGGTCAAGTACGCCAAGGCCGGTCCGGCCACCGACGAGCAGCCGCCCGCCAAGGACCCGTCCCTGCGCGGCCCGTCCTCGGAGGACGACGCCGACAAGCCGCTCGCCTTCGCCTACTGAGGCCCCTGAGGATCGATAGGACCGACACACCATGGAACTTCACGACGTCTGGTTCGTCCTGATCGCCGTCCTCTGGATCGGCTACTTCTTCCTGGAGGGCTTCGACTTCGGCATCGGCATCCTCACGAAGACGCTGGCCCGGGGCACCTCCGAGCGGCGGGTGCTGATCAACACCATCGGCCCGGTCTGGGACGGCAACGAGGTCTGGCTGCTGACCGCCGGCGGCGCCACCTTCGCGGCCTTCCCGGACTGGTACGCCACCCTGTTCAGCGGCTTCTACATCCCGCTGCTGGTCATCCTGGTCTGCCTGATCGTCCGCGGCGTCGCCTTCGAGTACCGGGCCAAGCGGCCCGAGCCGCGCTGGCAGCGCAACTGGGAGGAGGCGATCTTCTGGACCTCGCTGATCCCGTCCTTCCTCTGGGGCGTCGCCTTCGCGAACATCGTGCGCGGCGTGGACATCGACGCGCAGAAGAACTTCGTCGGGACCCTCTGGGACCTGCTCAACCCGTACGCGCTGCTCGGCGGCCTGGTGACGCTCGTCCTGTTCACCTTCCACGGCGCGGTGTTCGCCGCGCTCAAGACGGTCGGCGACATCCGCGAGCGGGCCCGGGCCACCGCGCTGCGGACCGGACTGGTGACGGCGGTGCTCGCCGCGGTCTTCCTGATCTGGACCCAGGCCGACCACGGCAACGGCTGGAGCCTCGCCGCCCTGGTGACCGCGGTGCTCGCCCTGGTCGGCGCGCTCGCCGCCAACCAGCGGGCCCGTGAGGGCTGGGCGTTCGCCCTCTCGGGCGCGACGATCGTGGCCGCCGTCGCCATGCTCTTCCTCGCCCTCTTCCCCGACGTCATGCCGTCCACGCTGAACCCGGACTGGAGCCTGACCGTGGGCAACGCGGCCTCCTCGCCGTACACGCTCAAGCTGATGACCATCGTGGCCGCGGTCTTCACCCCGATCGTGCTGCTCTACCAGGGCTGGACGTACTGGGTGTTCCGCAAGCGGATCGGCGTCCAGCACATCCCCGGGCACGACCCGGCCGCCGCCCTCGACAAGGCCTGACGCCGTGAAGCCGGTCGACCCCCGACTCCTCGGGTACGCCCGCACCACCCGGACCTTCCTGGCCGGGACCGTCCTCCTGGGCACCGCGAACGCGGCCCTGGTGGTCGCCCAGGCGGGCCTGATCGCCGAGATCGTGGTCCGCGGCTTCCAGCAGCGGGCCGGGCTCGACGAGCTCACCGCGCCGCTGGCGCTGCTGGCGCTCACCGCGATCGGGCGCGGGCTGGTCGGCTGGCTCACCGAACTCACCGCGCACCGGTCCGTCGCCCGGGTGAAGTCCACCCTGCGGCGCCGGCTGCTCGACCACGCCACCGCGCTCGGCCCGGCCCACCCGGCGGGCCGGCGCACCGGCGAACTCACCGCCCTCGCCACCCGCGGCGTGGACGCGCTCGACGACTACTTCGCCCGCTACCTGCCGCAACTGGCGCTCGCCGTGGTCGTCCCGGTCGCGGTGCTGCTGCGGATCGTCGGCGCCGACGCCACCTCGGCCGCGATCATCGCCGGCACCCTGCCGCTGATCCCGCTGTTCATGGTGCTGATCGGGATGGCCACCCAGGCCCGGATGGACCGCCAGTGGACCACCCTCGCCCGGCTCTCCCACCACTTCCTGGACGTGGTCGCCGGGCTGCCCACGCTCAAGGTCTTCAACCGGGCCCGCGCCCAGGCCGCGACCATCGCCCGGATCACCGCCGACTACCGCCGGGCCACCCTGCGGACCCTGCGGATCGCCTTCATCTCCTCCTTCGCCCTGGAACTGCTCTCCACCCTCTCGGTCGCCCTGGTCGCCGTCTCGATCGGCTTCCGGCTGGTGAACGGCAGCCTCGACCTGGAGACCGGGCTGCTGATCCTGATCCTCGCCCCCGAGGTCTACTTCCCGATCCGTCAGGTCGGCGCGCTCTACCACTCCAGCGTCGAGGGCCTGACCGCCGCCGACCGGATCTTCGAGGTGCTGGAGACCCCGCTGCCGGCCGCCGGCACGGTGCCCGCGCCGGACCTCGCCGGGGCCACCGTGACGGCCGACGGCCTCACCGTGCGCTTCCCCGGCCGCACCGGGCCCGCCCTCGACGGCGCCGCGCTGGTGCTGGAGCCGGGCGGGAGCGTCGCGCTCACCGGACCGTCCGGCGCCGGCAAGTCCACCCTGCTCGGCGTCCTGCTCGGCCTCACCGCCCCCGACGCCGGCACCGTCCGGATCACCGCCGCCGACGGGCGCACCCACGACCTGGCCGACCTGGACCGGGAGAGCTGGCGGCGGCAGATCGCCTGGGTGCCGCAGCACCCGCACCTGTTCGCCGGCACCGTCGCCGACAACCTGCGGCTCTACCGGCCCGACGCCACCGACGAGCGGCTGTGGGCGGCGCTGCGCTCCGCGCACGCCCTCGACTTCGTCACCCGGCTGGACACCGTCCTCGGCGAGGACGGCGCCGGGCTCTCCGCCGGCCAGCGCCAGCGGCTCGCGCTCGCCCGGGTGCTGCTCGCCGACGACCGACCGCTCGTCCTGCTCGACGAGCCCACCGCCCACCTGGACGGCGCCTCCGAGGCGGCCGTGGTGGACACCGTCCGGGCGCTGGCCGCCGATCCCGCGCGCACCGTCCTGCTGGTCGCCCACCGGCCCGCGCTGCTGGCCGCCGCCGACCGGCGGGTCCGGCTGGACGGCCCCGCCGCTCCCCCGGCCGCCCCGGCGGCCGTCCCCGCCCCGCTCCCGGCGCACAGCGGCCGACCCACGCCGCCGGCGCCCGAGGACGGTCCGGCGCCCGGCCCGGACGCGGTCAGGCCCCGCCTCGCCCTCTCCGTCCTGCTCGGCGCGCTCGCCCTCGGCTGCGCCGTCGCGCTGATGGCCACCTCCGGCTACCTCATCTCCTACGCCTCCGAGATGCCGCCGGTCCTCTACCTGATGATGGCCGTCACCTCGGTGCGCGCCTTCGGCATCGGGCGCAGCGTCTTCCGCTACGCCGAGCGGCTGGTCTCGCACGACGCCGTGCTGCGCACCCTCGGCACCCTGCGCGCCGCCGTGTACCGCCGGCTCGCCGTGCTCGCCCCGGCCGCGCTGCCCGCGTTCCGGCGCGGGGACCTGCTCTCCCGGCTGGTCGCCGACGTCGACGCCGTCCAGGACCACTACCTGCGCTGGCGCCTGCCGGCCGCCGTGGCCGCGGTGGTCTCGCTGGCCGCCGCCGTCGCCATGGGCGCCTTCCTGCCCGCCGCCGGGCTGGTGCTCGGCGCCGGCCTGCTGCTCGCCGGCCTGGTGGTGCCCGCGCTGGCCGCCCGCTGGTCGGCCGCCGACGAACGCCGCCAGGCCCCGGCGCGCGGACGGCTCGCCACCACCGTGCTGGACGCGTTCAGCGGGACGGCCGAGCTCACCGTGGCCGGCGCGCTGCCCGGCCGGCTCGCCGCCGTCCGCGCCGCCGACACCGCGCTGACCGCCCTGGCCGCCCGCTCGGCCGCCACCGCCGCGCTCGGCACCGGGCTGATCACCCTGCTCACCGGCCTCACCGTGGCCGCCGCCGCGGCCGTCGGCCTGCGCGGCGTCGAGTCCGGCGCCCTCGCCCCGGTCTGCCTGGCCGTGGTCGTGCTCACCCCGCTGGCCGCCTTCGAGGCCGTCACCGGCATGCCGCTCGCGGTCCAGGCCCGGCGGCGCAGCCAGGCCGCCTCGGCGCGGCTCGCCGAGGTGCTGGACGCGCCCGCCGCCGTCGCCGAACCCACCGCACCGAAGGCCCTGCCCGAGCAGCCGCTGCCGATCGCGGTCCGCGGGCTGACCGCCCGCCACCCCGGACAGGACGCCGCCGCACTGGCCGGGGTCGACCTCGACCTCGTCGCGGGCCGCAGGATCGCCGTGGTCGGCCCGTCCGGCTCCGGCAAGACCACCCTCGCGCAGACGCTGCTGCGCTTCCTCGACCAGGACGCCGGGAGCGTCGTGCTCGCCGCCGGCCGCCCACAGGCGGTGGACAGCCGGGAGCTCGCCGGGGAGGACGTCCGCCGGGTGGTCGGGCTCTGCGCCCAGGACGCGCACGTCTTCGACAGCTCGCTGCGCGAGAACCTCCGCCTCGCCCGGCCGGACGCGGGGGAGGACGAGCTGCGCGCCGCGCTCGCCGCCGCCCGGCTGCTGGACTTCACCGAGACTCTGCCGGACGGCCTGGACACCATGGTCGGCGAGCACGGCGCCCGCCTCTCCGGCGGCCAGCGCCAGCGGCTCGCGCTCGCCCGGGCGCTGCTCGCCGACTTCCCGGTGCTCGTCCTGGACGAGCCCGCCGAACACCTCGACCTGCCGACCGCCGACGCCCTCACCGCCGACCTGCTCACCGCCACCGCGGGCCGCACCACCATGCTCATCACCCACCGCCTGGCCGGTCTCGACGACACCACCGTCGACGAGGTGCTCGTCCTGGACGCCGGCCGGGTGGTGGAGCGCGGCCGCTGGTCCGAGCTGCTGGCCCGCCCGGCCGGCCGGCTGCGCGCGATGCACGACCGCGAGCGCGAGACCGACGGGCTGCCGCTCGCGGTCGGTTAGCCGGGCCGCCCGGAGCCCCGCCGGCCGGTCGCGTCGTTACTTCTGTCGAAAACCGTACAAACTACGCTCTTCCTCATGGACCCCACGCCAGACCTGCCCGACCCCGCCACCCCCGGTGAGCCGGAGCCCGACCCGGCGCCGCACCGGGTGCCCGAGATCTCCTCGCTCGGGCTGGACACGCTGGTCACCGAGGTGTCCGAGCGGCTGCAGTCCGCCGCCGCCGTCACCGACCGGATGCAGCGGCTGCTGGAGGCGGTCGTCTCGGTCGGCGCCGGGCTGGACCTGCACGCCACCCTGCACCGGATCGCCACCGGCGCCGCCGAGCTGGTGGACGCCCGCTACGCGGCGCTCGGGGTGATCGCGCCGGGCGGGCAGGGCCTCTCCGACTTCATCCACGTCGGGGTGGACGACGCGCTGGCCGCCGAGATCGGCGAACTGCCGGTCGGCCGGGGCATCCTCGGCGCGCTGATCGACCGGCCCGAGCCGCTGCGGCTCACCGACCTCACCGCCGACCCGCGCTCCTACGGCTTCCCCCCGCACCACCCGTGCATGAGGACCTTCCTGGGCGAGCCGATCCGGATCCGCGACGAGGTGTTCGGCAACCTCTACCTCACCGAGAAGCGCGGCGGCGGCGCCTTCACCCCGGAGGACGAGCAGGTGGTGCACGCGCTCGCCGCCGCGGCCGGGGTCGCGATCGAGAACTCCCGCCTCTACGAGGAGGGCCGGCGCCGGGAGCGGTGGATCGCCGGCGCGTCCGCCGTCACCACCGCGCTGCTCTCCACCGACGAGGCGCAGGTGGCGCTCACCGTCGCCGCCGAGCAGGTCCGGGAGCTGGCGGACGCCGCGCTGGGCATGATCCTGCTGCCGGTCGCGGACGGCGACGCCGGCACCGTCCGGATGCGGGTCGCCCACGCCTCCGGGGAGGCCGCCGAGTTCGTGCGCGGCGAGCTGCTGCCGCCGGCCAGCTTCGCCTCCCGGCTGCTCCAGGGGGAGAGCGTCCACCTCGACGACATGTCCACCGACCCGACCGTGGTGATGCGGCTCGCCCGCAGCTTCGGCCCCTCGCTGGCCGTGCCGATGGTCGCCGCCGGCCGGGTGCTCGGCGGGCTCTGCGTCTGGCGCCCGCGCGGCGCCGTGCCGTTCTCCGGGGCCGAGAAGCAGCTCGCCGAGACCTTCGCCTCGCAGGCCGCGCTCGCGCTGCGGCTCGCGGAGGGCCAGCGCGACCAGCAGCGGCTCGCCGTCTTCCAGGACCGCGACCGGATCGCCCGGGACCTCCACGACCTGGTCATCCAGCGGCTCTTCGCCACCGGCATGATGCTGGAGGGCGCGGCCCGGCGCGCCATCGTCCCGGAGGTGAAGGTCCGCATCGGCGAGGCGGTGGACGAGCTGGACGCCACCATCCAGGAGGTCCGCACCACCATCTACGCGCTGCAGCACGACAACCACGGCGACGCGCCCGACACCCTGCGGACCAGGGTGCTGCGCGAGTGCAGCCAGACCGCGGCGGCGCTCGGATTCAAGCCCTCGGTCTCCTTCGTCGGCCCGGTGGAGAGCCTGGTCGGCGAGAAGACGAGCCGTCAACTGCTGGCCGCGCTGCGGGAGATGCTTTCCAACACGGCGCGGCACGCCCGGGCCTCCCGGGTCGGTGTCGAGCTGGACGCGACCGTGCACCTGGACGACGGCGGCCGTCCGGTCGGCGGCGACCCGGAGTCGCTGGACCGGGGCGGGCGCCCCGGCGTCCTGCTGACCGTCACCGACGACGGCATCGGCATCCCCGAGGGCGGGCGGCGCAGCGGTCTGCGGAACCTGGCCCGGCGCGCCGAGGCGCTCGGCGGCGACGCCTGGCACGAGCCCGGGCCGCACGGCCGGGGCACCCGGGTGCGGTGGACGGCGCGGCTCTGAACGTCCGGTGGGATGATCGGGTCAAACCCACCCGTCTTCGAACGGTTCGTGAACGGGGAGGATCCACGCCGGGATTGGTTGGCGCGCGGTTGGTGTGCACTCGGTGAAAGTTTAACGAGGGAGAACTTCCCGGCCAACGGAGCAAGTTGTGCATTTCGTGGCCTTCCGGCGCTCTCGTGTGCACACATAGCTTTACTCCCGTCTCGGAGAGGTACCGGACTGTGGGGGAGCAGTGGACGCGTCGGGCCGCGGTCACACCGCAGCAGGGGCAAGTCGAGGGGGATTCCGGGCCGAACGGGCACCGGACGGGCGGTATCGCTGGCAGTTGAAGGCGCCGAACGGCCGCGTCGTGGCCGTCACTCCGGCCGCGTACGAAACGGCCGGGGAGGCGGAGCGCGGCTTCGACGGCTTACGGGTCGGCGCGGAGGGGCTCACCGCCCGGATCACGCACGTGCGGGACGGCATCGGCTGGATCTGGGTGGTCCCCGGGTCGCGCAGCCTGCCGGAGGTGCGGTCCAGTCGCGCCTACGAGCGGTACGCCACCTGCCAGAACGCCTTCCGGCGCTTCGTCGTGCTGCTGGCCAAGCAGCCGGCCCTGGAGCGCCCCGAACTCTCCGAACGGGGGCCGTCGTTGAGAACGTCCGATGTCCGCTGACCGGCGCGGGCCGCGCCTGCTGACCGTCCCGGTCGGTGACCGCTCGCTGTCCTGGACGCTGCGCGCGGCCAACGGGCGGCAGCTCGGCGTCGGCGTGCGCACCTACCGGGGCGAGGCGGAACTCGCCGAAGCCGTCCGAGAGTTGATCATCGAGCGGGCCGCGCTGCGATGTACCGTCGGCCAGTCCGAGGCCCGCCTGTGGGTGTGGACGGCGTACCTGCCGGTGCGCAGCACCCGCCCGGGCGCCGCCGACGCGGCCGGACCGGTGGCCCGCAGCGCCCGCGGGTACCTGCGGCGCGACCAGTGCCAGGCCGGCGTCACCGGCTTCCTCACCGGACTCCAGCGCCTGGGGCAGGAGTTGCGCCGTCCGGGGCGCGACGACGCCTGGCCCTTCTGACGATCCGTCCGCCGCCGCCCCCAGCCGCCTTCGGGCGGCTTCTCGCGTTGCCCCCGCGGCGCGGACCGGCCCTTCCCCCTCTTCCGGTGAAGCGCAGGTATCCGGCAAACCCCCGAGCCGCCACCTGGAGAAGAACGTCACCGGCCTCTGACCTGCGGATTTCCACCCCTCCGCGGCCGTGCTGACCTGTTGCTAAACCTCTCCGAACCGAGAAATCGACAATCGCCCGGGGCGACCGTCCGCCCTTTCGACGGAACCGGGCCGACCGACAGGATCGGCACTGCCGGAACGGGCCGCCGCGGACGCGGCTCACGGCCCCGGGACTGACGACCAGTACCCGGGCAAGCGATGTACGTCTCTCCCACCGGAGGAACAGGAACATGCGCAAGACCGCTGCCAAGCTGCTCGCCGCCGCCGCGATCGCCACCTCGGTCGCCACCGTCGCCAGCGGCGTTGCCGTCGCCGACCCGGCCGCCGGCGTCGTCCCCGCCACCCAGGACATCGTGGGTGTCGGCTCCGACACCACCCAGGAGGTCCTGAACGGCCTGTCGGGTGGCTACAACGCCGCACTGACCGCCGCGGGCGACACCACCTCCCCGCGTCTGTACAGCTTCGACGCCACCGGCTCGGCCCAGATCACCTCCAAGGCCGGCACCTCCCCGTTCGACCGTCCGAACGGCTCCGGCGCCGGCATCAAGGCCCTGGAGACCCGCACCAGCACCCAGGTCGACTTCGCCCGCTCCTCGCGCGGCCCGGCCAACGGCACCGACCTCACCAGCGACGTCTTCGTCGCCTTCGCGCGGGACGCGGTCTCCTGGGCGGCCAAGACGGGCGGCAACGCCCCGGCCAACCTGACCACCGCGAACCTGAAGGACATCTACACCTGCGCCAAGACCAACTGGCAGCAGATCAACCCGGCCCTGCCGAACGCCACCATCAAGCCGTACCTGCCGCAGACCGCCTCCGGCACCCGTGCGTTCTTCCTGAAGGCCATCGGCGGTGCCACCCCCGTCACCCCGGGTGCCTGCGTCGTCTCCGGTCTCCAGGAGAACACGGGCACCGAGGCGGCCCTGACCGACAACAACGCGCTCGTTCCCTACTCCGTCGCCCACTACATCGGCCAGGTCTACTACGGCCACACCAGCGCCAACGACGCCGCGGGCCCGGTCACCATCCGCAACATCAACGGCATCGCTCCGGTCACCACCAGCCCGGCTGCGGTCATCAACCCCTCCTTCTCGGGCACCGCGTACGGCCGCAACGTCTACAACGTGGTCCGCAGCTCGGAGTGGACCGCCACCGACGCCCACGGTGTCGCCCTGCGGAAGATCTTCGGCACCGCCAGCAACGGCGGCTACATCTGCGGCACCGCCGGTACCGCCATCCTGACGAACTACGGCTTCGGCAGCCTGGGCAGCAACTGCGGCACCGAGATCTCGCCGGTCTGAGCCACCCCGCCCCATCTGATCCACCCGTAACAACCGGCGGCCACGGGCCTCGTGCCCGTGGCCGCCGGCCCGGTGATCCACCGGGAGCGCTCGCCGAGGCACCGTCACCGCCGCACAGGCGCAAGGAGAAACGATGCGAAAGACCATGGGCAAGCCGCTCACCGTCGCCGCGCTTGCCGCCTCGCTGGTCGGTCTGACCGGTGGTGCCGCACTCGCCGACCCGCCCGTCGTGCCGAACCCCGGCGACATCGTCGGCGTCGGCTCACAGACCACCGCGCCGCTGTTCAACCAGTTGTCCACGGACTACAACGCCGCCCTGACCGCGGCGGGTGACACGACGTCGCCGCGGCTGTACAGCTTCGACGCGATCGGCCCCTCGCCGATCGTGCTGAAGGCCGGGAGCGGCCCCGTCGCCCGGCCTACGGGCAGCGGTGCCGGCCTGGGCGCCCTGCACGCCGTCCCGAGCCAGGTGGACTTCGTCCGCATGGACCGGGGCCGGCTGCCCACCGACCTGGCGTCCGACACCTTCGTGGCGCTCGCCAAGGACGCGGTCTCCTGGGCCGCGCAGCTCGGGGGCCACGCCCCGGCGAACCTGACCACGGCGCAGCTGAAGGACGTCTACACCTGTGTCCGGACGACCTGGCAGCAGCTCGACCCGTCGCTGCCGAACGCGACGATCAAGCCCTTCCTCCCCCAGTCCGGCTCCGGCCTGCGTGACTTCTTCCTGAAGGCCCTCGGAGGCGGTACGCCGATCATCCCGGGTGCCTGTGTGACCAGCGGCGTCCAGGACAACCAGGGCACCGATCCGGTCCTGCACGACGCCGACGCGCTGGTCCCGTACTCGGTGGGCCACTACGTCGGCCAGGCCTTCTTCGGCCGCAGCACCGGCTCCGACGCGCCCGGAACGCTGACCGTCCGCGGCGTCAACGGCATCGCGGCGGTGAACACGGCGAACCAGAGCATCAACTCCCCGTTCGCCGCGAGCACCTACGGCAGGGTGCTCCACAACGTGGTCCGGGGCGCCGAGTGGACGGCGACGGACGCGCACGGGGCGGCGCTGCGGAACATCTTCGCCCCCAACGGCTTCATCTGCCGCAGCGCGACGGCCATCGCCGACCTCAAGAGCCACGGCTTCCTGCCCCTTCCGGGCGGTGCCTGCGGCAGCACCAGCTGAGCCGACGGTCACCAACCCTCACCGACACCGAAGGACCCCCAGCATGCGCGAGGCTTTTGCCTGGCTCACGGCGAGCACCGCCCTCACGGCCTCCCCCGTCATGGTGGGAGGGCCGGCCGCCGCCGACCCGGCCGTGCAGGCCGGATGGCTCTGCACGAATCCGGTGGCGAGGGCGACGGTCAGGAGCCACGGCTTCGCGCAGCTGCCGGCCCAGGCGTGCGGAGTCACCTTCTGGAGCGCCTGATTCCAGGCGCCGGAATCTTCGGCCGCCGTCACCCGCCGGGCAGTGCGGGGCGGCCGGCCGCGGGGGCGACCTTCTCGGGTCGCCTGCACCACCCAGCACACACCTCTCCCAAGGAGCACAGCATGTCCCGTACCCGCGCCCGCCTCGCCGCGACCGGCACCGCCGTCGTCCTCGCCGTCACCGGTATGAGCGGTGCGGCCGTCGCCGACACGGCCCCGGCGAGCACGCCGTCCACCGGCAGCGCGGTGGTCAACTCCAGCACCACCTTCCTGAGGGACCAGGCGCTCAACGGCATCATCGTCATCCCGCTGCCGTCCGCCACCCCCTCGTACGACAGCACCACCGGCATCAACACCACCTTCCAGGTGACCGGTGGCGAAGCCGACCTGTTCAACTTCTACGGTGACATCGAGCTCGGCGGTGGCCTGCTCTTCGTCAACATCTTCACGGGCAGGAGCGTCACCTTCAACCAGCTCCACTACAACGTCGGCGCCGGGTCGCTGACGGGCGTTCCCGTCGGCTCCACCGACGCGGTGCAGCTGCTGGACCCGAAGGGCCGTCTCCAGCTCAGCGGCACCAGCGCCAACGCGAGCCTGACCTCCTCGGACCTCCAGCTGGACGCGGCCGCCGCGACCTACCTGGACACCAAGCTGAAGACCGACTTCTTCAAGGCCGGTCAGTCGGTCGGCTCGTTCTCCCTGAAGTTCAACCAGGGCAGCTGACTTCTGGTCAGATGGCCCTCGGAGATCACGACGGACCCGCGCCACGGCGCGGGTCCGCTCGCATGCGGAGTTCCCAACTCCGCTACGGAGTCGTCGCGTTGTGTTCTCGTACACCCTGGCGACCGGACTCGGCCATGTCGGGCTGGCCGAATAGTAGGCAACCGGAGCCGTCAGCCTGAGCGCGACCATTCCCTCGTGCCGCCCCCGGCGGCTCGCACATCCCGGAGGTGCCCGCCATGAGATTCCGCGTACCCGATCCGAGAGAACGAGGGCGGTGGCGTCGGCGACTACCTCCGCTGACCCTCGTCCTGGCCGTGGTGGGCGCGGTGGTGACGGTGCCGGTCGGGCTCGGCGCCGTGACCGAGGCGCACGCGGCCTCGTCGAAGACGGTGACGGCGAAGCCGGTCTGGATTCCGGACTTCCAGGGCGGCGGGACCTACGGGTCCGAGGGAACCGTCACCGTCTCGCAGACCGAGAACCTGCAGGACCAGGTGATCGACGTCTCCTGGACGGGCTTCACTCCGAGCGTGAGCAGGTACGACCTCAGCACCCCCGCGACCTCTGCGACGCTGGGTGGCGACGACGTGCTCTTCCCCGTGCGGGTCTACCAGTGCCGCGGCAAGGACCCGAAGGTCACGGACTGCTACGGAAGCAGCCTGTTCGAGGCGGATCCGGCCAAGGGCTTCGAGAACCCCCCGCCCGAGCCGGGTACGACCGTGCCGGACTTCCCGTCGAACATGCGGCTCGGCGTGACCGGGGCGGACGGCTCGGGCAGCGTCAGCCTGGAGGTCTGGTCGAGCCGTCTGAGCCCGCACCTGGGCTGCGACGCGGAGAACCCCTGCTCCATCGTGGTCGAGCCGAACTGGGGCGGCGACACGGACGACCCGTTCAACAAGTACGGCGGGCAGCCCGACTGTTCGAGGCACCTGTACGACTACGACGACTTCGGCATCCAGCTCTCGGCGACGGACTCCTGGCCGAACGGTCACGTCAACCGGCGGAAGGGGACCCGCTCCGGTGAGATGTGCGCCTGGGAGAACCGGACCGTCGTCCCGATCACCTTCGCCGCCACGCCCAAGGAGTGCGGGAGTGCGAACCCGGACGTGATCGCCACGGGCCTGGAGATGCTCAACCGGGCCATGCAGCAGTGGATCGTCGGACTCTGCGGGGACACGAAGCCGCTGACGGTGCAGTACACCTCGGCCGGCGGCGAGCCGGCGGCCCGCAAGTCGTTCCTCGGGGGCTCCCGGATCGATGTCGGCCTCACGGCTCTGCCGGACCGGGGGACCCCCACCCGGCCGTACGTGTACGCGCCGCTCGCCACGACCGGGATCTCGGTCGCCTTCTGGGTGGACGACCCGGTGACCGGTCGGCAGATCCGGGACATGCGGCTGAACCCGCGGCTCGTCGCCAAGATGCTGACCCAGACCTACCAGGCCTGGGGCGCGAGGACGCCGACGGTGGAGGGCAACCCCGCCTGCATCTTCGAGGACAAGGAGTTCCTGCGGCTCAACACGCTGCCGGAGAGCAGCGGGCTGAGCTGGCCGAGCTGTGACACCGGGCCGGACGGTCCCAGCCCGGTGGTGCTGGGCACCTCGACCGACCTCACCTATCAGCTGACCTCGTGGATCGCCGGCGATCCCGACGCGGCGCGCTTCCTGGAGGGCGAGCGCGACCCGTGGGGCACCCGGATCAGCCTCAGCTACCTGCGGCCGGGGCTCTACCCGACCGACCAGCTCGTCCGCGAGGACGAGAGCGGCCTGATCCGGGCCCCGGACGACACGAACCCGCAGCCCGAGGACGTCAAGTACTGGAAGCGGTTCGAGTGGAACCCGCTGCAGACCGGCCTCAACGAGGTGCTCCGGTACATCCAGGAGGGCCAGTCGACCGCGCGGAGCCGGACCGACGTGAACGGGACCTACCCGAGGATGGCCTCGCGGGCGCCCGGTACCCGCTTCAGCTTCGCGATCCTCGACAGCGGCCAGGCCAAGGCCTACCGGCTGCCCGAGGCCTCGCTGCAGAACGCGGCCGGAGCCTTCGTCCCGCCCACGCTCACCGCCTTCCAGGCCGCGGTGGGGGACATGCCGGTCGACCCGGTGACCGGTACCCAACTGCTGCCCTACGGACAGCCCAACACCCCCTACTCCCTCGACCAGCGGCCGTACCCGCTCACCGTCGTGCAGTACGCGATGGTGCCGACCGCCAAGCTGTCGGCGGAGAAGACCGCCGATGTGAGCCGTTTCCTGAACACGGTCACCGGCACCGGTCAGCTGTACGGCATCGAGGCGGGTCGGCTGCCCGAGGGCTTCCTCGCGCTCACCAAGGAGCAGAAGGCGCAGGCCCAGGAGGCCGTGACCCATCTGGAGGCGCAGGACGGCAAGCTGCCCGGCAACCAGAAGCCGGCCACCGAGCCCTCCGAGCCCTCCGAGCCCACCGAGCCCGGCACGACCGGGGGCGGGAACGGCTCCGGCACCACCGGCGGCTCCGGCGTCGACCCGGGGACGACCGGGGGCGGCACCGGGACGACCGGCGGCACGTCGGGTTCCGGCGGCACCGGCTCCACCGGGGGCGACTCCGGCTCCGGGAGCAGCGGCGGCTCCGGCTCGTCCGGCGGGAGCGATTCCTCCTCCTCCGGCGGGGTCGGCTCGTCCGGCGGCCTCGGTTCGGACAGCGCCGCCGCGGGCGGCACCGGCACCGCCGGCGGCACCGCTCCGGCGGCCGGCGGGGCGACGCAGCCCGGTGCCAAGCCGGCCGCGGCCTCCGGCCAGAGCGCGGGCCCGCTCGCGGCGGCCCCGGTGGCCGCGGGTTCGCCGCTGCCGGACCGCTCCGGCGGTGCGCGGCTGCTGCTGCCGGTCGCGTTGATCGCCGGCCTGGTGCTGCTGGTCGGCGGCCCGGCGGCGCTCGTCCTGGGCGGGACCCCGGCCGGTGCGCGGATGACCGCGACCGCCCAGTCCCTGTGGGCGCGGATCCGCCGCCGCCCCTGACCCCGCCCGACCGCCGGTGACTCGGCGGGGCCGCCGTTCCGGCCCCGCCGAGTCCGCTTCCCGGGGGCGGGTCCCCCTGTTCCGGCGTCTCACGCCGGGGCGGCGGTGTTCGTCCACCGATCCCTGTACCGAGCACCTTCCACCGAGCGCGCCGGAGAGCAGACCATGACAGCCGCCGCCGAGCCCGCGGCACCGTACGCCGAGGCTCCACGCCAGCCCGATCCCGATGTACCCCGCACCATCACCGCCCCCGCCACCAACGGCGACCGGGTGTTCCGCGGTCTGCTGCGTGCGGCCGGCCTCTCGGTCTTCGCGATCATGGGGCTGATCGCGTTCTTCCTGATCCTGCGCGGCGCCCAGGCGCTGCGCGCGGTCGGCTTCGACTTCTTCACCGAGAAGAAGTGGCAGACCCAGGCACACAACTTCGGCATCGCCTCCGTGCTGCCGAACGGCATCCTGATCGCGGTGATCGCGCTGGTCATCGCCGTTCCGGTGGCGATCGCGGCGGCGGTCTTCATCTCCGAGTACGCGCCGGTGAGGCTGCGCGCGACGCTGATCTCCCTCGTCGACCTGATGGCCGCGATCCCCAGCATCGTCTACGGCCTCTGGGGCCTGTTCTTCCTCCAGCCGCAGATCATCGGCACCGTCCGCTGGATGTCGAACCACCTGGGCGAGGTGATCCCCTTCCTGAAGGTGCGCACCGGAGACATCGGCACCTCGTACACCTCGTCGACCTTCATCGCCGGCGTGGTCGTCTCGCTGATGATCATCCCGATCATCATCTCGCTGAGCCGCGAGGTCTTCTCCCAGGCACCGCAGGGCGAGCGCGAGGGCGCGTACGCGCTGGGCTCGACCCGGTGGGGCATGGTGCGCACGGTCGTCCTGCCCTTCGGCAAGGGCGGCGTGATCGGCGCGATCATGCTCGGCTTCGGCCGCGCGATGGGCGAGACCATCGCCGTCGCGCTGATCATCTCGCCGAGCTTCGACGTGATGGGCCACGTGCTGGAGAACGGCGCCAACTCGATCTCCGCGCTGATCGCGCTGCGGTTCGGCGAGTCGGACGCGCTGTCGCTGTCCGCGCTGATGGCGGCCGGCCTGGTGCTCTTCGGGATCACGCTGCTGGTCAACGTGGCCGCGAGCTTCGTGATCAGCCGTTCCCGTTCCGGCGCGGCGACGGCGGACTGAGCCGTGGCCGCTCTGAGAATCCGCCGCCAGGACGGCCGGGCCACCGCCCGCCCGGCCCGCCGACCGCTTTCGCTCCGCTGTGAAGGGACGCCCCGATGACCACCCTCGACAAGCCGCCGGCCGAGGCGCTCGCGCCGGGGTCGGCCCCGGCGCCCGGGCCGACCCCGGCGTCCACGACCGCACCGCCACCGGAACCCCAGCTCCCGGAACGGAAGTTGAAGCTCGGCGGGGTGACGCGCGAGGACGTCTTCACCATCCTCGGCGCCGGTGCCGGCTCGCTCGGCCTGGTCTGGGTCCTGTTCGAGCGCGTGCTGCCGTTCAGTGGCGTGCTGGGCTTCCTGATCTGCTGGTACGTGCTCTTCCTGGCCGGCTACTACCTGCTCGGCCAGGTCCAGTGGGGCGGGCCGATGGTCCGCGAGCGTCTGGTGTCGGTGGTCGCCTGGACCTCCGGTCTGCTGGTGGTCGCCCTGATCGCCGACCAGATCGGTTACGTCGCCTCGCGCGGCTACGACGCGGCCCAGCACCTCAACTTCTTCACCGAGTCGATGGAGAAGACCGCCTCGCTGTCGCCGATCACCTCCGGCGGCGCGTTCCACGCCATCGTCGGCTCGCTCGAACAGCTGGGCCTGGCCACGCTGTTCGCCGTTCCGCTGGGCATCGCCGCCGCCGTCTTCATGTCCGAGATCGGCGGCCGGATGGCCCGCCCGGTGCGCACCCTGGTCGAGGCGATGACGGCGCTGCCGTCGATCGTCGCCGGCCTGTTCGTCTTCGGCGTCGTCATCCTCACCTTCGGCTTCGACAAGAGCGGTTTCGCCGCCTCGCTGGCGCTGACCGTGATGATGATGCCGATCGTCACCCGGGCCGCCGAGGTGGTCATCCGCCTCGTCCCCGGCACCCTGCGGGAGGCCTCGTACGCGCTCGGCGGCAGTCAGTGGCGGACGGTGTGGAACGTCGTCCTGCCGACCGCACGCCGCGGTCTGATGACGGCGGTGGTGCTCGGTATGGCGCGCGCCGTCGGCGAGACCTCGCCCGTCCTGCTGACCGCCGGCTTCACCTCCCGGCTCAACGGCAACCCTTTCGAGGGCCCGCAGATCTCGCTGCCGCTGTACATCTGGAGCTACGTCAAGCTCCCGTACGACGAGATGATCGCCCGCGGCTTCGCCGCCGCCCTGACCCTGATGGCGGTGGTGCTCATCCTGTTCGTCACCGCCCGCGTCCTCGGCGGCCGCGCCGCCGGGGAGATGAGCCGCCGTCAGAAGCGCAAGCTCGACCGCGCCGCGCGCGCCGCCGCCCGGACGGCCGCGGCACCGGCACCGACCGGCCACCCGGCCGTCTCCGTCGGGGGGCACTGATGTTCCGACCCACCACCCTCCGCACCAGAGGAGTTCCCATGTCGCGGGAGGCCGAACGCCGCCCCCTGGCACGTCCGTTGGGCGTGCTGATGTCCACCCTGCTCGCGGCCGGTTCCCTGCTGCTGGGCCAGGCCGTCCCGGCGCACGCCGCTGTCGCGCTCACCGCGAGCGGCTCCAGCTGGGCCTTCCCGGCGATCGACCAGTGGCGCCAGGACGTCGGTCCGCAGGGCATCCAGATCGACTTCAACGCGGTGGGCTCGGCCCGCGGCCGCACCGAGTGGAACATCGGGCGCAACGACTTCAGCGCCTCCGACGTGCCGTTCCGCAGCCAGGTGGACAACGGTGCCAGCGCCGATGTCCGCCAGAAGGGCGACGGCGGCATCGAGAACGTGATCTACGGCTACTCCTACGTGCCGATCACCGCCGGCGGCACCGCGCTGATGTACCACCTGACGGTCGGCGGCAAGCAGGTCCGCGACCTGCGGCTGTCCGCCCAGACCATCATGGACATCTTCACCAAGAAGATCACCAACTGGAACGACCCGAAGATCACCGCCGACTACGGCAAGGCGCTGCCGAACCTGCCGATCACCCCGGTGGTCCGCTCCGACGGCTCCGGTGCGACCGCCCAGTTCACCCGTTGGATGGGCCGCTCCTTCCCCGCCCAGTGGGACGACTACTGCAAGTCCGTCAACGGCATCCCCTGCGGCGAGTACACCGAGTTCTACCCGAAGTCCGGCCAGATGACCGCGCAGAGCGGCTCCGACGTCGTCGCCGGCTACATCAAGGCCAGCTCCGGCGAGGGCACCATCGGCTACGACGAGTACGCCTTCGCCAAGCGCAGTGACATCCCGGTCGTGAAGGTCCTCAACCCGGCCGGGTACTACACCCTGCCGACCGCGTCCAACGTGGCCGTGGCGCTCACCGCCGCCCAGATCCGCGGCGTCGACGACAACACCCCGCCGGACGACCCGAACTACCTCCAGCAGAAGCTGGACGGCGTCTACACCAACGCGGACCCGCGCTCGTACCCGCTCTCCAGCTACAGCTACCTGATCGTGCCGCGCGCCAACTCGCTCAAGGCGCTCCCCCGGTTCAACAACGACAAGGGCGCCGCGCTGAGCAAGTTCCTCTCCTACGTGCTCTGCCAGGGGCAGGGCGAGGCGGACGAGCTGGGCTACTCGCCGATCCCGCGCAACCTCGTCCGCGGCGGTCTGCTGCAGACCCAGCACATCCCCGGCAACGCCAGCCCGGTCGACCCCAACACCCTCTCCAACTGCGGCAACCCGACCTTCAACTCGGCCGGTGAGCTGACCCTCCTCAAGAACGCCCCGCAGCCCAGCCCCTGCGACGCCAAGGGCCAGCCACTGGACTGCAAGCTCGACGGGAACGGCAAGCCGGTGAGCGCCGGCAGCACCGGCGGCACGGGCGGCACGGGCGGCGCCGGCGGCGCGGCCTCCGGCGGCGGCAACACCGGCGGCACCGGCGGCGCGGCCTCCGGCGGCGGCGCGAGCGGCACCGCCGGCGCGGCCTCCGGCTCGGGCGGCACCGGTGCCAAGACCGGTAACGGCAAGAACAGCCAGACGCCGGGTGCCGGCGGCACGGGCGGCACCGGTGGCGCGGCCTCCGGCGGCGGTACCGGCGGCACCGGCACGGGTGGAACGGGCGGCACGGCCGGCACCGGCGGTGCCGCGGCGGGCGACCCGAACGCGCCCGTCGCCGACCCGAACGCGCCCGCCGGCGACGGCACGGGCACGGACGGCACGGCCGAGGAGGTCGTCGACCCGCAGACCGGCCAGGTGGTCGCCCGGGGCCGCGGCTCCGGCGGCACCACCGAGGTCGCCGCCGACGTGGTCAACGTCGGCGGCCGGCCCGAGGACTGGACCCTGACCACCCTCACCGCGCTCGAACTGCTCGCCGTCGTCATCGTCCCGCCGCTGCTCGGCCGCCGTCTGCTGCGCCGCCGCTCGCAGACGGGTGGCCGGTCATGACGGCCCCCGCCCTGGAGAAGCCGGTCGGGACGGCGCGGCCCGCGCCGGCCCCGGCGGCCCCCGCGCCCGCGCCGGAGTCCGCTCCGGCCGGGCCGGGCGCCGGCGGCACCGGCCGGACGGCCAAGCGGGTCCGCTTCCTGCAGGCGGCCTGGGCGGTGAGCCTGCTGGCGGCGCTCACCACGGGCTTCGTCGGCTACCTGTTCACCCTCTCGCACGTGCAGCAGAAGCACTTCCAGTCCACCGCCTACAAGTCCTTCCGGGACCAGCTCGGCAAGGCGACCGCGCCGACCGGAAAGGCGGCGGACGGCGCGCCCGTCGCGCTGCTGGACATCCCGGCGATCGGGCTGCACCAGGCGGTCGTGGTGGAGGGCACCACCGGCCGGGACCTCATGCGCGGACCCGGCCACCGCCGGGACACCGCGCTGCCAGGCCAGACCGGGGTGGCGGTGCTGTTCGGCCGCGGGGCGACCTTCGGGGCGCCGTTCGCCGAGCTGACCAAGCTGCGGGTGGGCGACAAGATCGAGGCCACCACCGGGCAGGGCAAGTTCACCTACACCGTCAACGTGTACGGCGACGAGGACCACCCGATCGTGGACCCGGTGCGCAACCGGCTGGTGCTGGTGACCAGCGACTCCAACTGGATCGCGAGCTCGACGGTGCTGATCGGCGCCCGTCTGGACGGCGACCCGGTGGTGAACCCCGGCGGGCGCCCCGCCACCGTGCCGTACGACAAGGCGCTGGCCGCCGACAAGGGCGCGCTGGCCACGCTGCAGATGTGGGCGCTGGGCCTGCTCGGCGCGGTGGTCGCCGCCGTCGTGCTGGCCCGGTACTGGCACCGCTCGGCCGCCTACCTCAGCCTCGCGCCGGTGATCGGCGCGCTGCTCTGGGCGGTCTACGAGAACGCCGCCGCCCTGCTGCCCAACCTCTACTGAAGCGCGCCCGGAGGACCGTACCGATGACGGATGCACCGATGACCGACCTGCCGCCCGACCAGGCCCCGGGGGCCGACGAGACCACCATGACGCTGCCCGCCGTCGACCGGGCCGGCCACCCCGTCCACGACGGCTACGCCGAACCCGACGGGCGGCACCTGCTGTACCCGCAGGACGCGCACTACGAGGGTGACGACCAGGAGCCCGTCCTGGCCGGACTGGAGACCCGGGACGTCTCCGCCTGGTTCGGCTCCCGCAAGGTGCTGGAGCGGGTCTCGCTCGCCATGCCCGCCGGCGAGGTGACCGCCCTGATCGGCCCGTCCGGCTGCGGCAAGTCCACCTACCTGCGGATCCTCAACCGGATGCACGAGATGGTCCGCGGCGCCGCGCTCTCCGGCGAGGTGCTGCTGGAGGGCGACGACGTCTACCGGCCCGGCCGGCGCCCCGCCGAGGTGCGCCGCCGGATCGGCATGGTGTTCCAGCGGCCGAACCCCTTCCCGGCGATGTCCATCAAGGACAACGTCTCCAGCGGGCTCAAGCTCGCCGGCATCAAGGTCGCCAGGGACGAGCGCGAGCACCTGGTGGAGACCAGCCTGCGCCAGGCCGGCCTCTGGGACGAGGTGGCCAGCCGCCTCGACGCCCCCGGCGGCTCGCTCTCCGGCGGCCAGCAGCAGCGGCTGTGCATCGCGCGCTCGCTGGCCGTCTCGCCGGACATCCTGCTGATGGACGAGCCCTGCTCGGCGCTCGACCCGACCTCGACCCGCCGGGTCGAGGAGACCATCGCCGAGCTGCGCGGCCGGCTCACCATCGTGATCGTGACCCACAACATGCAGCAGGCCCAGCGCGTCTCGCAGACCTGCGCGTTCTTCCTGGCCACCCACGACACCCCCGGCCGGATCGTCGAGGCCGGGCCGACCGAGCAGGTGTTCCACGACCCGCGCGACCAGCGGACCTCCGACTACGTCAACGGCCGCTTCGGCTGACCGGCCCGCACGGGCCCCTCACTCGCCGCGGTGCCGGAGGATCTCCTCCAGCACCGCGGCGACGCCGTCCTGCTCGTTGCTCACCGTGTGCAGCGCCACCGCCGCCAGCACCTGCGGATGGGCGTTCGCGACGGCGTAGGCGGTGCCGGCCCAGGCCAGCATCTCCAGGTCGTTCGGCATGTCGCCGAAGGCCACCACCTCGCTCCGGTCGATCCCGCGCCCGGCGCACCAGCGGGCCAGCGTGCTGGCCTTGGTGACGCCGGGCGCACTGATCTCCAGCAGCGGTATCGGCGCCGAGCGGGTGATCTCGGCCAGCTCCCCGGCGGCCTCCCGGGCCTCGGTGAGCAGCTTGTCCGGGTCCAGGTCCGGGTGCTTGGCGAGCAGCTTGAACAGCCCGCGCACCGGGCCGCCCGGGCCGAGCAGCTCCTCGGCCGGGCCGACCGGGTGGTTCTCGTCCTGCCCCCACATCCGCACCTCGTAGCCGGGCTCGCGGGCGAAACCGGCCGGGTACTCGAAGGCGAACGCGGTGCCCGGGAGCTTGGCCCGCAGCCGCTCCACCACCGCGAGCGCGTCCTCGGCCGCCAGCGGGAAGGACTCCAGCAGCGCGCCGCGCCGCACGTCCACCACGGCGCCGCCGTTGGAGCAGATCGCCACCCCGTGGCCGCCGATGTGCGCGCTCACCTGCTGCATCCAGCGCGGCGGCCGGCCGGTCACGAACACCACCTGGATCCCGGCGGCCTCGGCGGCGGCCAGGGCGGCGGCGGTGCGCTCGCTGACGGTGCCGCCGGCGCAGAGCAGCGTGCCGTCCAGGTCGGTGGCGATCAGCCGGGTCGGGGAGGCGGGGCGCGGTATGGTCACCGCTCCATCTTCGCCCACCCCGGTCCGGAGGTCAGCGGCGCGGGTCCCCGGCCGTGGCGATCACTGCGGCGCGTTTCGGCCCCCGCGGCGCCAGTTCCGGCCGATCCGTCCGCCTGCGGGGTGTCCCGCGCCCCTGACCGGGCAGGACTCCTTCGGCCACCCCGTCGGCAGGAAGAGCCATGCGAACTCGCCAGGTCCGAGACGAGAGCCCCGCGACCATCCCGGAGGACGCCTCCCTCCCCGAGGACGCCCCACCGCCGTCCCGCGAACCCGTCCTGCTCGGCGACATCCTCTTCGACACCCTCGCCGACCTCGCCCGCCGCGGCGCCCCCGCCCACCTCCCGCGCCTCCCCGCCCAGCGCCCCCACCCCTGACCTCCCCCGCCGGCAGGCCGCGGAAGGCCGGGCGGCACCTGCGCGCGTAGGGTCGGGCCATGCGACTGAGCACGGTGATCCTCCCCATCCACCGGTGGGGCGAGGGACAGAAGATCTGGCGGCGGGCCGAGGACCTCGGCTTCCACGCCGCCTACACGTACGACCACCTCTCGTGGCGGTCCTTCCGCGACGAGCCGTGGTTCGGCGCCGTCCCGACCCTGACGGCGGCCGCCACCGCCACCGAGCGGCTGCGGCTCGGCACCCTGGTGTCCTCGCCGAACTTCCGGCACCCGGTGACGCTGGCGAAGGAGCTGATCACGCTGGACGACGTGTCCGGCGGGCGGCTGACGCTCGGCGTCGGCGCCGGCGGCACCGGCTACGACGCCACCGCGCTGGGGCAGGAGGCCTGGTCGCCGAAGGAACGGGCGGACCGGTTCGCGGAGTTCGTGCCGCTGCTGGACGAACTGCTGCGCCAGGACGCCACCACCCGCGAGGGCGCCCACTACTCGGCGGTCGAGGCCCGGAACATCCCCGGCTGCGTGCAGACCCCGAGGGTGCCGTTCTACGTCGCCGCCACCGGTCCGCGCGGGCTGCGGCTGGCCGCCGAGTACGGGCAGGGCTGGGTGACCTACGGCGACCCGAAGGGCCCGGCGGACGTGCCGGCCGAGCAGGCGCCCGCGGTGATCGCCCGGCAGATCGCGAAGCTGACGGCGGCCTGCGAGGAGCGCGGCCGGGACGCCGGCGAGCTGGAGAAGGTGCTGCTCCAGGGCTCGACGGCGGAGCGTCCGCTGGAGTCGGTGGACGCCTTCGTGGACTGGGCCGGGACGTACCGGGAGCTGGGCATCACCGAGCTGGTGATCCACTGGCCGGTCCCGGACTCGGTCTTCGCCGGTGACCTCGCCGTTTTCGAACGCATCGTCACCGACGGTCTCTCCCAGCTGAGTTGAGACCGGGCCGGGGGCGGCGCGGCACGGCCGCCGTCCCCGGGCGGGGCGCGGTGATCCCCTAGGGGACGGGAGGGACGGAGTCATACCGGAGCAGCAGGCGGGGTCCTCATCGCAGCCCATGGCCGTTTGCGGGCACGGACGCTACGTTGTGGTTCGTGTCCACTGTCATCAAGACGGACGGCCTCACCAAGAGGTTCCCCCGGGTGACCGCCCTCGATCAGCTGACCGTTGAGGTCGAGCCCGGGGTGGTCGGTCTGGTGGGGGCCAACGGAGCGGGCAAGTCCACACTCATCAAGATCCTGCTCGGGCTGGCCCCGGCGACCTCCGGAACCGGGCGGGTGCTCGGGCTGGACATCGCCACCCAGGGGTCGGAGATCCGCGAGCAGGTCGGCTACATGCCGGAGCACGACTGCCTGCCACCGGACGTCTCGGCCACCGAGTTCGTGGTGCACATGGCGCGGATGGCCGGGCTGCCGGCCGCCGCGGCGCGTGAACGGACGGCGGACACGCTGCGGCACGTCGGGCTGTACGAGGAGCGCTACCGCCCGATGGGCGGCTACTCGACCGGCATGAAGCAGCGGGTGAAGCTGGCCCAGGCACTGGTGCACGACCCCAAGCTGGTGCTGCTGGACGAGCCCACCAACGGGCTGGACCCGGTGGGCCGGGACGACATGCTGGCGCTGATCCGCCGGGTGTACACCGACTTCGGCATCTCGGTACTGGTCACCACCCACCTGCTGGGCGAGCTGGAGCGCACCTGCGACCACCTGGTGGTCATCGACGGCGGCAAGCTGCTGCGCTCCTCCTCCACCGCCTCCTTCACCGGCACGACGGCCACCCTGGCGGTCGAGGTGACGGACCATCCGCAGGACCACGCGCTGGACGCGAGCGCCGCGGTGCGCGAGCGGCTGGCGGCGGCGGGGGTCTCGGTGGAGACCGAGGGCGCGCGGATCCTGCTGGTGGAGCTGGCGGGCGACGGCACGTACGACGCCATCCGGGACGCGGTCGCCGACCTCGGGCTCGGGCTGGTCCGGCTGGAGCAGCGGCGGCACCGGGTCGCGGAGCTGTTCACACAGGGCACGGAGCAGTCGCAGCGGTCGCAGAACACGGAGAACGAGGGGAGTACCGCAGATGTCGCTGCCTCCTGAGTTCCGCCCGGCCGACACCGGCGTCATCCACGACATCGGCTACCGCGGCTACAGCGGCCCCCGGCTCGGCCGGGCGTACGCCGCGCGTTCGCTGTTCACCCAGAGCCTGCGCGCCGCGTACGGCCTCGGGCGGTCCGGCAAGTCCAAGGTGCTGCCGATGATCGTGCTGGGCGCGGCCGTCGTGCCGGCCGTGATCATCGTGGCCATCGCGGTGATGTCCGCGTCCGACGACCTGCCGGTCGACTACGCGCAGTACCTGAGCTCGATCGGGCTGGTCGTCTCGATCTTCCTCGCCTCGCAGGCACCGGTGCTGCTCTCCCGGGACCTGCGCCACCACACCGTGCCGCTGTACTTCTCCCGCCCGATCACCCGCGCCGACTACGTGCGGGCCAAGTTCGGGGCGATGGCCTGCGCCCAACTGCTGCTGATGGTCGCGCCGCTGGTGGTGCTCTACGTCGGCTCGCTGCTCATCAAGCTGGACTTCGGCGACCAGACCGAGCACTTCTTCTACGGCCTGGTGGCCGCGGTGATGTACGCGCTGGTGCCGACCTCGGTCGCGGTGCTGATCGCCGCCGCCACGCCGCGGCGCGGCTTCGGGGTGGCCGCGATCATGGGCTACCTCGCGGTCACCACCGCGCTGCTCGGGGGCATCGTCGGGACGAGCCTGGACGGCATGGGCCCCGGCGAGGAGCTCCCGGACGCCACGCAGTGGACGGCGCTGCTGTCGCCCGTGGGGATGGTGGAGAGCCTGAGCAACGGGCTGTTCGACCTCGGCGACGCCGGGAGCCTGCACCCGCCCGGCGGGCTCGGCCTGCTGGTGTTCACCGCCGTCGCCGTCGCGATGGTGGCCGGCTCGTACCGGCTGCTGCTGCGCCGCTACCGCAACGTTTGAGAGGGCGTCATGGCCACCATCACCATCGACAAGGTCTCCCGCTGGTTCGGGAACGTGGTCGCCGTCAACGACGTCAGCATGGCGATCGGCCCCGGCATCACCGGCCTGCTGGGGCCGAACGGGGCCGGCAAGTCGACCCTGATCCACATGATGAGCGGCTTCCTGGCGCCGTCCACCGGGACGGTGACCCTGGACGGCGCGCCGATCTGGCGCAACCAGGAGGTGTACCGGCAGATCGGCCTGGTCCCCGAGCGGGAGTCGATGTACGACTACCTGACCGGCTGGGAGTTCGTCCTGGCCAACGCCGAGCTGCACGGCCTGCCGCACCCGGGCGCCGCCGCCCGCAAGGCGCTCGCCCTGGTGGAGATGGAGTACGCCCAGGAGCGGCGGACCGGCACCTACTCCAAGGGCATGAAGCAGCGCGTCAAGATGGCCTCGGCGCTGGTCCACGACCCGGCCGTGCTGCTGCTCGACGAGCCGTTCAACGGCATGGACCCGCGCCAGCGGATCCAGCTGATGGACCTGCTGCGGCGCTTCGGCTCGGACGGCCGGACGGTGCTGTTCTCCTCGCACATCCTGGAGGAGGTCGAGCAGCTGGCCCGGCACATCGAGGTCGTGGTGGCCGGCCGGCACGCCGCCTCCGGCGACTTCCGGAAGATCCGCCGGCTGATGACCGACCGCCCGCACCGCTACCTGGTCCGCTCCAGCGACGACCGGCGGCTCGCGGCGGCGCTGATCGCCGACGGGTCGACGTCCGGCATCGAGCTGGACCGGCAGGAGCAGGCGCTGCGCGTCCAGGCGGTGAACTTCCAGGGGTTCACCACCCTGCTGCCGAAGGTCGCCCAGCGGGCCGGCATCCGGCTGTACACCGTGGCCCCGGCGGACGAGTCGCTGGAGAGCGTGTTCTCCTACCTCGTCTCCGCCTAGCGACGGCACCGCCCCGCCCGCCCACCGGCACCCACCACCAGGACCTCAGGAAGGCCGACCCACCATGAACCCGACCGTCGCCAGGCTGACGCTGCGCGGCCTGCTCGGCCGCCGCCGCGGCTTGCTGCTGCTGGTGGTCCCCGCCCTGCTGCTGGTCGTCTCGGCGATCGCCGCCGGGTCCAGCGGCGACAAGCACGACCTCGTCGTGAACATCCTCGGCAAGCTCGCGCTGGGCACCCTGCTGCCGATCTTCGGCCTGGTCGTCGGCACCGGCGCGATCGCCACCGAGATCGACGACGGCTCGATCGTCTACCTGCTCGCCAAGCCGCTGCCGCGCTGGAAGATCATCACCACCAAGCTCACCGTCGCGATCGGCATCACCTGGGCGTTCTCGGCGCTCCCGGTGCTGCTCTCCGGGCTGCTGCTGTACGGGACGAAGGAGGGCCTGGCGCTCGCCTACACGGTGGCCGCGCTGGTCTCCGGGGCGGCGTACAGCGCGCTGTTCCTGCTGCTCGGCGTGGTGACCCGGCACGCGGTGGTGGCCGGGCTGGCGTACGCGCTGGTGTGGGAGTCGCTGATCGGCAACTTCGCCTCGGGCGCCAAGACGCTCAGCGTCCAGCAGTGGGGGCTCGCGGTGGCCGAGACGGTCGCGGCCGAGGGCTCGATCACCTCGGCGGTCTCGCTCGGCGTGGCGGTGCCGCTGCTGCTGGTGGTCGCCGTGGCGGCGACCGCGCTGGCCTCGGTGCGGCTGGGCGGGCTCACCCTGGCCTCGGACGAGTAGGGGTCGGCCGCCGGCGTCGCGGACGAGCCGGGCGCGCCCCGCGGGTCGGGGGCGCGCCCGGCGTGCGTCGGCGGGGGGTCAGAGCGTCCGGTCGCGCCCGGCGCCCCAGCCCGCGACGGCGACCACGGCGGCCAGCGCCAGCATCAGCGCCAGCGGCGTGGTCCAGTCGCCGGTCAGCTGGTGCAGGGCGCCGGCGCCGACCGGGCCGGCCGCCGCGACCAGATAGCCGATCGCCTGCGACATGCCGCCCAGCTGGGCGGCGCCGGCGGCGCTGTCGGTGCGCAGCACGATGAAGGCGAGGCCGAGGCCGAGCGAACCGCCCTGGGCGACGCCGAGGATGGTCGCCGAGACCCAGGCACCGGGCACCGGGGCGATCAGCAGGACGGCGATGCCGAGACCGTTGAGCACGGCCATCGAGACGGCGAGCGCCCGCTGCCGGGTCATCCGGCCCGCGAACAGCGGCACCAGGAAGGCGCCGGCCACCTGCACCAGGTTGGAGAAGGCGAAGACCAGGCCGGCCTCGCCGCGGTCCATGCCGTGGTCGGCCAGGATGGTCGGCATCCAGGCGACCAGGGTGTAGACCAGCAGCGACGAGATGCCCATGAACAGGCTGATCTGCCAGGCCAGCGGCGAGCGCCAGAGGCCCTCGATCGGCCGGGTGGAGGCCGCCGGGGCGGCGGCCGGGGCGCCCGCGCCGCCGAGACCGGCCCGGGTCCGCAGCACCTGGGGCAGCCAGGCCACCGTCGCGACCAGCGCCAGCACCGACCAGGAGCCGAGCGAGGCCTGCCAGCCGCCGCCGAGCGCGTGCTCCAGCGGCACCGAGAGACCGGCCGCCATCGTCGCGCCGACCAGCATGGTGGTCGAGTAGACGCCGGTCATCGCCGCCGCCCGGCCCGGGAACTCGCGCTTGACCAGGCCCGGCATCGAGACGTTCAGCACCGCGATCGCGACGCCGATCACCACGCACCCGGCGTACAGCGCCGCCACCGAGGGCAGCACCCGCAGCAGCACGCCCGCGCCGAGCACCAGCACCGCGCCCAGCACCACCCGCTCGGTGCCGAACCGCCGGGTCAGCCGCGGGGTGAGCGGGGCGCCGACGCCCTGGAAGAGCACCGGCACGGTGGTGATCAGGCCGCTCGCGGTGGCGGAGAGCCCGAAGGTGTGCTGGATCTCGCCGACCATCGGCGACACCGCCGCCAGGCAGGCGCGCATGTTCAGGGCGACCAGCACGATGCCGGTCAGCAGCAGTGCGGGGTGGGCCAGCCGGCCGCGGACGGGCAGCGGGGCGGAGGAGGTGGTGACAACCGGCTGCTGGGCACGGGTGACGGCCATGGGTGGTGCTGCTTTCGTGGAGTTCAGGTGCGGGTTCGGGCGCACGGACGACGGAAGGGGGCCTGGGGCCCGCTCACTTCCGGGCGGCGATGGCGGCGAGGAGCTGCTCGACGGCGGCGGTCGGCTCGGCGAGCAGCGCGCGACACGCCCGCTCGGCCCGCTCGGGGTCGCCGCTCTCGATCGCGTCGACGAGGGCCTCGTGGGTCGCCACGACCACCTCGGGCATGTCGTGGTCGCCGAACGCCGTGCGCATCGACTCGCGGACCGAGGCGCCGAAGTAGCGGTACACCTCGGTCAGCGCCGGGTTGTGCGCGGCCTCGACGACCGCGGTGTGGAACTCCAGGTCGTGCTCGACGGTCGCCTCGCGGCCGGCCCGCTCGGGGTGCGCCGCGATCACCTCGGCCTCGCGGGCCAGCGCGGCCCGCATCCGCTCGATGTCCTCGGGGGTGTGCCGCAGCGCCGCCAGCCGGGCGGCCTCGGTCTCCAGCGCGGCCCGGACCTCCAGGACGTCCCGCACCCCGGAGCGCTGCACGCCGCGCAGGACGGCGGCCGGGTCGCTGGTGGAGCGCACGAAGGTGCCCTCGCCCTGCCGGGAGACCAGCATGCCCGCGTGCGCCAGCACCCGGATCGCCTCGCGGACGGTGTTGCGTCCGATGCCGAGGCGCTCGGCGAGTTCGTGCTCGGTCGGGATCCGCGAGCCGACCGGCCAGACGCCGGCGCTCAGCTGCTCGCGCAGCTGCTCGATCGCGGTGTCGACGAGGGAGCGCCGCCCGGCGGTCTGCAGCGTGTCCTGGCCGCTGTGCGCGCTGCTCATGGCGGTCTCCTCCCCCGGGTGCCGCAGCCGTGCGCGGGCCCCGGCCGGGCCCTGTTCGGGCGCTCTGCGGCCTCTTGCGGCCGCTCTGCGGCCTCGGTCGTCGGTCATCCTACAACTACTTGTCCGGTCATCCTACAACTGGCGGTGAACAGCCCGGGAACCGTCCGGGGCGGCCTGGCGTTCCTCCGGTCGACCGGTCGTCCCCAAAGGACGGGGCCCCGGTCCACACCCCCTGATGCGAGGAGAGCGTCCGCATGGTGTTCAAGAAGCTGCTCGGTGCCCTGGGCGTCGGCGGTCCCGCTGTCGACACCGTCCTGAGCACGCCCGTCGTGCAGCCCGGCGGGACGATGGCCGGCACGGTCGAGCTGACCGGCGGGACGGTCGAGGCGGACATCCGGGGGATCACGCTGACCCTGGTCGCCCGGGTCGAGATCGAGCACGAGGACGGCGAGAGCACCGGCCTCTACCCGTTCGCGCGCTTCTCGGTGACCGCGCCGCTGAAGCTGGCCCCGGGCGAGAACCGCTCGATCCCGTTCGCCGTCCAGGTGCCCTGGGAGGCGCCGGTCACCTCCATCGCCGGGCAGCACCTGCACGGCATGCAGCTCGGCGTGCGCACCGAGGTCGACATCGCGGGCGCGCTGGACAAGGGCGACTCGGACCCGCTGGGGGTCGAGCCGCTGCCGGTGCAGCACCGGATCCTGGAGACCCTGCTCCAGCTGGGCTTCCGGTTCCGCTCGGCGGACCTGGAGGCCGGGCACATCCGCGGCACCGGGCAGACGCTGCCGTTCTACCAGGAGATCGAGTTCTCCTCGGCGCCGCAGTACGCGCACGCCTGCAACTCGCTGGAGGTCAGCTTCGTGACCACCC
Source organism: Kitasatospora sp. NPDC002551 (assembly GCF_040296005.1). Lineage (NCBI taxonomy): Bacteria > Bacillati > Actinomycetota > Actinomycetes > Kitasatosporales > Streptomycetaceae > Kitasatospora > Kitasatospora sp. NPDC002551. Next base: position 194,075 of record NZ_JBEOWI010000003.1, on the reverse strand, counting down.
CGGGCAAGGTCGAGGTGGTGCTGGAGGCGGACCGGCGCGGCGGCCTGTTCGGCGGCGGCGGGGACGTCATCCGCACCCATGTGGTCGACCACGGCCAGGCCGGCGAGGACCTCACGGAGCTCGTCGACGGCTGGATCCGCGCCGCGCTCTGAGCCGACGGGCGTCCGCCCGCCGTCCGCCGCCGGTTCGTCGGCCGTCGTCGTTCGGCCTCCGCCGGTCGGCCGTCGCCGTTCAGCCGTAGGAGACGTTGCTGCAGATGTCGTCGTCGGCGGACCGGGCCTCGTTGACCACCTCGGCGGGCAGCGGGGCCGGGGCGCCGGACGGCACCGCGGCGGCCGGTGCGGCGGCGCCGCGGGCGGCCCCGGCGGCCCCCGCGGCGTAGTCCAGGCCGAGCCGCACGCTGATCCCGGCCCCCCGCCCCGGGGCCACCGAGGCGCCGGGGAACAGGGCGGCGACCTTCTGCGCGTCGGTCCGCCGTCCGGCCCCGTACTCGACGGTGGTCGCGGCCCGGGCGCCGCCGCGCGCGGTGGCCGTCCCGGCGACGGTGACCCGGGCCGCCCGGAGCGTCTCGGCGGCCCGGGCGGCCAGACCGGGGGTGCCGGTGCCGTTCTGGACGGTGACCCGGATCGGCGCGCCGTCGGCGCCGAGCGTGGCCGGCGGGGAGACCGGCGGGGACGGCGGTGCCGGCGGGGAGGCCGGCGGCGGGGACGGCGCGGCGGCCGCGTCCGGCTGGTGGCCGGTGGCGTCCTGGCCGTCGATGGTCCGGTCGGCCTGCAGGGTCCGCCACAGGGTGTCGACCGCGGGGTGCACCAGGTCGATCCGCGCGCCGTTGTAACGCCAGGGCGTGGTCAGGAACTTGACCTCGTGCAGGTCGATCTCCTTGAGCGTCAGCGCGAAGTCCATCAGCTTGGCGGCCGAGTCGAGGCCCGGGTCGACGGTCATCGACCGGGTGGCGGCGTCGGCCAGCGGCAGCAGCGTGCCGGGGTTCAGCCCCTTGCTCTTGATCCGGGACAGCAGCGAGGCCAGGAAGGCCTGCTGACGCTTCATCCGCCCGACGTCCGAGTCGTCGCCGATGCCGTGCCGCAGCCGGACGTAGTCCAGCGCCTGCTGGCCGGAGACCCGCTGGCGGCCCTTGGGCAGCACCACCTTGCCCTTCCGGCCCAGGTTGGGGTTGATGTTCCCCTCGTGGACGGCGTTCGGCAGGCAGACGTCGACGCCGCCGACGGCGCCGGTCATCGCGGCGAAGCCGGCGAAGTTGACCTCGATGGTGTGGTCGATCCGGATGCCGGTGAGCCGCTCCACCGTGTTCTGCGTGCAGGCCGGGTTACCGGACTCGGAATTGCCCACCGAAAAGGCGGAGTTGAACATCTGTCCGGGCTGCTCCCGGGTCCAGGTGCCGTTCGGGAGCTTGCACCGGGGGACGGTCACCAGGGCGTCGCGCGGGATCGAGACGCCGACCGCGTGCCGGTGGTCGGCGTAGACGTGCAGCAGGATCGTGGTGTCGGAGCGGGCACCGCCCTCGTCGCCGCCGCCGAGGTCGCTGTTGTGCCCGGAGCGGGAGTCGGAGCCGATCAGCAGCACGTTGACGGGGCGGTGGCCGTGCGCGTCGGCGGTCGGTTCGGGCGGGCGGTCGGGGGCGATGGCATCGCCGTCGAAGGACCGGAGGTTGCCGTTCAGCCGGTAGTACACCGCGCCCCCGGCGCCGGCCAGCATCACCAGCACCCCGGCCACCGACCAGGCGAGCAGCCGCCGGGCGCCGCGCAGGCCCGCGCGCGGTCGGCGCCGGCCGTCGGCCCGGCCGCGGCCCGGCCGGGGCGGGGCGGGGCGGTCCTGCACGAGCCAGCCCTGCACGGTGCGGTTCTGGGGTGTGCGGCCCTGCGCCGTCCGGTTCTGTGCGCCGCGGCTCTGTCCGGCCCGGCCCTGCGCGGCGTGCCGGGCCTCGGCCCGGCCGCCGGTGCGCGGCACCGGGAACCGGCCGGGGGCGTCCTCGGGCGGTCCGGTCCGCACGCCGCCCTCGGCATGCCGCCATCCGGCCGGATCCGGCGGGCTCTCGCCCCACTGGACTGACATGGCGCGCACCTCTCAGCGGCGGAAGCGGGCAACCCTGGGAGCATACAAACTCCTCCGGGGCCGCCCGGCCGCCGAAGACGGCCGCACCCCCGCCGACCCGCGGCTTCGCCGCCGGGGCTCGGCGCACTGTCACTCCAACGGCTGAACCGGGTGACCCGGAAAGCCGGTTCACCCGGCCGCGGCGCAGGCGGATCGGGGCGCCGTCAGACCAGCCCGGCGGGGAACAGCCGCTCCAGCACGGCCGCCACGCCGTCCTCGTCGTTGCTCAGGGTGACCTCGTCGGCGACCGCGAGCAGCTCCTGGTGCGCGTTGGCCATCGCGACGCCGTGCCGCGCCCAGCCGAACATCGGCACGTCGTTGGGCATGTCGCCGAAGGCGATGGTGTCGGCGGCCTTCACCCCGAGCCGGCGGGCGGCGACGGCCAGCCCGGTGGCCTTGGAGAGGCCGAGCGGCAGCAGCTCGACGATGCCGGCGCCGGCCATCACCACGCCGACCAGGTCGCCGGCCGCGCGGCGGGCGGCCTCGGCGAGCGCGTCGTCGGTCAGGCCGCGGTGCTGGATGTACAGCTTGCTGATCGGGGCGGTGAGCAGTTCGTCCTTGGCGGTGCGCACGACCGGCAGGTCGGAGCCGATCAGCAGCTCGTAGCCGGGGCCGGCCAGCACCTGGCCCTCCAGGCCGTCCTGGTTGGCGGCGACGGCCAGCGGGCCGGTCTCGGCCTCGATCTTCTCGATCGCGAGCGCGGCCAGCCGGCGGTCCAGGGTGAGCGAGGTGAGCAGCTTGTGCGCGCCCGCGTCGTAGACCTGGGCGCCCTGGCCGCAGACGGCTATGCCCCGGTAGCCGATCTCGTCGAAGACCGGGCGGGCCCAGGCGGCCGAGCGGCCGGTGACGATGATGTGCAGCGCCCCGGCCGCGGTGGCGTCGGCCAGCGCGGCGCGGGTGCGCGAGGAGACGTTCTCCGCGGTGTTCAGCAGAGTGCCGTCGAGGTCGGTGGCGACCAGCCTGAAGGGCAGGCCGCCACCGTCCGCGGGGGAGACGGGGCTGGGGCTGGTGGTGCTCATGGGCCGTGGTCTCCCGGGAGTTGCTTCGTTGCTGCGGCCGCGTCGCCGCGGTGGTGGCCGGTGCCGGTGCTACTTGACCGGGTCCAGGACGGTGCGTCCGCCGAGGTAGGGGCGCAGGGCCTCCGGGACGACGACCGAGCCGTCGGCCTGCTGGTGGTTCTCCAGGAGCGCCACGATGGTGCGCGGGATCGCGACCAGGGTGCCGTTCAGCGTGGCCAGCGGGCGGACCTTGCCCTCCTCGCGCATCCGGATGGCGAGGCGGCGGGACTGGTACTCGGTGGTGTTCGAGGTCGAGGTGACCTCGCGGTACTTGCCCTGGGTGGGGACCCAGGCCTCGATGTCGAACTTGCGCGCGGCCGAGGCGCCGAGGTCGCCGGACGCGACGTCGATCACCCGGTAGGGCAGTTCGAGCGCGTTGAGGAAGTCCTTCTCCCACTGGAGCAGGCGGCGGTGCTCGTTCTCGGCGTCCTCGGGCGTGGTGAAGACGAACATCTCCACCTTCTCGAACTGGTGGACGCGGATGATGCCGCGGGTGTCCTTGCCGTAGGTGCCGGCCTCGCGGCGGAAGCAGGACGAGTAGCCGGCGTAGCGCAGCGGCAGCTTCTCGGCGTCGAGGATCTCGTCCATGTGGTACGCCGCGAGCGGGACCTCGCTGGTGCCGACGAGGTAGCGGTCGTCGCCCTCCAGGAAGTACACGTTCTCGGCGGCCTGGCCGAGGAAGCCGGTGCCGTCCATGGCGGCCGGGCGGACCAGGGCCGGGGTGATCATCGGGATGAAGCCGGCGGCGGTGGCCTGGGCGATCGCCATGTTGACCAGGGCGAGCTCCAGCAGCGCGCCGACACCGGTCAGGTAGTACGACCGGGCACCGGCGACCTTGGCACCGCGCTCGGTGTCGATCGCGCCCAGCAGCTGGCCCAGCTCGACGTGGTCGCGGGGCTCGAAGCCCTCGGCGGCGAAGTCGCGCGGGGTGCCGATCTCCTCCAGGGTGACGAAGTCCTCCTCGCCGCCGACCGGGGCGGCCGGGTCGATGAGGTTCGCCAGCGAGCGCAGCAGGCGCTCGGCCTCCTCCTTGGCCCCGGTCTGCTCGGCGTCGGCGGCCTTGACCTCGGCGGCCAGCTCCTTGGTGCGCTGGAGCAGGGCGGCCTTCTCCTCGCCCTGGGCCTTGGCGACGAGCTTGCCGAGCGACTTCTGCTCGTTGCGCAGTTCGTCGAAGCGCGTGCCCGAGGACCGGCGGCGTTCGTCGGCGGAGAGGAGGGCGTCGACCAGGTCGACGTCCTCGCCACGGACGCGCTGCGAGGCGCGCACTCGGTCAGGGTCCTCACGGAGCAGGCGAAGGTCAATCACGGGCCCAAGCCTACCGGGCGGGGGCCTGTCCACCGGTACCGGTTTTCGCCTGGGGATAACTCGCCCCAGCCTGTGGATAACCCAGGTGGGAAACCGTCCGGAGGCCGGTTATCCACAGGCGCTCCGCCCGGGCTGTGGATCGTGGGGCCGCGCCGGTGGGCGAGGAGAAGAACCATGGAATTCAGGTTTCAAACCTGATTTGACCTTCCCGGGTGAGGGAATTGAAGCACTCGGACGGGTGATTTGCTGGCACCCGGGTGACTCTGGTCCGATTGGTCATCTCTGCGACGCAAACCGATGATCCGACCGAAACGCGCAGTGGCTATAGCGGTTTGTCGACTCATCCCCAGACCTGTGGATAACTCGGGCCTGTGGACAGTGCCCACCCCTGTGGACAAGCCCCGCACCGGGTCGGCCGCCCTGTGGACGGCCGCCCGGCGGGGTGGAAAACGGTTCGAAAAGGACAGCCGACTTCCGAATGACGCCCGGATGTCCGGGTGCCCGGGTGCCCGGAGTCCGGATGTCCGGCCGGGCGCCCGGCTGTCCGGGCCTCCGGCTGCCCGGGTGGACTCAGATGTCCCCGCGCCCGTCGAGGCAGCGGGAGAGCCAGTCCGCGGCCGCGCCGAAATCGGCGTCCGAGGTGCCGGGCCGCTGGTGCTCCGAGGCCCGCCGGTCGGCGCGCGGATAGGAACCGAGGAATCGCACCTGCGGGCAGATCCGCTTCAGCCCCATCACGGCCTCACCGACCCGGCGGTCGCTGAGGTGCCCCTCGCAGTCGATGAGGAAGCAGTAGTTGCCCAGCCCCTCCCCGGTCGGCCGGGACTCGATCCGCATCAGGTTGACCCCGCGCACCGCGAACTCCTGGAGCAGCTCCAGCAGCGCGCCCGGGTGGTCGTCCGGCAGCCAGACCACCATCGAGGTCTTGTCCGTCCCGGTCGGCGAGGAGACCCGCCCGGGCCGGCCGGTCAGCACGAACCGGGTGGTCGCGCTCTGCGCGTCCACGATGTCCTTGACCAGCGGGTCCAGGCCGTAGATCGGCGCCGCGAACTCGCCCGCGAACGCCCCGTCGTAGCGGCCCTCGGCGACCAGCCGGGCGCCGTCCGCGTTGGAGGCGGCGGACTCCCAGTGCGCGTCCGGCAGGTTGGCGGCCAGCCAGCGGCGGACCTGCGCCTGGGCCACCGGGTGGCTGGTGACGGTCTTCACGTCGGCCAGCGCGGTGCCCGGCCGCACCAGCAGCGCGAAGGTGATCGGCAGCAGCACCTCGCGGTAGATCATCAGCGGCGCGCCGGAGGCCAGCTCGTCGTTGGTCGCCGTGACGGCGCCCTCGACCGAGTTCTCGATCGGCACGAACGCGCCGGACGCCTCGCCGGCGCGCACCGCGTCCAGCACCAGCTGCACCGAGGACATCGGCACCAGCTCCCGGGTCGCCGCCTCCGGCAGGGTGCGCAGGGCCGCCTCGGTAAAGGTGCCCGCCGGCCCGAGGTACGTGTAGCGGGTGGCCGACATGACGCCTCCAAGGGGAACGGGACCGGTGGGAACAACGGCGGATCGCCGAAAGAAGTCACCTTAGCCACTTCGTCCCCCTCCCGTGACCGCGTTCCGATCCGTGGGAGGAGGACGGACGACCGGTGGACAACCGGACGGGCCGGGCGGGTCAGTCGAGCAGGGGCTGCCCGACGTACCCGCCCTGCGGCGCGCCCGGCGGGACGGCGTACACGCCGCTCGCCTCGTGCCGCAGGAAGCGGGAGAGCCCGTCGCCCCGGGCCAGCTTGCGCTGCACGGGGGTGAACCCGGTGCGCGGGTCGGCCTGGAAGGCGAGGAAGAGCAGCCCGGCGTCCGGCGAGCCGTCGGCCAGCAGCCCGTCGTGGTACGAGAACCCGCGCCGCAGCATGGCCGCCCCGCCGTTGGCGGCCGGTGCGGCGACCCGGACGTGCGCGTCCGCCGGGATGGCCAGCGAGCCGTCCGGCCCCTGGGCCGCGAGGTCCACCGGTGCCCGCTCGCCCGCGCCGGCGGGGGCGCCGAGCGGGGCGCCGTCCGCCTTGCGCCGTCCGATCACCCGCTCCTGGCGCTCCACCGGCAGCGCCTCCCAGTTGTCCAGCAGCATCCGGATCCGCCGGAACACCAGGAACGAGCCGCCCGCCAGCCAGGCCGGCTGCTCTCCCCCGGCGGCGACGAACACCTTGGCCGCGAAGCCGTCCTCGCCGGGCCGCGGGTTGTTGGTGCCGTCGATCTGGCCCATCAGGTTGCGCCCGGTCATCGGGGTGGCGGTGGCGCCGGGCGTCCGGGCGAAGCCGGACATCTGCCAGCGCAGCGCCGCCGTGCCGGCCGCCTGGCGCTGCAGCACCCGCAGGGCGTGCACCGCCACCAGCGCGTCGTCCGCGCCGACCTGCACGAACAGGTCGCCGTCCCCGCGCGCCGGGTCCAGCGCGTCGGCCGGGAAGGCGGGCAGCGGTTCGAGTCCGGCCGGCCGGCGGTCGGCCAGGCCGGTCTTGTCGAACAGGCCCGCGCCGAAGCCGAAGGTGACGGTGAGCGAGCAGGGGCCAGCGTCCAGGGCGACCTGGTCGTCGAACTCGTCGGCCGGCTCGCCCGCGGCCATCCGGGCGGCCGTGCGCGACCAGCGCCGGAGCAGGGTGCGCAGGCCGTCCCGGCCGGCCCCGCCGGCCAGGTCGAAGGCGGCCAGCTGGACCCGCGCCTGCTGGGGTTCGAGGATCCCGCCCTGGCGCTCGCCGTGGAAGTCCACCCGGGCGAGCCCGAGGGCCGGGCCGGGCGCGGCGCCGCCGGCCGGGGCCGGCGGGTCGCGCCGCTCCGCGGTCAGGGCGGCGGCGGCGCCGGCGCCCGCGCCGACCACCAGGCCGGCCCCGGCGGTGCCCAGCAGGGCCCGCCGGGTGAAGCCGGGGGCGGTGCCCCCGGTGGTGCCCCCGGGCGCGGCGGTGGCGTCGGTGGCGCCGGTGGCGCCGGTGCTGTCGGTGCTGGTCTCCATGGGGATGGTCCGCCCTATCCGATCTTCAGCTGCTTGATCTCCGTGGTCTGGTCGATGTCGGAGGATCTGATGACCACCGACACCACCCAGTTCCCGGTGAGCGGCAGCTGCGCCGTCCCGGCCCAGCGCCCGGTGCCCTCGGCGGTGAGCGGGACGGTGAGCGGGCCGAGGTCGCGGTCCGGCAGGGTGAAGGCGAGCTCCACCTCCGGCACCTCGACCGGCTGTCCGTCCGTGCCGTCCAGCTTCAGGTGCACCTCGTTCGACCCGGTGCCCGCCGGGTTGAGGGTGACCGTCGCGGTGCCCTTGGCGTTCGGGGTGCGGCCCTTGGTGTCGTACGGGAGCGTGAGCTCCACGGTCCGGCCCGGCACCGTCTGCGGCGCGGGCGCGCCGCCGGTGCCGCCGGCCGCCGCCGGGGCGGTGCCGTTCGCCGCCGCGGCCCCGACCTCGCCCGCCACCCGCCCGGGCGGGGAGTTGGTGAGCAGGGTGGTGGCGACCAGGACGGCCACCGCCACGGCCGCCTCGATCAGCACCGAACGGCGCAGCGCGGCGCGGGCCGGGGTGAGCCCGCGGTCCCGGTCGGCGTTCTCCCGGGCGGCCCGCTGCCGGGCCAGCTGGGCCCGCCGGACCGGGTCGTCGGAGTCCGTGCCCGTGACGTCCCCGCCCGTGGCGTCCCCGTCGGTGACGTCCCCGCCCGTGGCGTCCCCGTCGGTGACGGTTCCGCGGTCCGGACCGGTACCGGCCGCGACGGCGACCGCCGCCGGGACGACCTCGGCCGCCTCCTCCGGGGTGGCCCGCAGCCGGGCCAGTCGGCCGCGGGACATCCAGGCGGCGGCGAGCATGGCGATCACGCAGCCGGTCTTCACCAGCAGCATCCGGCCGTAGTCGGTGCCGGTCAGCGCGCCCCAGGTGCCGAGGCCGCGCCAGGACTGGTAGAGGCCGGTGCCGGCCAGCACCACGACGGCGCCGAAGGCGATCTTCGAGAAGCGGTCGGCGACGTCCGCGCCGATCCCCTCGCGCAGCCCGACCAGCATGGCGGCCAGGCCGCCCAGCCACAGGGCCATCGCGACCAGGTGGAGCATGCCGAGCGGCAGCGCGAGCCAGACCTGGATGCCCACCGAGGCGTGGTCGGCGCCGGCCCAGGTCGCCGAGAGGGCGACGGCCAGCACCAGCCCGGCCACCCCGAGGCCCAGCCGGGCATCGCGCTGCGGGCGTTCGGCGGCGCGCCGCTCCAGCTCCCGCAGCTCGGCCTCCTCGGCGTCGCCCTCCGCCGGCCCGGCCGCACCGGGCGTACCGGCCGTACCGGTCCCGGCGGCACGGGCGGCCGGCTGCTGTCCGAGCTGGCCGACCAGCAGCGACAGGAACACCCCGCTCGCCGCGAGCAGCAGCAGCCTGGCGGCCAGCGCGGTGCCGATCCGCTCGTCCAGCGTGGCGCGGACCAGCGACAGGTCGAACGCCTTGCCGATCCCCGAGCCCCGCTCGTACGGGCCGCGCAGCATCAGCACCGCGACGGTGGACACCAGCAGCGCCACCCAGCCGCTCATCAGCAGCCGCTGCACCGGGCGCCGGGCCGCCCCGGCCGGCCAGCAGAGCAGCACGAAGGCGGCCGCGCCGGCGAGCAGCGCGAAGGCCCCGTAGGCGACGGCCCGGCCGGTGCCGTAGAGCGCGGCGACCAGGCCGTCCGCCTCGGCGCTCTGGAGCTCGGTGGTGGAGACGGTGGTCGCCGAGGGGGCGCCGATGGAGAAGGTGAACGCCCCGCCGATCGGGTGCGAGTCGTCCGACACGGCCCGCCAGGCGACGGTGTAGGTGCCGTCGGCGAGCCCGCTGCCGAGCCCGACGCGGGCGGTGTTGTCCTTGCCGTCGGCGTGCGCGGGGCTGCCCGCGTCCACCGCCTTTCCGGCCGGGTCGAGCACCCGCACCGAGTCCGCGGAGAGCGAGACGGCCTCGCTGAAGGTCAGCGTGACGGACGGCGGCGCGGTGGGCAGGACGGCGTTCTGCGCGGGGTCGGTGGACTGCAGGGCGGCGTGCGCGGCGGCCGGCCCGGCGCCGGCGAGCAGCAGCGCGAGGACGGCGCCGAGCACGCCGAGCAGCCCGGCGATCCGCCGTCCCATGAGTCCCGGTGCGATCAGCATGGTGCGAGGGTCCCTCAACTCTGGCCGGGGCGGTAGGTGAGCTCCTTGACCGGTACCTTGACCGAGACGGTGCCGGTCCGCGCGAAGGTCAGATCGAGTTCGAGCTCGTCGCCGAGGGCGGGGGCCTTCTGCCATCCCATGATCATCAGATGGGTGCCGCCGCGGGCGAGCTGCAGCGTGCCGTTCGCGGGGACGTCCAGCTTCTCGACCTGCTCCATGGAGCCGGCGGTGGAGCGGTGCATGGTCACCGAGGAGGCGCCGGGGCTGGAGACCTTGAGCAGTTCGTCGCCCTGGCCGCCGTCGTTGCGCACCGTCAGGTAACCGGCCGCCATCCCGCCGGCCGGCGGCATCGGGATGTAGGAGTCGGCGATGCTCAGCTTCGCCGCGGCGCCGCCGGAGGGGCCGCCGGCGCCGTCCTGGCCGCCTGCCCCGCAGGCGACCAGGAACGCGCCGGCGCCCAGTGCCGTCGCCACAGCCGCCCCCGCGAGTGCCGTCCGGCGGAAGCCGAGGGTGCCCTTCACGCGGCGACCCCCTTGGCGAGCAGCGGCAGGTCGTGCTCGTAGGTCTTCACCTCGGTGCCGCTCAGGTAGAGCACGTGGGCCTTGTCGTCGGAGGGCAGGAAGGCCAGCACCTGGGCGCCGTGGGTGGAGGTGACGGTGCCGTCCCCGTTGACGACCGGGTCCTCGATCAGGATGCCCAGCGACTTGGCGGCGGCCTTCACCTTCTCCAGGTCACCGGTCAGGCCTATGAAGTCGCTGCCCATCGAGTCCAGCCAGGTGCGCAGCACCTGCGGGGTGTCGCGCTGCGGGTCGGTGGAGACGAACACGACGTTGACGTTCTGCCGCTCCTCCGGGGAGAGCTTCTTCATCGCCACGCCGACGTCGCCCATGGTGGTCGGGCAGACGTCCGGGCAGCTGGTGTAGCCGAAGAACAGCAGGGTGGTCTTGCCGTTGGTCTTCTGGCGCAGGTCGTACGGCTGGCCGGAGGTGTCGGTCAGCTGGAGGTCCGGCTTCTCGAAGTTCTTGCCGAGCACGGTGCCCTCGTAGGGCGAGTCCGACTTCTGCTGGACGACCTTGGCGGGCGAGGCGGAACCGCCGCCGTCGGAGCCGCAGGCGGTCAGGGCGAGCGCGGCGGCCAGCGCGACGGCGGTGGCGCCGGCCAGCCGGGCCGGACGGGCGGTGCGGGCGGTACGGGCGGAGCGGGGCATGGGAGAGGTCCGATCGTGTGCGGTGGATCACCGGCGGGGGCCGCGCCCGGAACGCGGGCGCGGCGCGGCGGGTGCCGGGCGCGGCCCCCGCCGGTGCGGGGGTCAGGAGGCCGAGCCGCCGCTCTTGCGGCGCAGGCCGAGGAGGCCGACGGCGGTGCCGATCACGCCGACCACGATGCCGACGACGCCGAGCACCCGGGCGGTGGAGTCACTGGCCTTGTCGTCGGAGGCGGCCTCGGCCTTGGCGGCGTCGCCGTGCCCGCCGGCGGCGGCCGACGGGGAGGCGGTGGCGGACACGCCGTGGCCGTCGGCGGAGGTGGCCTTGGTCAGCTTCAGCACCGGAGCGGGCTTGGCGGGCTCCGGCTGGCCGTCCTTGGCCTCGTCGATCCAGCGGACGATGTCGCCGTTGTCGTAGCTCTGCAGCGCCTTGAAGACCATGGTGTCGGTGTCGGTCGGCAGCGGGCCGAGCGAGACGCGGAACTCCTGGAACTGGCCGGGGGCGATCTTCACCCCGGCGTCGGCGGTCCAGGTGATCTTGGAGACGGCCTCGTTGACGTCGTTGCCGTGCACCTTGATCGGCTTGTCCAGCTTGGCCTTCTCGACGGTGGCGGTCCAGCCCGGCAGCGGCTGGGTGCGCACCGAGGCCAGCGGGTGGTCCAGCGGGAGGTTGACCTCCAGCTTCACGGTGCCGGCGGTGTCGTTCTCGTTCGGGACCCGGAAGTCGACGGCGGTGTAGCCGCCCTGCTCGGCGCTGCCCGGGTTCACGCTGACGTGCGCGGAGGCGGGGCCGGCCAGCGCCACCACGGCGGCGGCTGCGGCGAGGGCGACGGCGGCGGTACGGCGGGGGGAGAGGGAACGCATGGGGTTGGTGTCTCCGTTCGGAGGCTCGGCGGGCAGGCCCGCTCCCGGGCACGGGAGGATCCGTGCCGCGGCGGGGCCGCGCGGCGGGGAGGACGTGGGGGAGGCCGCAGGACCGCGCGAGTCGGCGGGTACGGCGCTGCTGCCGCGTACACCCGTCCGTCGGGCCACCGCCGGTGGGGGACACCGGGGCGTGGCGGGCGCGGGTCAGTACGCGAGCGCCCCGAGCGGCGGACCGCGCCGCACCACGCTGTGCCGCAGCGCGGCACCGGCCGGCAGCGGGTCGTCCCCGCCGCGGCCGCCGGACCGGCGCACCGGGCCGGCGGGCAGGCCGAACAGGCCGCGCAGCAGCACCGCGGCCAGCGCGCAGGCGGTGCGCAGCGGCGCCTGGCCGCGGGCGCGCGCGGTCGACGCGGCGATCCGCACCAGCCGCCAGAGCGCCGCCTCGCCGCGCCGCAGCCACCAGCCGGCCACCAGGGCCGCGGCCAGGTGGGCCGCCAGCATCGTCGGCGTCATCCCGAGCACCCCGCCCTGCCACCAGGGCGCGGCCGCGTAGGCCTGCGGGTCCAGCCCCGCGCCGGCGACCAGTTGCTCGGCGGTCGGACTGCCGGGCAGTCCGATCAGGGTGCCGGGCCGGGCCTCGTTGCAGACCAGCCGGCCGGCCACCTGCGGCAGGGTCAGCGGGCCGGAGCCCAGCGGACCGCCGTGGTGCGCGCCGGCCGCGCCGGCGGCCGCGTGGCCGCCGAAGGAGTGGAAGAGGCAGTGCAGCCCGAACTGGCCCGCCGCCAGCGCCCCGGCGATCGCGCCGAGCGAGCGCTCCCGCGCGCCGAAGGCGGCGGCGAGCACCAGGACGGCGGCGAACCCGGTCGCGAGTGCGGGAAGGGCGACGTCCCCGCCGCCCGCCAGCGCGTGCCCGGCGGCCGCGATCAGCGTGCACACCAGGGCGAACGGGACCGCCCGGGCAAGCCGCAGGTCCCAGGCGGCGGCCCCCACCGGCGCGTCCGGTGCGGGGGCGCCCGGGTGCGGGGCGGCGGCTGGGGCAGTCATGGCCGGGCCATCATCTCATCGCGCACACCCGCCGGACCGGCAGGGTGGGAAATCCCGACGAATGCCCCGATCGGCCCCGCGCACCACCCCGGACATGCGCCGCCCGGCACATGCCCGTCCCCCCGTCCATCCGCCGAACGGGTGGTGGCGCACCCCCGGCACGGTTCACCTGCGCACCGTCCGGAGATACCTCGTTATATGTGGAGCCGCAGCCAGGAGGGACCTCCCGTGGACATCTGGTGGACTCTGCACCTCAAGCGCGACCCGGCCAGCGTGCCGTTGGCCCGCCGCATACTGCTGGGCGCGATGGCGACCGCCGGTGTCGACCCGCAGATCGCCCACGACCTCGGCGTCGCCCTCAGCGAGGCCTGCGCCAACGCCGTCGAGCACGGCGCGGGCGGTGGGCCCGACGACGGCTACCAGGTCACCGCGTCGATCAGCGGGGACCTGCTGCGGATCGAGGTGACCGACTCGGGCCCCGGCCTGCCCGGCCCCGCCGCCCCGGCGGCCCGCCGTCCGGCCCCCGCCCCGGCCCCGCCGGCCCGTCCGGCCGGCCGTCCGCAGCCCCGCCCCCGCGCACGGCGCGGGCGGCCCACCGTCCCCGGGCCGCTGCTCACCGCGCACCGCCCGCGCCGCGACGGCCGCCCGTACGACACCCACGTCCTGCCGCCGGGCGCCGAGCCGGCGCCGCCGCCCCTGCTGCGGCCGCTGGACCTCGACGCCCTCCCGGACCTCACCGCCGAGTCCGGCCGCGGCCTCTTCCTCATCCACGCCCTCACCGACCACGTCCGGCTGCGCAACCATCCGCTGCGCGGCGCGATCGTCAGCTTCGACAAGATCCTCAAGTGGCAGGACGACGCGCTGCTGCCCCGGGCCTCGTAGCCCCGGGCGCCGTGGTGCGGGCCCGGAACGCGGCGTCCCGCCCGGGCGGCGGTGCGCGCGGGCGGGACGGGGCGATGGCTCAGCCGCGGGCGGCGGCCTTGCGGCGGCGGGCAATCACGACCGCGCCGGCGCCGAGCAGGACGGCGACGCCGCCGGTGACGGCGAGCGGGGCGGTGCTGGAGCTCGCGCCGGTCTCGGCGAGGCGGCCGCCGGTGGTGCCGCCGGAGTTCCGGGTGGTGCCCGTGCCGGTGGTGCCGGCGGTCCGGGACGGCGACGGCGAGGCCGAGGCGCTCGGGGAGCCGGTCGCGGTGGGCGTGGCGGTGGGCGAGGGCTCGCCGGTGGCCGGGGGCGCGGTGGTGGCCGGCGCCTTGTCGGTGACCTTGACACTGCCCGTGTACGAGCCGTTGAGCTGGGGGCAGTCGTACTTGTAGGCCTGGGCCGAGCCGGGCGGAAGGATCTCGGACTGGCCGCTGAGGGTGAAGCCGTAGGAACCGAGCGGGGTCTTCGCGCCGGCGGTCACCCGGAGCTTCACGGTGAGCTTCGCGCCGCGCTCGACCGGGAAGGAGCCGAGGGCCGTCGGGTGGCCGCCGTAGAAGACGGTCTGCCAGTCGGAGTCGCCCACGCGGGCCTGCACTCCGGGAGCGTCGGGGCCCATCGGCGCGGCGAGCCAGGCGTTGACGAGGAGCTTCTGGACCTTCGTGGTGCTGATGTTCTCGAACACCACGGTGAAGTCCTGCGGGGCGCCGCCGGCGACGACCAGGCCGCCGGCCGGGCCGCTGCCGGTGACGGGCATCGGGGACTGCGAGATGCCGAGGCAGCCGTACGGCGGGATCGGGGTCGGTACGGTCGAGGTGGGGGTGGACGTGGCCGACGGGGTGCCGGTCGGTGTCGGCGTGGCGGTGGCCGACGGCGTCGCCGTCGCCGTGGCGGTGGGTTCGGCGGTCGGGGGCGCGGTGGGTCCGGCGGTGGCGGTGGCGGTGGGTTCGGCGGTCGGGGTCGCGGTGGAGTCGGCGGTCGCGGTGGGCTCGGCCGTCGCGGTGGCCGCGGCACTCGGCGTGACGTCGGCGGCGAAGGCGCCGGTGGTGCCGGCGATCGACGCGCCGGTGGTGAGCAGCAGCACGGCGGCTGCGGCGGTGAGGCGGGAGGTGCGCACGATACAGGTCTCCGGCGGTCGTTGGTGGTGACGGTAGGTCAGTGCTTCGTTAGGTGGACGTGCGGGGGATGCGAACGGTTGTGCGTATCCCCCGCACTTTTTCCGGTCCGCGATCAGCCGTGCGCGCCGGCCTTGCGGCGGCGCAGCGCGAGCAGCGTCCCGGCGCCGGCCGCGAGCACCACGGCACCGCCGACGGCGATCGGCAGGGTGGTGGAGCTGGAGCCGGTCTCGGCCAGGTGCGGGCCGCTCACCGCGGTCGGCGAGGCGGAGTGGCTCGCCGCCGTGCTGCTGGCGGCGGTGGCCCCGGCCTTGTCGGTGACCTTGAAGTCGCCCTGGTACTCGTTGCGGTACTGGGTGCAGCTGTCCTTCAGCTCGGAGCCGGGCTTGGGGAGAGCCGGCGTGTTGTCGAAGGGCTCCGACCCACCGCTGAGGTTGCCGCCGTAGGCACCGACCGGGGCGGTGTTCGCGGCGATCCGGAACTGGATGGTGAGCTTCTCGCCCTTGGCCAGCTTGTGGGTGCCGGTGTCGAGGTGACGGCCGACCAATTCGGCGGCCTTCCAGTCCGATCCGGGCAGGCGGAGCTGGACCGTGAAGAAGTCGTTCCGCCAGTCCAGCGGATGGTCGTTGTACTCGTCCGTGATGTAGATGCTGGACGAGAAGGTGGAGATGTCGACCCCGGTGGTGTTCTCGAAGGTGACCTGCACCTCCTGGGCGGGGCCGCCCTTGACCAGGGTGGTGTCCCAGAGGCCGGTGCCGGTCACCTTGATGTCGCCACCGTGGACGCCGCCCTGGCAGCGGTTCGTGGGGGCCGACGGGGTGGGGAGGACCGGCGGCTTCGTGGCGGTGCCGCTGGGCTTGGCGGTGGCGCTCGGGGAGGTGCTCGCCGACGGTGAGGCGGTGGCCGAGGGGGTGCCGGTCGGGGTGGCGCTCGGGGTGCCGGTCGGGGTCGGCGTGGTGCTCGGCTCGGCGGTCGCGGTGGCCGGCGGGGTCGGCGTGGGCGAGACGGCGGCGGCGCCGGCGGTGGCCGTGCCCGCGGTCGCGCCGAGGGACAGCGCGAGCAGCGTGGACGCGGCCAGGAGGCGGGAAGAGCGCAAGGTTTTGGCTCCAGCGTATTGTGATGAAGTCTGTCCGAATATGGGCGACTTGGCGACCGGATCCGAAAGTCCGGTGGCGTCGCAGGAGCGGCACCCTACCGGGACGTGGGCGAAGGGTCTCCCCCGGGGTGGCCGGATCGCGCCCCCGGACGCCCTACCCTGGCCCGATGGGTGCGGCGGGTGCGGTGGGCGACTGGGACCTGCGGCGGCTGCGGGTGCTGCGCGCGGTCGACGAGTGCGGGACGGTGACGGCGGCGGCCGAACGGCTCCATCTCTCGCCGTCGGCGGTCTCCCAGCAGATCTCGGCGCTGGCCCGGCAGGTGGGCGCGCCGATGCTGGAGCCGTACGGCCGGCGGGTGCGGCTGACCCCGGCGGCCCGGTTGGTGCTGCGTCACGCGGCGGTGGTTTTCGGACAGTTGGAGCGGGCCGAAGCCGAGCTGGCGGGCTATCTGCACGGCGAGGCCGGCGAGGTCCGGGTGGGCGCCTTCCCCACCGCGATCAGCGGGCTGCTCGTCCCCGCGGTGGCCCGATTGCGCGTGGCCGCACCGCAGTTGGCGGTGCGGGTGGTGGAGGCGGAGGCCGACGGGACGCTCCGGCTGCTGGCGGCGGGGGACGTCGACCTGGCGCTGTCGCTGTCCGTCGGCGCGTTCGGCCGGGGCCCCGGCATCGTCGGGACGCACCTGCTCAGCGACCCGCTGGACGTCGCGCTGCCGCCCGGGCACCCGCTGGCCGGGGCGCCGGGGCTGCGGCTGGCGGACCTCGCGCGCGAGCCGTGGATCTACGGCGCGGCCGGGCCGTGGCGGGAGATCACCCGGGAGGCCTGCGCCGAGGCCGGGTTCGTACCGGAGCGGGCGCACACCGCCGCCGACTGGACGGCGATCCTGGCCATGGTGGCGGCCGGTCTCGGGGTGGCGCTGGTGCCCCGGCTGGCCTCGGCCGGGCGGTGCGCCGGAGCGGTGGTCCGGGCGCTGCCGGCGGACCTGCCGGCCCGGCGGGTGGTGGCGGCGGTACGGGCCGGGACGGAGCGCACGCCGCCGCTGCGCCGGGTACTGGCCGAACTGGCGGCGGTGGCCCGCACCGTTCAGGCCGGCTGAACGGTTTGCCCGGTTCTTCGCGATGGACCCGGCCGGCCGCCCGGCGCGAGGGTGACGGGCATGACCACCGAAGCGAACTCCAGCCCGAACCCCGCTCGGGTGTCCGACGCCGGCGCCCCGCCGTACGGGGGCGGCGACCCGTACGCGGACTACCGCGCCGCCGACTTCCCGTTCACCGCCCTGGTCGACCTCGCCGACCGCCGGCTGGGCGGCGCCGTCGTCGCCGCCAACGACGAGCTGTTCGCCGAGCGGGAGAACCTCCTGCTGCCCCGGCGCGCCGAGTTCCGCCCGCACACCTTCGGCAACAAGGGGCAGCTCATGGACGGTTGGGAGACCCGGCGGCGCCGGGGCGCCGCCGCCGACCGCCCGCACCCGGCCGACGGTGACCACGACTGGGCCCTGGTCCGCCTGGGCGTGCCGGGCGTCGTGCACGGCGTGGTCGTCGACACCGCCCACTTCCGGGGCAACCACCCGCAGCGGATCAGCGTCGAGGGCGCCGAACTCCCCGGCACCCCGGGCCCGGAGGAGCTGCTGGCCGCGGGGACGGTCTGGCACCCGCTGGTCCCCCGCTCACCGGTGCGCGGCCACGCCGCCAACGGCTTCGCCGTCGCCGACCGCCGCCGCGTCACCCATCTGCGGCTGCGCCAGTACCCCGACGGCGGCATCGCGCGCTTCCGGGTGCACGGCGATGCCCGCCCGGACCAGGCCTGGCTGGCCGCGCTCGGCACCTTCGACCTGGCCGCGGCCGAGAACGGCGGCGCCGTCGAGGACACCTCGGACCGCTTCTACTCCTCTCCGGTCGGCCTCGTGCTTCCCGGCAAGTCCCGTGCGATGGGAGACGGTTGGGAGAACCGCCGGCGCCGGGACGCGGGCCACGACTGGGTCCGGCTGCGGCTGGCCGGTCGGGGCGCGGTCCGGGCGGTGGAGATCGACACCGGCTACTACGTGGGCAACGCGGCCGGCTGGGCGGCGCTGTCCGGCCGGGACGAGCACGGCGCGGACCCCGGGGAGTGGTTCGAACTGGTGCCGCGCACCCGGCTGCAGCCGGACGCCGTGCACCGCCTGGTGATCGGCGCGCCGCGCCCGGCCACCCACGTCCGGCTGGACGTCTTCCCGGACGGCGGGATCGCCCGGCTGCGGCTCTGGGGCGCCCTGGTCTGAGCGCCCCCGGGCCCGGCCTTCCGGTTGCCGGGCCCGGCGGGCCGCCGGACGATGGGGGGATGATGCACCAGATGCGTGCCGAGTACGGTGCCGGCGGCGCCTCCGCCGGGGTGCGGCTGTGGCACCTGGTCCGCGGCGGCGGGAGCGTGGCGATGTGCGGCCGGGAGCTGGACGCCCGCGCGCCCGCCCGGGAGGCGGTGGACTGGGGGCGAACCCCCGAACTCTGCTGCCACACCTGCGGGGCCTACCTGCTGCGCGAGGCCCCCTGGCTGGCCGAGGAGCACCGGCCGCGCCCGCCCGGCGAACAGCGCGAGACCGCCTGGCCGACGGGGTGAACGCCCGCCACCGGTGATGCGGTGGACCGGGCCCGCGGGGCCGGGGCTACCGTGGTCGTCATGGAGGAATCCCCGGTCCGGCCGCGGTCGTTGACCCGTGAGGCCGCCGCGCTGCGCGCGGGCGTACCCGCCCTGGCCGTCCACGTCGACCGGCTCTGCGCCCGGATCGAGCAGGTGGACCCGCTGATCCACGCCTTCGTGCCGGAGCCCGGCCGCGCCGACCGGCTGCACGCCGAGGCCCGGGCGCTCGCCGCCCGCCACCCCGATCCCGACCGGGCGCCGCCGCTGTACGGGGTGGCCGTCGGGGTCAAGGACATCGTGCACGTGGACGGCCTGCCCACGCACGCCGGTTCGGCGCTGCCGCCGGGCGTGCTGGCCGGGCCGCAGGCCGCCGTGGTGGACCGGCTGCGGGCGGCCGGCGCGCTGGTGGCGGGCAAGACGGTGACCGCCGAGTTCGCGGGCAGCGCCCCCGGACCGACCCGCAATCCGCACCACTGCGGCCACACCCCGGGCGGCTCCAGCAGCGGTTCGGCGGCGGCGGTCGCGGCCGGGCTGGTGCCGCTCGCGATCGGCACCCAGACGATCGGCTCGGTGGTGCGCCCGGCGGCCTACTGCGGGGTGGTGGGCTTCCGGCCGACGCACGGCCGGATCCCGGCGGCGGGCGTGATCCCGAACGCGCCGAGCTACGACACCCCGGGCCTGTTCACCGCCGACCTGGCGGGCGCCGCGCTGGCCGCCGCGCTGCTCTGCGACGACTGGGACGCCGGGCGCGGGCTGCCGCGGGGCGGGGACGACGACGTGCCGGTGCTCGGCGTCCCGGTCGGCCCGTACCTGGAGCGGGTCGAGCCGGAGGCGCTGCGGGCCTTCCGCCGGCAGCTGGAGCTGCTGTCCACCCGGGGCCTGACGGTTCGCCAGGTCGATCTGCTGCCGGACTTCGGCGAGCTGGAGCGGCAGGTGCGGACGGTCAACCGGTTCGAGATGGCGGCCTCCCACGCCGAGTGGTTCGACCGCTTCGGCGCCCTGTACCGGCCGGAGACGGTGGCGGGCATCCGGCACGGCCGGAGCGTCGACCGGGCCTCCTACCGGGCGGCGCTGCGCGCCCTCGCGGCCTTCCGGGAGCGGCTCGCCGAGCAGCGCCGGCGGGCCGGGGTGGACCTGCTGCTGGCCCCCTCGGCGACCGGTCCGGCCCCGCTGGGGCTGGACAGCACCGGCAGCGCCGTGATGTCGCTGCCGTGGAGCTGTGCGGGACTGCCCGCGCTGAGCCTGCCCGCCGGGGTGACGGCGCGGGGCCTGCCGCTGGGCCTCCAGGTGGTCGGCGAGGCCGGTGCGGACGAGCTGCTGCTGGCCCGGGCGGCTGTCCTGGAGCGGGTGCTGGACGCGGCCTGAGCGCCGTCCGGGCGCCGCGGGCTCAGTCCGCCCGCAGCGCGGGGGTGTCCGGATCGGCGGCGTCCGCGCGCAGCCGGCGCAGCGCGGCGCGGTGGGCGCGCTCGTACGGCGTGTGGTCGTCGAACAGCAGGGCCTGCGGGTTGGCGTTCTCCAGGACGGCGATCAGGGTGAACGCGATGTCCTCCAGGTCGGCGTCGGCGCGCAGTTCGCCGGTGTCGCGGGCCCCGGCCAGCAGGCCGAGGACGGTGGCGTGCCACTCCCGCCAGTTGGCCGCGAGGGCGTCGCGCAGCGGGCCGGGGCGGGCGTCGTACTCGGCGTTGGCCTCGTAGAAGAAGCAGCCGCCGGGGAAGATCCGGGCGCGCGAGTAGGCCAGCCAGGACTCGCAGAGCAGGCGGAGCTTGCGAAGCCCGGGGGGCTCGGCGGCGATCGGGTCGAGCACCGCGTCGGAGAAGATCCGCCGGGCCGCCCGGATGGTGGCGAGCTGGAGCTCCTCCTTGGAGCCGAAGCCGGCGAAGACCCCGCTCTTGCTGAGCCCGAGGTCGGTGGCGAGCCGCCCGATCGACAGGGCGTCCAGGCCCTCGACGGAGGCGATCTCCACGGCGCGGCGCAGGACCGTCCGGCGGGTCTCCTCGCCGCGCAGCACCCGTCCGTCCGTCCTGGACGTGCCCGACCTGCCCGCCGTGCTCGACCTGCTCGATCCGGCCACCGCTCACCCCAGTTCTCCGGCCCCTGTCCGTGCGGCCAGGGTAACGGGCGGGCGGTACTGGACATAAAAAAGCACGAACGGTCGTGCTAATATCCCGCCCAGTTCGGCTCTTGCCCCTCGGCATCCACAGGGAGTTCCGCATGGACCCGGCCGTCGCACTGATCCGCACCACCCTGAACGCCACCGCGCTGGTCGCCCCCGGCCTCGCCGGCCGGGCCGCGTTCGAGCTCTACCGCCACCCCCTGCGGCGCGCCCGCGTCCGCACCCGCGAGCGCGAGGCGCACGCCGGGGCCGTCACCCGGACGCTGCACCACGGCGGCGTGCCGGTGGTCGTCCACCGCTGGGGCGACGGCAGCCGGCCCGTCCTGCTGATGCACGGCTGGCAGTCCCGGGCCTCCCGGTTCGCGGACTTCGTGCCCCGGCTGCGCGCGCTCGGCCTGAGCGCCGTCGGCTACGACGCCCCCGGGCACGGTGACTCCGGCGGCCGGACCGCCACGGTGCTGGACCACCGCGCCATCGCCCTGCGGCTCCAGCGGGAGTACGGCGCCTTCGAGGCGGTGATCGCCCACTCGCTGGGCGTCAACGCCGCCTTCCTGGCGCTGCGCGAGGGGCTGCGGGCCGGGCGGCTGGTCGCCGTGGCCGGCGTCGCCGAGGTGTCCTGGCTGCCCGCCGGGTTCTGCGCGGTGCTCGGCCTCAACGCCACCGTGGAACGGGAGTTGCGGCGCCGGGCGGAGAGCGGCGCGATGTTCCCCGGGGTCTGCGACGTGCGGACGCACTTCGACGCCGCCCGCGCTCCCGAGGAGATCGATGTGCCGATCCTGGTGGCGCACGACGAGGACGACGACGTCGTCCCGTTCGCCCAGGCCCGGCGGCTGCGGGCCGCGTACGGGGACCGGCTGGAGCTGCTGGCCACCCGGGGGCTGGGCCACCGGCGGATCCTGACCGAGCCGACCGTGATCGACAACGTGATCGGATTCCTCTCCGCCGGGACGGCGGCGGCCGGGGCACCGGAGGCCGCAGCGCCGGAGGTCGGGGTGTCGCAGGCCGGGGCGTCGTCGGCCGGCGCGGCGGCGGATCCCGCGACGGAGCTGGGCGCGGCATGAGCCTGCTCGAACTGCACACCCGCTCCCTGGAGTTGGCCGCCGCCGTGGTGGACACCGTGCAGCCGGAGCAGCTGGTGCTGCCGACGCCCTGCGCCGGCTGGTCGCTGCGGCACCTGGTGGAGCACATGGTCGGCCTGCACCGGGGCTTCGCCGCGGCCGCCGCCGGGGCCGGGCCGGACCCCGCGCTCTGGCACGGCGTCCCGGTGCACGGCGTCCCGGTGCACGGCGTCCCGGTGCACGGTGATCCGGTGCACGGTGATCCGGGCGGGGCCTTCCGGCACTCGGCCGCGCGGCTGACCGCCGCCTTCGCCCTCGCCGCCGCCGCGCCGCGGCCCGCCCCGCTCCGGCTGCCGGAGGTCCGCGACGGCGCTCCGGTCCCGTTCGAGCGCGCGGTCGGCTTCCATCTGCTGGACACCCTGGTGCACGCCTGGGACGTGGCGGTCGCGCTGGGCCCGCCGGACCGGCTGGTGGCCGCCGTGGAGGGCGAACCGCCGCTCGCCGAGGCGCTGCTCGCGGTGGCCGGGGCCGTGCCGGCCGCCGCCCCGGACCGGGCGCCGGGGCGGGCCTTCGCCGCCGTCCGGGCGGTGGACGGGGAGGCCGGGCCGTTCGGGCGCGCGCTCGCCCTGCTGGGCCGCGACACGGCCTGGGCGGTCGCGGCGCGCTGAACCGCCCGCCCCGCCGCGCGCCGTCTACCGGTCCTCGCGCCGCTCGTCGGGGAAGCGGGGCCCGCCGATGAAGAAGAGCAGCGCGGCGGTCGGGAAGCCGAACGAGGCGACCGTCACCACGATGAACTGCCAGAACATCCCGTTCCTCGCCTTCGTCCGAAACGTCCGCTCGTGCTCCGACGGTAGGGCCGGATCCCCCGCCCTGCCACCGGGGCGGGCGGCGCGGCGCGTGCACGGGGCTGGGCGTGCGCCGCACCCGGCGCGCACACTCTCGGGATCCACCTCCGAGGCGCCGGTGCTGCTCGACGGGTCGAGCACGCCGGCCGGTCCGGAGTCCGGCTGCCGCCACGGCACCGCCTGGTACGTCCGCAGACGCGGGGTGCACCGGCCGGCCCGGCTCACCGACCGCGCGGACCGCTCGATCGCCGGGTGCCTGGCCGACGCGATCGCCGAGACGGCCGCCCTGCACGGCGGGCGCTGCGACCTCGCCCACCCCGACACACCGGCCGCGACGGTGGTCGCGGCCCGTCGGCACGGGTCGGCGCTGGAGTACCTGGTGCCCGGCGACTCGCTGCCGGTGCCGGAGCCGGCCGAGGGCCCGCCCCGGGCGATCGGCGACAGCCGGCGCTTCCCGGGCGGGGAGGCGCCGCGCCGGCAGGTGCGGGCGACCGTGCCCGGCCGCGCCGAGCGCGCCGCGCTGCACCTGCGGTACGCGCCGGCGGTCCGGGCGGCCCGCAACTCCGGCCGCGGCCCGTGGATCGCCGCCGCCGGCCCGCGGGCGGCCGGGCACGCCGAGACCGGCTTCGTCCCGCCGGCCGGGCTGCGCGCGGTGGCCGCCCTGTCGGACGGCGCCGCGCGGTTCACCGAGCGCTTCGGCCCGGGCAGTTGGGGCGACGCGCTGCGGCTGCTCGCGGAGTCCGGCCCGGCCGGGCTGACCGCCCGGGTGCGGGCGGTGGAGCGGGCGGACGCCGCCTGCGAGCGCTGGCCGCGCGGCACGACGTACGACGACGCCCCGGCCCTCTACGCCCGTCTCCAGGAGGGACGGGGAGGGCCGGGGCGTCGTCGCTGCGCGGAGCGCCGGAGGGCGGCGCGGGTGCGGCCGGGTGGGGATCAGTGGCCGTCGGCGGGGATGGTGCCGAGGCGGCCGGCGTGGAAGTCCTCCATGGCCTGCTGGAGTTCGCGGTGGCTGTTCATGACGAACGGGCCGTAGTGGGCGACGGGCTCGCGGATCGGCAGGCCGCCGAGGAGGACGACCTCGAAGTTGTTGTCGCGGGAGTCCTGCTTCTCGTCGGCGCGGATGGTGAGGGAGTCGCCGTCGCCGAAGACGACGGCCTGGCCCCGGTGGAAGGGGCGGTGCTCGGTGCCGGCCGAGCCGTTGCCGGCGAGGCCGTAGGCGAGGGCGTTGAAGTCGGAGCGCCAGGGCAGGGTGATCTGGGCGCCGGGGCTGACCGAGGCGTGGATCATGGTGATCGGGGTGAAGGTGGTGCCCGGGCCCTGGTGGCCGTCCAGCTCGCCGGCGATGACGCGCAGCAGCGCGCCGCCGTCCCCGGTGCTGAGCAGCTTGACGCTGCCGCCGCGGATGTCCTGGTACTTGGGGGCGATCATCTTGTCCGAGGCGGGCAGGTTCACCCACAGCTGGAGGCCGTGGAACAGGCCGCCCGACCTCACCAGCGACTCCGGCGGGGTCTCGATGTGCAGCAGGCCCGAGCCGGCGGTCATCCACTGGGTGTCGCCGTCGGTGATGGTGCCGCCGCCGCCGTGCGAGTCCTGGTGGATGAACGTGCCGTCGATGATGTACGTGACCGTCTCGAAGCCGCGGTGCGGATGCCAGGGGGTTCCCTTCGGCTCGCCGGCCGCGTAGTCCACCTCGCCCATCTGGTCCATCATGATGAACGGGTCGAGGTACTTCTGGTTGATCTTGGCGAAGGCGCGGCGGACGGGGAAGCCCTCGCCTTCGAAGCCCTCGGGGGCGGTCGCGACGGTGAGGACCGGCCGGGCGGCCGAGGCGGCGGGGTCCGGGGTGGCGACGCGGGGGAGGGTCAGCGGGTTCTCGACGGTCACGGCGGGCATGTCGGCCTCCTTCGGGGGATGTTCCTCTGGCCTGTGTCCACGAGATTAGTTCAATGCTCAACAAGAAGCAAGTTGAAAATTGAACCAAACGTGCGTGCGACCGGTGGACCCGTGGACGGGGTGCCCGCCGGGCCCCCGTCCATCCTCCGTCAGCCGTACATCCGGCGCATGGTGAAGTCGACCATCTGCTCGACCGCCTTGGCGTCGAACACCATCCGGTGCTCGCCCTCCATGTCCAGTGCGAAGCCGTAGCCGGTCGGCAGCAGGTCGAGGACCTCGGCGCCGGTGACGGTGAAGTGCTTGGAGTCCTTGCCGGCGTACCGGCGCAGTTCCTTCAGCGAGCTGAACATCGGGATGACCGGCGTCGGCGTGTTGTGCAGGGCCAGGAAGCCCGGCCGGTCGCCGCGCGGGCAGTGCACCTTGGAGGTGATGAAGATGGCCTGGAAGTCCTCCACCGCCATCGAGCCGGTGGTGAAGGCCCTGACCGCGTCCGCCAGGGACGGCGGCGAGGGCTCCGGGTAGAGGGACTGCTGCGCGCTCGGCGGCTGCTCGCCGTACGGGCCGGGGCCGGGCATGCCGTTCATGCCCGGCTGCGGCCCCGCCTGCTGGTAGGGATCGCCCGGGTACGCGTTCTGGTCATAGCCGTACACACGGACAGGCTATCGGGAGCGCGGGCCGCCGCGCGGGCGCCGATCCTGACAAGAGCGGGCCGTCCCGCCTTGTGGGACGTGACCACGTTCATACCGGAATCCGCGGAGGATTCGCCGACGGGGGCTTGAAACAAGTTACCGCTGGGTAGCATCATGAGGCCTACTGGTGGGTACGGGCGCCCGAACGCGGAGGTGTCCCGCAAGCGACGAACCGGAGATAACGGCCATGGGTCACTACAAGTCCAACCTGCGGGACGTGGAGTTCAACCTCTTCGAGGTGTTCGGTCGCGAGCAGGTGTACGGCACCGGACCGTTCGCGGAGATGGACGTCGAGACCGCGAAGAACATCCTGAGCGAGATCGCACGCCTCGCCGAGAACGACCTCGCCGCGTCCTTCACCGACACCGACCGCAACCCCCCGGTCTTCGACCCGGAGACCAACACCGCGCCGATCCCGGCGACCTTCAAGAAGAGCTACCAGACCTTCATGGACGCCGAGTGGTGGCGCCTGGGCATCCCGGAGTCGATCGGTGGCCAGGTCACCCCGAACTCGCTGATCTGGGCCTTCGCGGAGCAGATCCTCGGCTCCAACCCGGCCATCTGGATGTACTCCTCCGGCCCGGCCTTCGCCGGCGTCATCGCCGAGGAGGGCACCGAGGAGCAGCTCGAGATCGCCAAGCGGATGACCGACCGCCTGTGGGGCTCCACCATGGTCCTCACCGAGCCGGACGCCGGTTCGGACGTCGGCGCCGGCCGCACCAAGGCCATCCGGCAGGAGGACGGCTCCTGGCACATCGAGGGCGTCAAGCGCTTCATCACCTCGGGCGAGCACGACATGTCCGAGAACATCATCCACCTGGTGCTGGCCCGCCCCGAGGGCGGCAAGCCGGGCACCAAGGGCCTGGGCCTGTTCGTCGTCCCCAAGTTCGACTTCGACTGGGAGACCGGCGAGCTGGGCGAGCGCAACGGCGTCTACGCCACCAACGTCGAGCACAAGATGGGCCTGAAGGCCTCGAACACCTGCGAGATGACCTTCGGCGCCAAGCACCCGGCCAAGGGCTGGCTGCTCGGCGAGAAGGTCGACGGCATCCGTCAGATGTTCAAGATCATCGAGTTCGCCCGGATGATGGTCGGCACGAAGGCCATCGCCACCCTCTCCACCGGCTACCTGAACGCGCTGGAGTACGCCAAGGAGCGCGTGCAGGGCGCCGACATCTCGCAGTTCCTGGACAAGACCGCCCCGCGCGTCACCATCACCCACCACCCGGACGTGCGCCGCTCGCTGCTGACCCAGAAGGCGTACGCCGAGGGCATGCGCGCCCTGGTGCTGTTCACCGCCTCCGTCCAGGACGACATGACGGCCGCCAAGCTGCGCGGCGAGCACGACGAGGCCGCCGAGCGCCTCAACGACCTGCTCCTGCCGATCGTCAAGGGCTACGGCTCGGAGAAGTCCTACGAGCAGCTCGCCCAGTCCCTGCAGACCTTCGGTGGCTCCGGCTACCTGCAGGAGTACCCGATCGAGCAGTACATCCGGGACGCCAAGATCGACACCCTCTACGAGGGCACCACGGCCATCCAGGGCCAGGACTTCTTCTTCCGCAAGATCGTCAAGGACGGCGGCCAGGCGCTCACCGCCCTGTCCGAGCAGATCCAGAAGTTCCTCGGCTCCGCCGCGGGCGGCGACGCCCTGGCCGCCGAGCGCGAGCTGCTCGCCAAGGCCGCCGGCGACCTGGAGGCCATCGTCGGCAAGCTGCTCGCCGACCTCTCCTCGGTCGAGCAGGACGTCAAGAACATGTACAAGGTGGGCCTGAACACCACCCGCCTGCTGATGGTCTCCGGCGACGTCGTGGTCGGCTGGCTGCTGCTGCGCCAGGCCGCGGTGGCCCTGGCCAAGCTGGAGGCCGGCGCCTCCGAGAAGGACGTGCCGTTCTACCAGGGCAAGGTCGCGGCCGCCCGCTTCTTCGCCCGCAACGTGCTGCCGACCGTCGCCCCGCAGCGCCTGATCGCCGAGGGCATCGACAACGAGATCATGGAGCTGGCGGAGGAGGCGTTCTGACGCCACCCGTCTCCCGCCGCCGCCCGTCCCCGGGCACGCCGCGCGTGACACCTCTCTGACCGCCTGACCCCACCCTCACACCGAAGGGCCCGGTCCCGCCGACCGGGCCCTTCGGTGTGTCCGCGGACGCCCGCTCACCGCCGGACGCCCCGAGACGGGCCGTCAGTTCACGTTTCTGTCTGCGTTGTGCATCCGTTGGGATGCTCCGAGTGTCATGTCCGTGTACGGGCATATGCTCAAGGTGCGAAGCCGATCCCCCATTTCGGCCTCGGCCCTCCCTCGACCCAGGAGCAGCATGTCGACCGCCGCCCGCCAGGCCTTCTTCGACCGGACGCACACCGATGACCTGATCGCCTTCCTCGGCACCTCGCCGTCGCCCTACCACGCGGTCGCGAGCGCGGCCGAGCGTCTGGAGAAAGCCGGGTTCCGGCAGGTGCTGGAAACGGACTCCTGGGACGGCGTGGCCGGCGGCCGGTACGTCGTCCGCGGCGGCGCGCTGATCGCCTGGTACGTGCCGGCCGGCGCGGGACCGGAAACGCCGTTCCGCGTGGTGGGCACCCATACCGACTCACCCAACCTGCGGGTCAAGCCGATTCCCGACACCGGGTCGGCGGGCTGGCGGCAGGTCGCGGTGGAGATCTACGGAGGGGTGCCGCTCAACACCTGGCTCGACCGGGACCTCGGCCTCTCCGGCCGGCTCACCCTGCGCGACGGCGGCCGGCGGCTGGTCCAGCTGGACGAGCCGCTGCTGCGCGTGCCGCAGCTGGCCATCCACCTGGACCGCCAGGTCAACGACGGCATGAAGCTGGACAAGCAGCGCCACCTCACGCCGATCTGGGGCCTCGGCCCGGTCGACGAGGGCTCGCTGATCGGCTACGTCGCCCAGCGGGCGGGGGTCGACGCGGCCGACGTGACCGGCTGGGACCTCATGACCCACGACGTCCAGCCCGCCTCCTACCTGGGCCGGGACCGTGAGCTGCTGGCCGGCCCGCGGCTGGACAACCTGCTCTCGGTGCACGCCGCCACCGCCGCGCTGGCCGCGGTGGCCACCGCCGCCGAGACGGACGGCGCGGCGCTGCCGTACATCCCCGTGCTGGCCGCCTTCGACCACGAGGAGACCGGCAGCGAGTCGGACACCGGCGCGCAGAGCCCGCTGCTCGGCAACGTCCTGGAGCGCAGCGTGTACGCGCGCGGCGGCGGTCTGGAGGACCGGGCCCGGGCGCTGGCCGGCACCGTCTGCCTCTCCTCCGACATGGGTCACGCCGTGCACCCGAACTACAGCGAGCGGCACGAGCCGGGCCACCACCCGATGCCCAACGCCGGTCCGATCCTCAAGGTGAACGTCAACAACCGGTACGCCACCGACGGCGTCGGCCGGGCGGTGTTCGCGGCGGCCTGCGAGAAGGCCGGCGTGCCGTGGCAGACCTTCGTCTCCAACAACGCCATGCCCTGCGGGACGACGATCGGCCCGATCACCGCGGCCCGCCTCGGCATCCAGACGGTGGACTGCGGCATCGCGGCGCTCTCCATGCACTCGGCGCGCGAGCTGTGCGGGGCGGAGGACCCGTACCTGCTGGCGAGCGCGATCAAGGCGTTCCTGGAGGGCTGAGCCCGACTGCGGCAGCCCGAGGGGCCCGGCGAGTTCTTCCACTCGCCGGGCCCCTCGCCCTTTGTGCCGTCCCCGGCTACTCCAGGCCGGCCAGCACCAGCGGCAGCCGGCGCGCGCCGTCGGCGGTGAGCTTCACCGGCACGCCCCAGTCCTGCTGGTGGACGTGGCAGGCCGGGTACTCGATCTCCGGGTCGTCGTCGCAGGACGCCGCCATCGCGGAGACGTGCAGCACGCCCTCGGTCACCGTGTCGGAGAGCACCAGCTCGCGGGAGAGCGCGGTGTCCGCGCCCGCGCCGGAGACCAGCAGCTCGGGCGGGGTGGCGCTGACCAGCAGCCGGGTGGACGGGCCGTAGCGCTCGTCCAGCTTCTGGCCGGTGGGTGCCCGGAAGACCACGTCCAGCCGCAGGGCGCCCGGGGCGACCTCGGTGGCGGCCCGCCGGGTGCGGTGGGCGACCGCGTCCACCCGGACGGCCTCCTCGGGCAGCCGCAGCCGGGTCAGCCGGTGCCGGGCGGACTCGACCACCACGATGTCGCCGTCGGCCAGCACCGCGCCGGACGGCTCGCGCAGGTCGGTGGCCAGCGTGCTGACCTCGCCGCTCGCCGGGTCGTAGCGGCGCAGCGCGTGGTTGTAGGTGTCGCTGACGGCCACCGAGCCGTCCGGCAGCACGGTGACGCCCAGCGGGTGCTGGAGCAGCGCTTGCCCGGCCGCGCCGTCCCGGTGCCCGAAGTCGAACAGGCCGGTGCCGACGGCGCTGTGCACGGCCTTGGTTTCACGTGAAACCCAGCGCAGCGCCGAGGTCTCGGAGTCGGCGACCCAGAGCCGCTCGCCGTCCGCCGAGACGGCCAGGCCGGACGGCTGGGCGAACCAGGCCTCGGCGGCGGGGCCGTCGACCAGCCCCTCGTTGGTGGTGCCGGCCGCGACGCCGACCGTGCCGGCGGCCGGGTCGTACGCCCACAGCTGGTGGACGCCGGCCATCGCGATCCACACCCGGCCGTCGAACCAGGCGACGTCCCACGGCGAGGAGAGGTCCACCTCGCGGGCCGGCCCCTCGGTGGGCGAGCCCTGCCACCACTGCCGGCCGGTGCCGGCCAGGGTGGTCACGCTGCCGTCCGCGAGCCGGACGCCGCGCAGCGCGTGGTTGACGGTGTCGGCGACGACCACGTCGTACCCGGCGGTGCCCTCCGGCAGCAGCACCAGGCCCTGCGGCTCGCTGAACCGGGGGGCGGCGCCGTCCACCAGGCCGCGCGTCCCGTCGCCGATCCGGCGCACCACGCTCTCGCCGTCGGCCTCCAGCTCGACCAGCGAGTGGTGGCCGGAGTCGGCCACCAGGAAGTGGCCGTTCGGCAGCCGGACGGCCTTGCCGGGGAACTTGAGGTCCCCGGCGGTCGGCTCGGGTGCCACGTACGGGCCGTCGCCGCGCCGCAGGGTGCCCTTCGCGGCGTGCTCCGCCTCCAGCTCCTCGACCAGCCGGGCGATCGCGTGCGCGTGCCCCTCGCCGGCGTGCTGGGCGACCACGTACCCCTCCGGGTCGATCACCACCAGCGTCGGCCAGGCCCGCACCGCGTACTGCTTCCAGGTCGCGAGCGCCGGGTCGTCCAGCACCGGGTGGTGCACCTCGTACCGGTCCACCGCGTCCACCACGGCCCGGTGGTCGGCCTCGTGCACGAACTTGGGCGAGTGCACCCCGACGATCACCACGGTGTCCCGGTGCTTCTCCTCCAGCTCCCGCAGCTCGTCGAGGACGTGCAGGCAGTTGATGCAGCAGAACGTCCAGAAGTCCAGAATGGTGATCTTGCCCCGGAAGTCGGCGAGCGTCAGCTCCCTGCCCCCGGTGTTCAGCCAACCGCCTGCCCCGACCAGCTCGGGGGCGCGTACACGTGCACGAGATGCCATGGGCCAATCAAACAGCACCGGGCCGGCCGGCATTCCGGGGGCGGGGCCGGTGCGGGTGGTCCGGGCGGGCGGGTCAGACGATGAGGTGGGGGAGGAAGCGGGCGCCCTGGTGGGTGATGGGGCTGTCGTCGGTCTCGCGGATGCCCAGGCCCGCGGCCTCGCCGTCGACGACCCAGGTGCCGAGGACGGGGCGGTTGCCGTCGAAGTCGGGCAGCGGGTGGAGCTGCTGGTAGCAGTGGCCCTCGGCGCCGTAGCGGTCCGGGTCGCCGGCCCAGTCGGCGAGCCGGGTCTCGCGGCCGCCCGGCTCGACGATCCGCACGCCCGCGCCCTCGCGGCCGAGCAGCGGCTTGGCGGCGTAGCCCGGGCCGTCCGGGCCGGCGAGCTCGCGCGGGCCGTCCAGGTAGGCGGGCAGCAGGTTGGGGTGGCCCGGGTTGAGCTCCCAGAGGACGGCCAGCAGGGCCTTGTTGGAGAGCAGCATCTTCCAGGCCGGCTCGATCCACAGCGTGGAGCCGGTGGAGCCGCCGTGGTCGAGGACCTCCAGCAGCTGCTCGCCGAACTCGTCGGAGGCCAGCCACTCCCACGGGTAGAGCTTGAACGCGGAGCGGACGAAGCGGTGCTCCAGGTCGACGAAGCGGCCGGACAGGCCGTCCCAGCCGATGTCCTCCACGGCGATGCCGACCGTCTCGATGCCCGCCTGCTCGGCGCACTCCTGGAGGTAGAGGGTGGTCATCCAGTCCTCGCCCTCGGTGTCGCCGCGCGAGTGCGCGAAGTGCACCGGGCCGGGCGGCAGCAGGTGCTTCTGCCGGGCCCAGGAGGCGACCAGCCGCTCGTGCAGCGAGTTCCACTGGTCGGCGTGCGGGAACCGCTCCTCCATCCAGAACCACTGCGGGCCGGCCGCCTCGATCAGCGAGGTCGGGGTGTCGGCGTTGTACTCGAAGAGCTTCGCCGGGCCGGTGCCGTCGTAGGCGAGGTCGAAGCGCCCGTAGAGGCTGGGCTGTTCGTCGCGGCGGCGCCAGGACTCGGCGACGGCGGCGGCGAGCCGCGGGTCGGTGATGCCGTAGTCGGCGAACCGGCCGGTGCGCACGACGTGGTCGGCGGCGGCCAGCGACAGCTCGTGCAGCTCCTCGACCACCTCCTCCAGCGCCTCCACCTCGGGCAGCGAGAACTCGTAGTAGGCGGACTCGTCCCAGTAGGCGTGCGGGCCGCCCTGGTTGCAGGGGTCCGAGCACATCGCGTAGATGAGGCCCTGGCCCTCGACGGTGGCCAGCCAGTCGGGGCGGGGTTCGACGGTGCGGCGGCGCACGGCGGATCAGCCCCCGCCCGAGCCGCTGGAACCGGACGGGCAGCCGAAGCCGCCGCGCTTGGTGGCGGCCTTGTCGAAGGTGCCGCCGGTGGCGGTGGTGGCGCCCGATCCGCAGTAGTACCAGCGGCCGGCGGTCGTGGTGGTGCCCTTGGAGGTGCAGGAGTGGCTGTCGAGCACCTTGAGGGTGGAGGGGTCGACGCAGCGGCTCGGTGGCTTGCTGGAGGAGGACGAACAACCGGAGAGGGCGAGCGCGAGGGTGCCGACCATGCCCAGGGTGACGAAGCCGGAACGGCGGCGGCCGGGGGCGCCGGAGGCACCGGGGGCCGCGGTGCCCGGGCCCGCGGCGGAGCGTGCCGGGGAGTCCGGGCCGGGGACGGCCGGTATCCGGGCGGAAGTGGTGGGCGACGGCAGGGTCATGGCGTCCGATGGTACGCGTGTGCCCCGATGGTGCGGGAGAGTCGGTTCCCCCTCGGAATCCGGCCGTGATGGGTTATCTTTTGCCGATCCTTGACCGTGGACCGGGGCCTGCGCGCGGCCGGCCCGCCCACGGTGCGCGACCTGCGACACGGAACCCGGGGGCCAGACACCCATGAACGACATCCTGCACGGTCTCGGTGCGGCGGCTGCCTTCGGCGGCGTCGGCGTGGTCCTGCTGCTGCTCGGCATCGTCCTGGTGGACGTCCTGACGCCCGGCAAGCTCGGCCACCAGATCTGGGTGGAGCGCAACCGCAACGCGGCCGTGGTGCTCAGCTCGGCGCTGCTCGGCATCGGCGGCATCGTCTTCACCGCGATCCTCTACACCTACGAGGACTTCGGGAAGGGCCTGGCCTCCACCGTCTCCTTCGGGGTGCTCGGCCTGGTGCTGATGGCCGTCGCGTTCTGGGTGGTGGACGTGCTGACGCCGGGCAAGCTGGGCGCGATCCTGGTCGACCGGGAGCCGCACCCGGCGGTCTGGGTGACCGCCAGCTGCAACCTCGCGGTGGCGGCGATCGTGTCCGCCTCGATCGCCTGACCCCCGCCTCGATCGCCTGACCCGTTCCCGCCCGGGCGCCCGGCCCGGTCAGGGTGCCGGGCGCCGTCCAGCACGTGCTCGCGCCCCCAGGCGCCCAGCGGGGCGAGCGCCTCGTTGAGCCGGAGCCCGGCCGCCGTGAGCGAGTACTCGACCCGCGGCGGCACCTCCTCGTACGACGCGCGGTGCACGATGCCGTCCGCCTCCAGTTCGCGCAGGTGGGCGGCGAGCACCTTCTCGGTGATCCCGGGCACCTCCCGGCGCAGCGCGCCGAAGCGCAGGCTCGGCCGCTCGGCCAGCGCCCAGAGGATCAGCACCTTCCACTTGCCGCCGATCACGTCCATCGCGGCGTCGATCCCGCACACGTACGCCCCCGGCCTCGGCACGCTCGCCGCCATGTCCCCGCCCCGCCCTTCGCCGGCCTGCTCGCTCACCCCAGGGTAACCACCCACTCCGAAGTGCGTACTTGATCGTTTCCGGAGACCGGAACGAGGCTGATCGGCATGACACGGAACACCGCTGACGCCCTTTCGGCCGACTCCCTCGTGAAGACCCCGCTCACCCTGCTCGGCCTCGGTGCGATGGGCACCGCGCTGGCCGGTGCCTGGCTCGCCGCCGGGCATCCGCTGACCGTCTGGAACCGCACCGCAGCCCGGTCCGGACCGCTCGCCGCCCGGGGCGCCGCCGTCGCCGCCAGCGCGGCCGAGGCGGTGGCCGCCAACCGGCTGGTGGTGGTCTGCCTGCTCGACGACGCCTCGGTGGAGGAGGCGCTGGACGGCGTCGACCTCACCGGCCGGGACGTCGTCAACCTGGTCACCAGCACCCCCGGCACGGCCCGCGCCCGCGCCGCCCGGGTGACCGCGCGCGGCGCCCGCTACCTGGACGGCGGCGTCATGGCCGTCCCGCCGATGATCGGCGTCCCGCAGGCCGGTCCGTACGTCTTCTACAGCGGCTCGCGGGAGCTCTTCGAGGAGCACCGGGCGACCCTCGCGGCCCCGGCCGGCACCCGCTACGTGGGCGAGGACGCCGGCTTCGCCGCGCTGCACGACGTGGCGCTGCTGAGCGCGATGTACGGCATGTTCGCGGGCGTCGCGCACGCCTTCGCGCTGGTCCGCGGCGAGTCCGTCGACCCGCGCGCGCTGGCCCCGCTGCTCTCCTCCTGGCTCACCGCGATGACCGGCTCGGTCGAGGCCACCGCCGGGCGGCTGGCGGCCGGCGACTACACCGGGGGCGTCGTCTCCGACCTGGCGATGCAGGTCGCCGGCGTGCCGACGTTCCTGCGCACCGCCGAGGAGCAGGGCGTGAGCGCGGAACTGCTCACGCCCTACTTCGAGCTGATGCAGCGCCGCCTCGCCGCCGACCCGGCCCGCCACGGCGCGGAGGACCTCACCGGTGTGATCGACCTCCTGCGGGCGTAGCCGCCGGGCGGCGGCCGGTCGGTCCGGTTCGGGCCGCCGCCGGTTCGGTCCGCTCCGGCCCGCCGCCGCTCCGGCCCGCCGCCGGTCAGCCGGCCGCCGGGCGGTCGGCGGGGAGGCGGCGGCGCAGGGCGGGGTCGGTGAGGGAGCGGGGCAGCCAGACGCCGTCCGGGGGGTAGACGTCGGTGCCGGGCGGGACGATCGCGTCGATGCGGTCCAGGGTGGCGTCGTCGAGGACGAGGTCGGCGCCCTTGAGGGCGGCCTCCAGCTGGCCGAGGGTGCGCGGTCCGATGATCACCGAGGTGACCGCCGGGTGCGCGAGGGGGAAGGCGAGGGCCAGCTCGGGCAGGGTGCGGCCGAGGTCCTCGGCGACGGCGGTCAGCTCCTCGACGGCGTCCAGCTTGGCCTGGTTGACCGGCAGCGCCGGGTCGAAGCGGGCCGGCATCAGGGCGGCGCGCCCGCTGCCCAGGTCGATCGGCCGGTTCTTGCGGTAGCGGCCGGTGAGGAAGCCGGAGGCGAGCGGCGACCAGGTCAGCGCCCCCATGCCGAGCCGCCGCACGGTCGGCAGGAGGTCGCGCTCGATACCCCGGGCGAGCAGCGAGTACGGCGGCTGCTCGGTGCGGAACCGGGGCAGGCCGCGCCGCTCGGCGACGTGGTGGGCCTCGACGAGCTCGTGCGCCGGGAAGGTCGAGCAGCCGAAGGCGAGGATCTTGCCGGTCCGCACCAGGTCGCCGAGGACGGCGAGGGTCTCCTCGATGTCGGTGGCCGGGTCGGGCCGGTGCACCTGGTAGAGGTCGATCCGGTCGGTGCGCAGCCGGCGCAGGCTCTCCTCGACCTCGCGCACGATCCAGCGGCGGGAGTTGCCGCTGCGGTTGCGGCCCTCGCCCATCGGGAAGTGCACCTTGGTGGCGAGCACGACGTCGTCGCGGTCGCCGCGGGCCTGCAGGGCCTTGCCGACGATCTCCTCGGACTCGCCGGCCGAGTACATGTCCGCGGTGTCGACGAAGTTGACGCCCGCGTCGAGCGCGGCGTGGATGATCCGGGCGCAGTCGTCGTGGTCGGGGTTGCCGACCGCGCCGAACATCATCGTGCCGAGGCAGTAGGCGCTGACCTCGATGCCGGTGCCGCCGAGGGTGCGGTAGCGCATGGTGGTGTCCCCTTGGGTGTGTGCGGTGTGCGGTGTGCGGTGTGCGGTGCGCGGAGCGTGCGGTTCGGTGATTCGGTCGCCGACCCTAGGAGTTGGAGTGGACTCCAGCGCAAGGCGTTCGGCGGCGCACCGCGGGCCGCTCCGGCGGCCGTTGCCGAAACAGCAACGAAAGTTGCCCGAGGTCCGGTGGTCGGCGCAGCCTGGCGGCGGAGGTGATCGCCGTGAGCGACACACGCAACGGGACCGTTCCCGAGATCCCCGCCGCCGGCCATGACGTCGTGGTGGTCGGCGGCGGCGCCGCAGGTCTGAACGCGGCCCTGGTGCTGGCCCGGGCCCGCCGCCGGGTGGCCGTGGTGGACGCCGGACAGCCGCGCAACGCCCCGGCCGAGCGGATGGGGGGCTTCCTCTCCCGGGACGGCATGGCCCCGGGCGCGCTGCTGGAGACCGGCCGCGCCGAACTGGCGGGCTACGGGGTCGACCTGCTCGACGCCCGGGTGGACCACGTCGAGCCGGTGCCCGGGCCGGACCCCGCCTTCGACGTCCACCTGGCCGGCGGCCCGGCCCTGCGGGCCCGCAGGGTGGTCGTCGCCACCGGACTGCGCGACGGCCTGCCGGAGCTGCCCGGCCTGGCCGAGCGCTGGGGCCGCGACGTGCTGCACTGCCCGTACTGCCACGGCTACGAGGTCCGTGACCGTCCGCTCGGCGTGCTCGGCACCCACCCCGGAGCGGTGCAGCAGGCACTGCTGCTGCGCCAGTGGTCGGCGGACGTGGTGCTCCTCGCGCACACCCTGGAGCCGTCCGCCGAGGACCGCGTCCGGCTCGCCGCCCGGGGCGTGCGGGTCGTCGAGGGCGAGGTCAAGCGGGTGGTCGTCGCCGGCGACCGGCTGCGCGGCGTCGAGCTGGCGGACGGAACGGCCGTGCCGCGCGAGGCGGTCTTCCTGTTCCCGCACCTGGTGCCCCGGGACGCCCTGCTGTTCGGCCTGGACTGCGCACGGGACACCCAGGGCTGGGTGACCACCGACCGCGTCGGCCGCACCAGCGTGCCCGGGGTCTGGGCGGTGGGCAACGTCGCCGACCCGCGCGCCCAGGTGGTCACCGCCGCCGGCGCGGGCGCCGCGGCGGCGTTCGCCCTGAACCACGACCTGGTGGACGAGGACGTCGAGCACGCCCTCGCCGCCGCGGCCTGAGCCGACCCACTGAGAGGACGGAGTCCCGATGACCCGGCACACCCACACCCACAGCCCCGCGCACGCCCACCACACCCACGACCACGCCCACCACCACGGCCAGGACGCCGAGTTCGACTGGGACGCCCTCGCCGTCCACCTGGAGCGCGAGGCCGAACTCCAGGCCCCGGCCGTCACCGGGGCCGCCCGGTGGCTGGGCGGGCTGCTCGACGGCACCCCCGTGCGCCGGGTGCTGGACGTGGGCAGCGGCCCCGGCGTGATCGCCGGGCTGCTCGCGGACGCCTTCCCGGCCGCCGAGGTGGTCGCCGTCGACCAGTCCGCGGCCCTGCTGGAGCGCGCCCGCACCCGTTCGGCCGGCCGCGTCGGCACCCACCGCGCCGACCTGCCCGCCGACTTCGGCACGCTCGGCAGCGCCGACCTGGTCTGGTCCGGCAACGCGATCCACCATCTCGGCGACCAGCAGGCCGCGTTGACCGCGCTGGCCGCCACCCTGCGCCCGGGCGGCCTGCTGGCCGTCGCCGAACGCGGCCTGCCGGCCCGCTACCTCCCGCGCGACCTCGGCCTCGGCCGCCCCGGCCTCCAGGCCCGCCTGGACGCGGCGCACGAGGACGCCTTCACCGCGATGCGCGAGTCCGTCCCGGACACGGTGGCGGTGGTCGAGGACTGGCCGGCCATGCTGGCCGCCGCCGGCCTGGTCCCCAGCGGCACCCGGACCTTCCTGGTCGACCGCCCGGCGCCGCTGGACGCCCCGGCCCGCGACTTCCTGCACGTCCAGCTCGCCCGCCGCCGCGAGCAGTTGGCCGACCTGCTGGACGAGGCCGACCTCGCCGCCCTGGACGCCCTGCTGGACCGCGACGCCCCCACCGGCATCCTGTCCCGACCGGACGCCTTCTACCTCACCGCCCTCACCGTGCACACCGCCCGCGCGGCCGGGTCGCGCTAGCCGTTCCGACCCGACAGGTGGGGGACGCGGTGGTGCGGCCGGGCGTCAGCGGTCCGGCTTGCGGTGCCGGCCGGTTCCCCGGCGCAGCAGCGGGACGGGCGTGTCCTCCTGCGGGAACGGTGCCCGCGGCCCGGGCGCCGGTCCGGTGCGGACGATCAGCGGATAGGCCTCGGCGTAGTTCTCGGCCACCGCGACGGGCTGCCAGGTGTGGCCGTCCCACTCGACCACCAGCCGGGGCACGTCCTGGAAGAGGTGCGTCCCGCGCCGCGGCCCGGGGGCGAGGGTGATCGCGTCCCGTGTCCCCGGGGCCCGGCGGCGGCGCGCCCGCCGGGCGTACCAGTCGGCCAACGGCTCGTCGTCCAGGGGCTCTTCGGCCCACGGGTCGTCCTCGGCGGCCATCGTCGGCACCTCCCTCGGGTGTCGGTCGGGGACGGTCAGTCTTGCCGATCCGGCCCGGGCACCGCGATTCCACGATCGGGTGAAAAGCCGATGGACGGCCGGCTCGGCGGCCTTCCGGACGCGGCTCGGCCGACCGCCCCCGAACGCCGCTCGGCCGCCTCCCCGGTGGGGAGACGGCCGAGCGGGGCTGCGTCCGGTCGCTACTCGCCGCCGCCGAAGCGCTCGGACCAGGTGGCCAGGTCCTCGTCCGTGATCTTCGCGAACAGCACCGGCGGCACCGTGAACGGCGTCCCGGCCGGCACCGCGTCCAGCGCCCGCGCGGCGTCCGCGTCCACCCAGGCGCGGGTGCGCGCCGGGGCGTCGGCCGGCAGCGCGAAGGCCTCGCGCATCGCCTGCGCCGCCGTCGGGATGAACGGTTCGGAGACCACCGCGTACAGGTGGATCAGGTTCATCGCCGTGCGCAGCGTCAGCGCCGCCGCCTCCGGGTCGGTCTTCACCTGCAGCCAGGGCGCCTTCTCGTCCAGGTAGGCGTTGCCCGCGCTCCACAGGGTGCGCAGGCTCTGCGCCGCCTTGCGGAAGTTGAGCGCGTCCAGCTGCGCCTCGTAGTCGGCCAGCAGTTCGGCGATCTGCGCGCCCAGCCGCTCCTCCGCCTCGCCCGCCCCGTGCCCGGCCGGCACGTCGTCACCGAACCGCTTGCGGCTGAACGACAGCACCCGGTTGACGAAGTTGCCGAGGGTGTCGGCGAGGTCCTTGTTGACCACCGAGGCGAAGAGGTCCCAGGTGAAGCTGGAGTCGTCCGACTCGGGCGCGTGCGCCATCAGGAAGTAGCGCCAGTAGTCGGCCGGCAGCAGCTCCAGCGCGACGTCGGTGAAGATGCCCCGCTTCTGGCTGGTGGAGAACTTCCCGCCGTAGTACGTCAGCCAGTTGAAGGCCTTGACGTAGTCGACCTTCTTCCAGGGCTTGCGCGAGCCGAGGATCGTCGCCGGGAACATCACGGTGTGGAACGGGACGTTGTCCTTGGCCATGAACTCGGTGTAGCGGACCGTCTCGTCGGCCTCGTACCACCAGGACTTCCAGTCCCGCAGCTCGCCCGCCGGCGCCGCGTCCGCCCACTCCTTGGTCGCGCCGATGTACTCGATCGGCGCGTCGAACCAGACGTAGAAGACCTTGCCGGCGGCCGCCAGCTCCGGCCAGACGTCGGCCGGCACCGGCACGCCCCACTCCAGGTCACGGGTGATCGCGCGGTCCTGCAGGCCCTCGGTCAGCCACTTGCGGGCGATCGAGGAGGCCAGCACCGGCCACTCGTCGGCGTGCGCGGCGACCCAGTCCTCCACCTGCCCGGTGAGCTTCGACTGGAGCAGGAACAGGTGCGTGGTCTCCCGCACCTCCAGGTCCGCGCTGCCGCTGATCGCCGAGCGCGGCTCCAGCAGGTCCGTCGGGTCCAGGACGCGGGTGCAGTTCTCGCACTGGTCGCCGCGCGCCTTGTCGTAGCCGCAGTGCGGGCAGGTGCCGACGATGTACCGGTCCGGCAGGAAGCGGCCGTCCGCGTTCGAGTACACCTGGCGGATCGCCCGCTCCTCGATGAACCCGTTGGCGTGCAGCTCGCGCGCGATCTCCTGGGTGATCTCCCGGTTCTGCGGCGAGGAGCTGCGGCCGAAGTAGTCGAACGACAGCCGGAAGCCGTCGTACACCGCCTTCTGCTGCTCGTGCGCCCGCGCGCAGAACTCCGCCACCGGCAGCCCGGCCTCCTGCGCGGCCAGCTCGGCCGGCGTCCCGTGCTCGTCGGTCGCGCAGATGTACAGCACCTCGTGGCCCCGCCGGCGCAGGTACCGGGAGTAGACGTCCGCCGGCAGCATGGACCCGACCATGTTGCCCAGGTGCTTGATCCCGTTGATGTAGGGAAGGGCGCTGGTGATCAGGTGCCGAGCCATCCTCGGATGCTCCGATTTCTCCCGCTCGCACCCCTGTCCCGGAGTGCCGCGCGGGCGCAGGGTCTGGGGCGGCGAGGGGAACCGGCCACACATGCCGCCTCCCGGGCTGCCGGCCAGAGCGACGTTCCACTGTGGGCCCGCCAATCCTATCGAAGCCCACCCCGCCCCCTCGCGCCCATTTCCCCGCCGCCGGGCACCTTCCGCGGGGCCCGCCGGGATCCGGCGGGCCGGTCGCGGGCCCGGCGCCGTGCGCGACGGGTCAGCGCTCGACGAAGTGGTCGAACTCGCCGGCCTTCACGCCGAGGACGAAGGCGGCCCACTTGCGGGGGGTGGTGCGGACGATGACGGCGTCGTTCCTGGGGTCGCGGATCTCGACCATGCCGTCGACGGTGCGGATTTCGAGGGCGTCGTCGCCCTCGCCGCCGGGGGCGGCCTTCTGCCAGGTGTCCATGGGAGGGGCTCCTTCAGGGGGTGGTGGGGTGGTCGAACTCGCCGCGCTTGACGCGTTCGAGCCACCGGGCGAAGGTCTTGCGGGTGGTGACGACGACGGAGTCGGGGGTGTCGGACTCGCGGATCTCGATGCGGCCGCCGGCGGTCCGTACTTCGACGCACTGGTTGCTGTTGCCGCTCATCGAGGACTTCTGCCAGTCGGTCATCGGGATTGCCGCCCTTCCAGGTCCGTCATGATCTGCCGGATGAAGTCGTGGGACTCCTCAGGGCCGAGGGCGAGCGAGTCGGACTCGCCGACGATGGTGCGGTAGGACGCCAGGTCCGCCTCCGAGTCGATGAACTGCGGCCCCTGGGTGAGGTCGATCTGCACCGTGTCGAGTTCGGGGACCGGGCCGTGGGCGAGGAAGAGGTCCTCGCCCGAGCCCGGGTAGGTGTCGACGCTGAAGGGGATCGCGCGGAGGGTGACCCCGGGCCGTTCGGCGTCGTCGAGCAGGCTGGCCAGCTGTTCCCGGAGGACGGCGGGGCCGCCGAACTGCATCCGTAGCGCGGCCTCGTGTATGAACGCGGTGAACGGCCGTCCGGCGGAGAGCACCTGCTGGCGTTCGGTGCGGAAGGCGGTCCGGACGTCGGCGTCGTGGCGCGGCAGCGGCGGACGCAGCCGGGCGAACATCGCGGCGGCGTACCGGCTGGTCTGCAGCAGGCCGGGGATCGAGGTCGTGTTCAGGACGAGCAGCGACTCGGCGTGGTGTTCGAGTTCGGCGATGTCGAGCATGCCGGCCGGGACCCGGCCGCGGAAGTGGTGCCACCAGTGCCTGCCGCGGTCCTGGGTCATCAGGGTCAGGGCCTCGATGAGCGGGAGGTTCGCGCAGCGGCAGGCGGCGGCCCAGGAGCGGAGGCGGTCGGCGCTGATGCCGGACTTCCCGTTCTCCATCTGGGAGATCTTGGGGACGTCCGTGCCCAGTGCCGCCGCCATGGCCTTGGGCGTCATGCCGGCATGCTCGCGCAGCCTGCGCAGTTCCGAGCCGAGCCGCTGCTGGCGCACGCTGGGCGACAGGCGTGGTGGCATGCGCGTCTCTCCTCGGTCGGTGCCTTCGGTGCAGTCTGCCGCCCCGTGGACACCGGGTCCACCGAGTAGCTCGATGGGGTGAAGTGCACCAGCTGCGGTAGCAACTGTTACCCCTGGAACCCTAGCGTCGTCGGCATGGGGCCGACCCGCGTCGGCAGTCGACTCCACGCCTCAACTGGACTGGAGGCAGTCGATGTTGCTTGAACCGGGAGCGGATCGAACTCGTGCTCGGGGGCTTGACCTCGCCGCCGCTTTGGCCGATGACTGGGGTGTGGAACTCATCGGGGTGTGCGGCGAGGCGGTGCCGGCCGTGGCGGCGGTCGATCGCTGATGGCCGTGGTGTTGCTGACGGGCCTGCTGGTATCGGTGGTCTTCGTCGGCGTGGTGGCGCAGATCATCGCGACCCGTCAGCCCCGGGAACGGCGGTCCGGCAAACGGGACTTGGCGCCCCGCAACGACAAGTAGCGGTCAGCCGGCGGCCGGTCGCCGCTCCAGTCGGGCGCGCGCGTCCGGCCACTCCTCGCGCAGCATCGAGAAGTACGCGGTGTCCCGCCAGACGCCGTTGGCGCGCCGCTTCTCCCGGCGGTGGACGCCCTCGAACCGCGCGCCCAGCCGCAGGATCGCGCTGCGCGAGCGGTCGTTGAGCGCGTCGGTCTTCCAGAACACCCGACCCATGCCCAACACCTCGAACGCGTGAGTCAGCAGCAGGAGCTTGGACTCGGTGTTGACCGCGGTGCGCCACACCGACCGGGCGTACCAGGTGCCGCCGATCTCGACGAGCTCGTCCTCCGCGTCGAACGCGTAGTAGCCGGTGATGCCGACGGCCCGGCCTGAGGCGAGGTCGATCACGGCGAACTTCACGGCGCTCCCGGCCGCCACCTCGGCGAGCCGGCGGTCGAGGATCGCCCCCAGCTCCTCCTCCGAGGCCG
Organism: Kitasatospora sp. NPDC002551; assembly: GCF_040296005.1. Lineage (NCBI taxonomy): Bacteria > Bacillati > Actinomycetota > Actinomycetes > Kitasatosporales > Streptomycetaceae > Kitasatospora > Kitasatospora sp. NPDC002551. The sequence goes on along the minus strand of NZ_JBEOWI010000003.1, from coordinate 151,745 downwards.
GCGCGCCGAACGGGATCCACCGCCACACCTCGGGGTCCGCCCCGACGGCGGCCCACAGTTCGGACAGGTGGCGGCGGTCCAGCGGTTCCAGGCGGACGTGGCGGCCGGTGAGGGTGACGGGGACGGGCAGGTTCGCGGTCATGATCAGGAACGGTAGCCCGTGAATGCACTAGAGGCAATGGAGTTTTGTGCTAGTTCAAAAGAAGGAGGGCGAAAGGGAGGCCCCGCGGACCGGACGGTCCGCGGGGCCCCACGACAGCGGCCTACAGGAACGAGTTGATCTGGATCGTCTCGGTTCGGCCCGGGCCGACGCCGATGGCGGAGATCGGGGCGCCCGACATCTCCTCCAGCGCCTTCACGTACGCCTGGGCGTTCTTCGGCAGGTCGCCGAAGGTCTTCGCCCCGCTGATGTCCTCGCTCCAGCCCGGCAGCGTCTCGTAGATCGGCTTGGCGTGGTGGAAGTCGGACTGGTTGTACGGCAGCTCCTCGACCCGCTGCCCGTCGATCTCGTACGCCACGCAGACCGGGATCTGCTCCCAGCCGGTGAGCACGTCGAGCTTGGTGAGGAAGAAGTCGGTCAGGCCGTTGACCCGGGTCGCGTAGCGCGCGATCACCGCGTCGAACCAGCCGCAGCGGCGGTCGCGGCCGGTGGTCACGCCGCGCTCGCCGCCGATGCGGCGCAGCGCCTCGCCGTCCTCGTCGAGCAGCTCGGTCGGGAACGGGCCGGAGCCGACGCGGGTGGTGTAGGCCTTCAGGATGCCGATCACGCGGTCGATCTTGGTGGGACCGATGCCGGAGCCGGTGCAGGCGCCGCCCGAGGTGGGGTTGCTGGAGGTGACGAACGGGTACGTGCCGTGGTCGACGTCGAGCAGGGTGCCCTGGCCGCCCTCCAGCAGGACGACCTTGCCGGCCTTCAGCGCCTCGTCGAGTACCAGGGTGGTGTCGGCCAGGAACGGCTTGATCTTGTCCGCGTAGCCCAGGTACTCCTCCAGCACCAGGTCGGCGGGGATGGCGCGGCGGTTGTACAGCTTGACCAGCAGCTGGTTCTTGTCGTGCAGCGCCGCCTCGATCTTCTGGCGCAGGATCGACTCGTCGAAGAGGTCCTGGACCCGGATGCCGACGCGGTTGATCTTGTCCGCGTAGGTCGGGCCGATGCCGCGGCCGGTGGTGCCGATCCGGCGCTTGCCGAGGAAGCGCTCGGTGACCTTGTCCAGGGTGCGGTGGTACGGCGTGATCAGGTGGGCGTTGCCCGAGATCAGCAGCTTGGAGGTGTCGATGCCGCGCTCGTTCAGGCCGTTGAGCTCGGAGAGCAGCACGCCCGGGTCGATGACGACGCCGTTGCCGATCACCGGCGTCACGTTCGGGCTGAGGATGCCGGAAGGAAGCAGGTGCAGCGCGTACTTCTGGTCGCCGATGACCACCGTGTGACCGGCGTTGTTGCCGCCCTGGTAGCGGACGACGTAGTCGACGGAGCCGCCGAGGAGGTCGGTCGCCTTCCCCTTGCCCTCGTCTCCCCACTGAGCGCCAACGAGCACGAGTGCCGGCACAGGCGTACACCCCTTCCGGTTGGGGCATCCTGCGTAGGCCGCAGTCTGCCCCGAGATAGACGAAGCCCCTGGCGCAATAGCGCAAGGGGCTCTTGCACCGAGAGATTACCTGAGGAAGGACCGGTTGTGTCGTCCCTGTCCACGCCTGCAACCGGCGGCCCGGAGCCGCTTCTCCTGCTCCTCGACCCGGCGGCCCGGCAGTCGGACGGCGAGTCGGTGCGGATCGCGAAGGACGTTCTCTCCGGTGGGACGGACGTCAAGGTGGCCTATCCGGAGACACCCTCCGAGCTCGACCGGGTGCTTTCGCATCGTGGCCGGAGGCGACCGGTGGTGATCGGTTCCGACCTCGCGCTCCAGCGGGTGCTCCAGGCGCTCTACCGCCAACGTGAGCTGGGGACGGACCCGGTGGGCCTGGTGCCGGTCGGCCGGCCGGAGGAGGTGGCGGCGGCCCGCGCCCTGGGCGTGCCGGTGGCCCCGGTGGCGGCCGCGCGGGCGGTGCTGACCGGGACGGCGCGCAAGCTCGACCTGCTGGTGGACGACGGCGGAGGGGTGGCGCTCGGCGGGGTGCGGATCTCGGCGAGCGGGGCGCGGCGGGCGGCCGGCCGCCCCAGCGGCTGGCGTTCGCTATGGGCGAAACTGGCTGCGGCCGAGCAGGGGACCGTACTCACCCCGGCGCGGGCCGCTCCGGCCGGCCGGACCGCACCCGCCGGAGCGCACGGCCGCGCCGGCCGCGGCGAGCCCGGCCCGGCCGGAGGGAACTCGCGGCTGCGGGTCGAGGCGGACGGCCGGCTGCTCGCCGACGTGCACCGCCCGGTCCGGGTGGTCCAGGTGACCCTCCCGGCCGGCGACGCGGCCGGCGAGGGCGTGATGGAGATCGTGGTCCGCGCCCCCGGCGCCCTGCTCAGGGCCCGGGCGGCCAGTGTCTCGGTGGCCGGCCGCGGCTTCGGCTACGAGGCGGACGGCCACCCGGTCGGCCCGGTCCGGGCCCGCACCTGGACGGTCCACCCGGGCTGCTGGGGCCTGCTGCTGCCCGCCGGCCGCCCGCCCCGCGCCGGCGGCGCCGCCGGGTGAGCAGGCTCACGTTGGGCGAACGGCGGGCGAACCCGCGGCGAAGCGCCGTGGGCGCCCGGAACGCGCCAACGGGCGCGAACCGCAAGGCCGGGCGCGTTCGCCGGCCGCTCCCGGAAGCCGAAAACCGCCTCTGGTAAGGGGTTTTGTCTACGCGCGTTACCGATCCGCACCCGGTCGGCTCCGGCCGCCCGGGTGCCGGGGAGGCGGGTCGGCTGTCCTAGACTCGAAGGCGTGCCACGTGGTGACGGAAGACTCAACCACGATCTTCTTCCCGGTGAGAAAGGCCCCCAGGACGCTTGCGGCGTCTTCGGTGTCTGGGCTCCCGGCGAGGAGGTCGCCAAGCTCACGTTCTTCGGCCTTTACGCCCTGCAGCACCGCGGTCAGGAATCCGCGGGCATCGCAGTGAGCAACGGCTCCCAGATTCTCGTCTTCAAGGACATGGGACTCGTCTCCCAGGTCTTCGACGAGGCCTCGCTGGGGTCGTTGCACGGGCATATCGCCGTCGGACACGCCCGCTACTCGACCACCGGTTCCTCGGTCTGGGAGAACGCCCAGCCGACCTTCCGGGCGACCGTGCACGGCTCGCTGGCCCTCGGTCACAACGGAAACCTGGTGAACACCGCCGAACTGGCGGCCATGGTCGCCGAACTGCCCGGTGAGGAGCACGTCTCCCGCTCCGGGCGGACGGCCGCGACCAACGACACCGACCTGGTGACGGCGCTGCTCGCCGGCCACCCGGACCTCTCCATCGAGGAGACGGCCAAGGTCGTCCTGCCCAAGGTCAAGGGCGCCTTCTCGCTCGTCTTCATGGACGAGAACACGCTCTACGCCGCCCGTGACCCGCAGGGCATCCGCCCGCTGGTGCTGGGCCGGCTGGAGCGCGGCTGGGTGGTCGCCTCCGAGACGGCGGCGCTGGACATCTGCGGCGCCTCCTTCATCCGCGAGGTCGAGCCGGGCGAACTCATCGCCATCGACGAGAACGGCCTCCGCACCTCCCGGTTCGCCGAGGCGAAGCCCAAGGGCTGCGTCTTCGAGTACGTCTACCTGGCCCGTCCGGACACCAGCATCGCCGGCCGCAACGTGCACCTCTCCCGCGTGGAGATGGGCCGCCGGCTGGCGAAGGAGGCCCCGGTCGAGGCCGACCTGGTCATAGCGACGCCCGAGTCCGGCACCCCGGCCGCCATCGGCTACGCCGAGGCCAGCGGCATCCCGTACGGCTCCGGCCTGGTGAAGAACGCCTACGTGGGCCGCACCTTCATCCAGCCCAGCCAGACCATCCGCCAGCTCGGCATCCGGCTCAAGCTCAACCCGCTGCGCGAGGTCATCGCGGGCAAGCGCCTGGTCGTGGTCGACGACTCGATCGTGCGCGGCAACACCCAGCGGGCGCTGGTGAAGATGCTGCGCGAGGCCGGCGCCGCCGAGGTCCACATCCGGATCTCCTCGCCGCCGGTGAAGTGGCCGTGCTTCTTCGGCATCGACTTCGCCACCCGTGCGGAGCTGATCGCCAACGGCATGACCATCGAGGAGATCGGCCGCACGCTCGGCGCGGACTCGCTCTCCTACATCTCGATCGACGGCATGATCGAGGCCACCAAGCAGCCCAAGGACCGCCTCTGCCGGGCCTGCTTCGACGGCGAGTACCCGATGGAGCTGCCGGACCCGGCGCTGCTCGGCAAGCTCCTGCTGGAGGCCGAGATCAAGGGCGGTCAGCAGGCCCCCGCCGTCCGAGGCAAGCCGACCAGCGGCAGCGACCTGGACGGCGTCCAGTCGCTGCTCGGCGGGGCGGGCGCGGCCGACGCGCTGCGCCGCCCGTAAGAACCCACGGTGGGGTCCCGCGAACCGGGGCCCCACCGCTGTTCCAACCCCCACCTGACCCGAAAGGGCCGCACCGCAGTGACCACGAACCAGAACGGCGCCACCTACGCCGCCGCCGGCGTCGACATCGAGGCGGGCGACCGCGCCGTCGAGCTCATGAAGCAGTGGGTGAAGAAGGCCAACCGCCCCGAGGTGGTCGGCGGTCTCGGCGGTTTCGCCGGCCTCTTCGACGTCTCCGCCTTCAAGGACTACGAGCGGCCGCTGCTGGCCTCGGCCACCGACGGCGTGGGGACCAAGGTGGCCATCGCGGCCGCCATGGACAAGCACGACACCATCGGCCACGACCTGGTCGGCATGGTCGTCGACGACATCGTGGTCTGCGGCGCCGAGCCGCTGTTCATGACCGACTACATCTGCGTCGGCAAGGTCGTCCCGGAGCGGGTCGCCGCGATCGTCAAGGGCATCGCCGAGGGCTGCGCGCTGGCCGGCTGCGCCCTGGTCGGCGGCGAGACCGCCGAGCACCCGGGCCTGCTCGGTCCGGACGAGTACGACGTCGCGGGCGCCGGCACCGGCGTGGTCGAGGCGGACGCGCTGCTGGGCGCCGAGCGCGTCCGGGCCGGCGACGTGGTGATCGCGATGGCCGCCTCCGGCCTGCACTCCAACGGCTACTCGCTGGTCCGCCACGTGCTGCTGAACCAGGCCGGCTGGAAGCTGGACCGCAAGGTCGAGGAGTTCGGCCGCACCCTCGGCGAGGAGCTGCTGGAGCCGACCCGGATCTACTCGCTGGACTGCCTGGCGCTGATCCGGGCCACCGAGGTGCACGCCTTCTCGCACGTCACCGGCGGCGGCCTGGCGGCCAACCTGGCCCGGGTGATCCCGGACGGCCTGCACGCCCGCCTGGACCGCGGCACCTGGACCCCGCTGCCGGTCTTCCGGACCGTCGCCGAGGTCGGCAAGGTGGCCACCCTGGAGATCGAGAAGACGCTCAACATGGGCGTCGGCATGGTCGCGGTCGTCCCGCCGCACTCGGTGGACGCCGTGCTGGCGGTCCTGGAGGACCGCGGCGTGGAGTCCTGGGTGCTGGGCGACATCGTCGAGCGCACGGGTGAGCACGAGGGCGGCGCGGCCCTCTACAACGCCTACGAGGGCTTCACGGCCTGAGCCCGGCCCGCTGGGTCGCCAAGGCCCCTCCGGCGCCGCCGGAGGGGCCTTGGCCGTCCTGCCCGGGTGCGCGCCGCCGGGCGTGCGGGAACGCCGAAAACCGGCCCGGCGCACTGGGCGCCGAGGCCGGTCTGGTCAGACTGTGAGACTACGCGCGACGGCGGGTCTGGGAAGACCCGGTACCCGACTCGGTGTCGTCGTCCTCGCCGTCATCGGCGTAACGAGCCGCGTACTCCGCGTAAGGGTCGTCGTCCTCGTCCTCTTCGATCGGCTCCGGCTCGATCGGGGAGGTGGAGGGCGATACGCCCAGCTCGCTGGAGAGACGATTGGCGTCGAACCCGCCGCTGTTGTACTTCAGCTCGCGGGCGACCTTCGTCTGCTTGGCCTTGGCCCGGCCGCGCCCCATGGGTCGACCCCCTCAACGATGGGGCTCACGGCCCCGAGTCTGACACGTGTTCATGATCAGGAGCGGCCTGCCCGAATGGGGAGAACCGTCCCTTGGAGCATCAACGGTACCTGTTTCTGCCGCTGGACGGTACGTCGTCAGTGTGACGTGGCGCGCACCAGCCGCACCCGCGACCAGGTCGTCCCAGGTCAGGGGAGGTTTTGCGGCTTTCTGCGCGCTGTCCGGAGGTGTCTCAGGTCCGTTGTTTCCTCACCGATTATCCCCCGAAGGGGGACGTCGGATCACCCGATCGGGCGCAGAATCGAGAATCCGGTTCCACATTGTGATGCGCGGGGGGCGGATGTGGATGCCCCCCGCGCGTCACCGGTCGGGCCCGGCCCGGCCGGACCGGGATCAGCCCCGGCGGGCGCCCGGCAGCAGCACCGAGCGCAGCGCGCTGATCTCGCGCATCCGCTTCTCGGCGAGGCGGTCGGCGGCGACGGCCGGCGGCACGCCGTCGGAGGCGGCCCGGGTGAAGATCTCCAGCGTGGTGTCGAAGATCTTCGTCGCCTTGTTCTTGGCGCGCTCGAAGTTGAAGCCGTCGATCTCGTCGGCGACCTGGATGACGCCGCCGGAGTTCACCAGGTAGTCCGGGGCGTAGAGGATGCCGCGGTCGGCCAGGTCCTTCTCGACGCCCGGGTGGGCCAGCTGGTTGTTGGCGGCGCCGCAGACGATCACGGTGCCGAACTCGCCCAGCGCGGCCACCGAGTCGTCGGTGAGGGCGCCGCCGAGCGCGCAGGGGGCGTAGACGTCCAGCTTGGCCTGGAGCAGCGCGGCGGTGTCGGCGACGACCTCCACCTCCGGGTGGGCGGCCCGCACGCGGTTGACGGCGGCCTCGGAGACGTCGGTGATCACGACGGTGGCGCCGTCCGCGACCAGGTGGCCGACCAGGTAGTGGCCGACCTTGCCGACGCCGGCCACACCGACCCGCTTGCCGCGCAGGGTGGGCTGGCCCCAGCGGGCCTGGGCGGAGGCGCGCATGCCCTGGAAGACGCCGAAGGCGGTCAGGATGGACGAGTCGCCGGCGCCGCCGTGCTCGGGCGAGCGGCCGGTGACGAACTCGGTCTCGCGCGCGATCACGTCCATGTCCTGGACGTAGGTGCCCACGTCGCAGGCGGTGATGTAGCGGCCGCGCAGCGACTCGACGAAGCGGCCGTAGGCACGGAGCATCGCCTCGTTCTTGTCCTTGGTCGGGTCGCCGATGATGACGGCCTTGCCGCCGCCGAGGTCGAGACCGGCCAGCGCGTTCTTGTAGGACATGCCGCGGGAGAGGTTGAGCGCGTCCTCCAGCGCCGCCTCCTCGGAGGCGTACGGGAAGAACCGGGTGCCGCCGAGGGCGGGGCCCAGCGCGGTGGAGTGGATGGCGATGATCGCCTTCAGCCCGGAGGAGCGGTCGTGGCAGAGCACGACCTGCTCGTGGCCGTCGCCGGTGGCGCCGTCCTGGGAGTTGCCGAAAATCCTGCCGAGCACGCCGGGTGCGGAGTGCGTGGGGGCGGCGGTCTGTACGTCGGTCACTGTGGTGACTCCAGTAACTCGAGGCCCGCTGCTGTGATGCGGGCGCCTAGGGCGAAGCGTAGCCCCGAGGGCGCCGCGGGTCCGCCCCCTTGGCGAAGCTCGGGCCGGTTGTCCGAGGGGTGAGACGGGAACGGGTGCCAGCAGCCCGTTCGTGTCCCGCGGGTGCGTCCGCGAACGGGCCGCCGCCCGGCCGCCCGCCCGGTGGCGGGCGCCCGGACCCTCCCGGGCAACGGGGGGTGCGTGCGACGATGCAGGACGTGACCGTCGTCCGTACCTCCGTGCTGCCGCCCTACGCCGCGCACCTGCGGGTCTACGAGCCGCTGGCCGCCTACCCGGAACCCGACCGGGCGCACTGGCAGGCCTACGCGGCGCAGCACGGCCCGGACGCGCCGGAGGCGGGCCGCTCGGTGGCCGCGTCGGCGCTCGCGGAGCAGCGCACGGCGCTGGCCGAACTGGTCGGCCGCACCCCGCGGGCGCTGCCCGAGCGGGAGAGCGAGCGGGCCTTCGTCCGGCTGGTGGACGGGGTGCTGTACATCTGTCCGTGGGCGACCAGGCTGCGCAACTGGCAGGCGCTGGAGGAGCTGCGGGCCGGGGCGCCGGTGGCGCTGCTGGACACCGCGCTGCCGCCGGCCACCCGGGCCGAGGCGGAGGCGGACCGGGAGCGCTGGCGGGCGGAGCACCCGGACGCCCGGCCGTGGATCCTCACCAGCCGCTGGGAGGTGCCGGTGCGGTGGTTCCTTCCGTTCGGGGACGAGGATCGATGCTTCGTTCCCGCAGGGGCGGGGGAGAAAGGAGGGGAAGGGGTCCGGGGGGACCAGGCGTCGCTGTTCTATCTGACGCCGATGGCGCAGGCGCGCCGCCGGGTGGCCCGGGCGTACCGGGCGCTGCGCGAGGCGGTGCCGGAAGGGGAGCTGGTGCGGGGGGCGGAGCAGGTCGGGCGGTGGCTGGAGGAGTTCCATCCGCGGTCGCTGGTGGAACTGGACTACGGGGGGCTGGTGCATCTGCTGGGGGCGGAGCGGCTGTTGGCGGACCGTTCGGCGGGGGAGCTGGAGGACGGGCTGCGGGCGCTGCGGGCGGGGGACGCGGCGGAGGCGCTGCGCGCGTACGAGGCGCTGACCGGGCGCTGGCGGCAGGTGCTGGCGCTGCGCCACGCGAACTGAGCTGGGCCGGCGCCCGCGGGCGCCCCCGGGCCGGGCTGAGGAGGCGTCACCGCCGCCCGGGGCGGGTGTCGATGGTGCGTGTCGAGGGGGTAAGAGTCCTACGGCCCGATCCATATGACCAAGGTCCTGGTTCGGGTCAATACCTGTCGAACGTGACACTACTCACTGTTGACGCGAACTCACCCCTATGTGCAAAAATGGGACAACCGGCCCAACTTCACGTGAGCGTGCCCACTTTTGGGTGGTTCTGCAGTCGATGCGTGCTTTGCGGGGAAACGGGCGGTCTGGTCCCCTCGTAACCTAATGTCACTATAAGGTGACCGCCCGTTATGGGGTGGTCCATCGCCATCCGTCGGCCTTGAACCCGTGAGGGGTCAATTTTGGCGGTTTGGTCGATAGGGCTGGACGGATGGTGTAGTTGTAGACACCAGGACAAGCCGTTCGTCCTATAACCGACTCGGCCCGTCTATGCCATTTCGGGCATCGCGGGCCAAGGTGCAGAATTTGAAGGATAGAACCGCCCTGGTTCGGTTCTCCCGAGGAGGCCGCTCATGACCGCTCGTACCCCCGATGCCGAGCCCCTGCTGACTCCGGCAGAGGTCGCCACCATGTTCCGTGTGGACCCGAAGACCGTGACGCGCTGGGCCAAGGCCGGCAAGCTCACGTCGATCCGCACACTGGGTGGCCACCGCCGTTACCGTGAGGCGGAGGTGCGCGCCCTGCTGGCCGGTATTCCGGCCCAGCGCACCGAGGCCTGACGGGCCGATCGCTCAAGGCTCTTTCGAAGGGGCTGCTTACCGGACTCCGCCGGGTCCGGTAAGCAGCCCCTTTGTTTGTTCCGGCCGGCTCTCGCGGAGTTCTTCTACAGAGCTGTCGTACTCGTGCGATCCATCCGGAATGTTGAACTCCGGATAACGATTTGAGGGGGAAGAGGTGGGGGGGATTTACTGTGAATAGCAGTACAATTTTACATATTAAATTAGTGGCGTGTGGGAAGGGTGTCCGAACGGTCGGTTCCCCGAAAATGCGGGTGACGACTATCACACGCAAAGTCACTTGTGGTCTAGACCTAGTCCGGGTAAAAGAGTCGGCCGGACAAACGCGAGAGGCCCGGAACCAAACGGTTCCGGGCCTCTCGACTACGGCGATCCCGACGGGACTTGAACCCGCGACCTCCACCTTGACAGGGTGGCGAGCTAACCAACTGCTCCACGGGACCAGAGTGTTACCTGATCCGTCCGCCTCGCTTGCCTTCCGGCCCTCGCTGCGAACAAGACAGATCGTAGCCCATGTGGGGCCCCCAGGTCGAACCGGCTCCCGAGGGCCCCCGGCGCAGCTCAGAGCGTGGCCCTGGCCGCCTCCATCGCCTTGGCGATCCGCTTCTCCGAGACCGGCGTCGGCGTGCCCAGGGACTGGGCGAAGAAGCTGACCCGCAGCTCCTCGATCATCCAGCGGACCGCGCGCACCTCGGGAGAGGGCTCCCGGCCGGCCGGTACGGCCGCCAGGAGCTCCCCGTAGGCCTGCTGGACCTGCTGGACCTTCGTCAGCTGCTGGGCGTCCCGCTGGGGGTGGTTGGGCAGCGCCTCCAGCCGGCGGTCCACCGCCAGCAGGTAGCGCTTGAGGTCCGGCAGCCGCTGCCAGCCGGTCTCGGTGACGAAGCCCGGGTGCACCAGCGAGGCCAGGTGCAGCCGGATGTCGTTCACCGCGGTCAGCAGCACCGGGCTGCTCACCGACTTCAGCCGGGTCGACGCCTTGTGGAAGGCGATCAGCGCGGTGGCCGTCTTCAGCGTGGTGTCCGCCGAGAGGTCGTACAGATCGGCCCGGACCTTGTCGCGCAGCACGCCGAACGCCGCCTCGTCCCAGGCCGGACCGCCGGCCAGGGTCATCAGCCGGTCCGCCGCGCAGGCCACCACGTCCTCGAACAGCGCCGGGATCGAGCCGTGCGGGTTGTACGACAGGGCGAGCTTGGCCTGGTTGCCCAGCCGGCCCTGGATCGACTTGGCGGGCGAGGTGGTGGAGAGCATCAGCAGCCGCCGGGTGCCCGCCCACATCGCCTTCTCCTGGGCCTGCGGGGTGTCGAACAGCCGGATGCCGACCGTCTCCCCCTCGTCGACCAGCGCCGGGTAGGCGCGCAGCGAGTGGCCGCGGGAGCGCTGCTCGAAGGTGCGCTGCAGCACCGGCAGGTCCTCGGGCCAGGCGGTCAGCCCGGAGCGCTCGATGCCCCGGCCGGAGGCGGCCGAGGAGAGCGTCTCCTTCAGCTTCGGGTTGAGGCGCAGCCGCAGCTCCTCCAAGTCCTTGGACTCGGCGAGCTTCTTGCGGCCGTCCACCACCCGGAAGGTCACCTTGAGGTGCTCCGGGACCCGTTCCTCGTCCCAGGCCTCCGGGGGCACGGTGACGGCCGTCAGGCGCTTCAGGGCGTGCTCCAGGGCCGGCAGCAGCGGCTCCTGGCGCTCCTGGTGGTTCCTCAGCTCGCGCAGCGCGGCGCGGGCGAAGTCCGGAGCGGGCACGAAGTTGCGCCGCACCGCCTTCGGCAGCGACTTGATCCAGGCGGTGACCAGCTCCTCGCGCAGGCCCGGGATCTGCCAGTCGAAGCCCTCCGCGGTGACCTGGTTGAGCACCGGCAGCGGGATGTGCGCGGTCACGCCGTCCGCGTCACTGCCCGGCTCGAACTGGTAGGTGAGCCTGAAGCGGAGCCGGCCCTGCTGCCAGTGGTCCGGGTAGTCGGCCTCGGTGACGCCGTCGGCGGCGTCGTTGATCAGCATCGACTTCTCGAAGTTGAGCAGGTCGGGCTGGTCCCGGCGGGCCTGCTTCCACCAGGAGTCGAAGTGCCGGGTGGAGACGACGTCGTCGGGCAGCCGGCCGTCGTAGAACTCGAACAGCGTCTGGTCGTCGACCAGGATGTCCCGGCGGCGGGCCCGGTTCTCCAGCTCCTCGACCTCGCTGAGCAGCTTGCGGTTCTCGGCGAAGAAGCGGTGGTGGGTCTCCCAGTCGCCCTCGACCAGGGCGTTGCGGATGAACAGCTCGCGGCAGAGCTCCGGGTCGATCCGGCCGTAGTTGACCTTCCGCTGGGCGACCACCGGCACCCCGTAGAGGGTGACCTTCTCGTACGCCAGGACGGCCCCGGCCTTCTTCTCCCAGTGCGGCTCGCTGTAGGTGCGCTTCACCAGGTGGCCGGCCAGCGGCTCGACCCACTCCGGCTCGATCTTCGCGTTGATCCGGGCCCAGAGCCGGGAGGTCTCCACCAGCTCGGCGGACATCACCCAGCGCGGCGGCTTCTTGAACAGGCCGGAGCCGGGGAAGACCGCGAACCGGGCGCCGCGCGCGCCGCCGTACTCGCGCTTCTCCACGTCGTACAGGCCGATGTGGGAGAGCAGGCCGGCCAGCAGCGACTGGTGGATCCGGTCGGCGTCCGGTTCGGCGTCGTCGTGCGCCTCCTCGATGGTGACGCCGAGCTGCTTGGCGACCGTGCGCAGCTGGGAGTAGATGTCCTGCCACTCCCGTATCCGCAGGTAGTTGAGGAACTCGGCCTTGCACATCCGGCGGAACGCGGAGGAGGACAGCTCGCGCTGCTGCTCGCGCACGTAGCGCCACATCGACAGGAAGGAGAGGAAGTCGGAGGTCTCCGAGGTGAACCGGCGGTGCCGGTCGTCGGCGGCCTGGCGCTTCTCGGCGGGGCGCTCGCGCGGGTCCTGGATGGAGAGCGCGGCGGCGATCACCATGACGTCGCGCACGCAGCCGTTGCGGTCCGCCTCCAGGACCATCCGGGCCATCCGGGGGTCCACCGGGAGCTGGGCCAGCTTGCGGCCGAGCGGGGTGAGCCGCTTGCGGACGTCCTTCTCCTCCGGGTCGAGCGCGCCCAGCTCGTGCAGGAGGCTGATGCCGTCCTTGATGTTGCGGGAGTCCGGCGGGTCCAGGAACGGGAAGGCGGCGATGTCGCCGAGGCCGGCGGCGGTCATCTGGAGGATGACCGAGGCGAGGTTGGTGCGCAGGATCTCGGCGTCGGTGAACTCGGGGCGGGAGAGGAAGTCCTCCTCCGAGTAGAGCCGGATGCAGATGCCGTCCGAGGTACGGCCGCAGCGGCCCTTGCGCTGGTTGGCGCTGGCCTGGCTGATCGCCTCGATCGGCAGCCGCTGGACCTTGGTGCGGTGGCTGTAGCGGGAGATCCGGGCGGTGCCCGGGTCGATCACGTACTTGATGCCGGGGACGGTCAGGCTGGTCTCGGCGACGTTGGTGGCCAGCACGATCCGGCGGGAGGAGGAGCGCTGGAAGACCTTGTGCTGCTCGGCGGAGCTGAGCCGGGCGTAGAGCGGGAGGATCTCGGTGCTCTTGAGCTTCAGCTTGCCGAGCGCGTCGGCGGTGTCGCGGATCTCGCGCTCGCCGGAGAGGAAGACCAGGATGTCGCCCGGGCCCTCGGCCTGGAGCTCCTCGGCGGCGTCGCAGATCGCCTGGATCTGGTCGCGGTCGCGGTCCGCCTCGTCGGTGTCGCCGTCCTCGTCGGCGTCCTGCGCGATCGGGCGGTAGCGGACCTCGACCGGGTAGGTGCGGCCGGAGACCTCGACGATCGGGGCGTCCTCGAAGTGCCGGGCGAACCGCTCCGGGTCGATGGTCGCCGAGGTGATGATCACCTTGAGGTCGGGGCGGCGGGGCAGCAGCTGCTTGAGGTAGCCGAGCAGGAAGTCGATGTTGAGGCTGCGCTCGTGCGCCTCGTCGATGATCAGGGTGTCGTACTGGCGCAGCTCGCGGTCGGTCTGGATCTCGGCGAGCAGGATGCCGTCGGTCATCAGCTTGACCAGGGTGTCGGGGCCGACCTGGTCGGTGAACCGGACCTTCCAGCCGACCGCCTCGCCGAGCGGGCTGTGCAGTTCCTCGGCGACCCGCTCGGCCACCGTGCGGGCGGCGATCCGGCGGGGCTGGGTGTGGCCGACCAGGCCGCGCACGCCGCGGCCCAGCTCCAGGCAGATCTTGGGGATCTGGGTGGTCTTGCCGGAGCCGGTCTCGCCCGCCACGATCACCACCTGGTGGTCGCGGACGGCTTCGAGGATCGCGTCCTTCTTCTGGCTGACCGGCAGCTCGGCGGGGTACTCGATGGCCGGCACGGCGGCGCGGCGCCGCTCGACCAGCAGCTCGGCCTTCCCGATGTCGGCGGCGATCTCGGCGGCGATCTTCGCGCGCGCCTCGGGTTTGCGGACCCGGCGCGCGCCGTCCAGCCGGCGGCCGATCCGCACCTGGTCGCGCAGGGTCAGCTCGGGCAGGCGCGCGGCCAGCTCGCCGATGCCGGGTTCCTCGCTCCGGGCGGACTCGGCGGCGGACTGGACTGCGGGAGAACTCACGGCGGGCATCCCTCTAGGTTCGCAAGGAGATGCGGCGGAGCGCACCTCGGTTTTCGAGCGACTCCAGTGTCACAGGGGACGGCGGTGCGCTGCCAATGGCGGCCCGGGGCGTCTCCGGCACCGTCCGCGGCGGCGCGGTCGCCGTGCGTGAGGGGCGGCCGGGATCACCTCATCAGAACGAGGACCAGCAGGCCGGCGGGGATGAGGGCGAGCCCGGCGAGGAGGCCGGCCACCGTGGGGGTGATCCGGTCCCGGAGCCGCTTCCGGGGCCGGACGCGGCCGGACTCCTCGGTGTTCAGCTCCCACCGGGCGACGATGCGGCGGTACTGCTCCTCGAAGTCCGGCGAGGGGTACAGGGGGCTGTCCACCAGCCCGGGGAGCGCGCGGCGCCGGCCGTCGGCGAGGAATATCCGGACCTGGGAGCCGGTCCCGCCCTCGGTCCTGCCGGTCCGCACATCGATCCAGCGGATCTCGTGCCAGGGGTGGGTACGGCCGTGCCCGAAGCCCCAGCAGATGGTGATGCCCTCGGGTCCGACCGCGCTGAAGCCCCGGAGGGCGAGCGCCAGGCAGAGGCCGAGGAGGGCGAGGCTTCCGCCGGCGAGCCACAGGAATCCGGTGAGGCCGAGACCGCGGGCGGCGGCGGCGCCCTCGACGGCCAGCACGACGAGCGACACGGCGAGCAGCGACCAGGACGGGCGGTAGCGGTCCCGCCCCCGGAGCACCAGTTCGTTCACGTTCGAAACCCTACGCGCGGGGTGACGCGATGTCATCAGCTGTGGCAGGACCGAACGTTGGCCCGTCCGCCGTCATCTCCACAGGAGGAAGGCCACGATGAGGACGGGGACGGCGGTGAGGAAGCCGACCCGCCCGGGGGTCAGCCGGTCGCGGCGCCGCTCCGCCGGCCGTACCCGGGCGGCGGGGTCGGTGTTCAGCTCCCACAGGCCGCGGACGCGCCGCACCTGCTCGTCGAAGTCGGGAGAGGGGTGGGTGGGGTCCTGGGAGAGTCCCGCCAGGACCTGGCGCCGTCCGTCGGCGAGGTGGATCCGCGGTGCGCGGTACGTTCCGAACGGGCTCTTCGCCTCGTACACGTCGATCCACCGGATGTCGCGCCAGGGGTGGGCGCGGGCGCGGCGGCGGTAGGTCCCGCGGATGGTGACCCCGGCGGGCCCGACCGTGCTCCACGGCTCGCTCGCGGCCAGGTGGTGCAGGCCGATGAGCGCGGCGAGGCCGCCGGTCGTCCAGAGCAGGACCTGGATGCCGAGGTCGATCGCGATCCGGGTGCCCGCGAGCGCCAGCAGGGCCCCGACCTGGGCGAGGTGGAGCCAGGACCGGCGGTGGCGGTCCTTCGCGCGGAAGGTCAGTTCGTCCACGGTGGACACGCTACTCCCCGGGTGATGTGACGTCATCACCCGGGGAGCGACAGCCGTTCGACCCGCGGGATCAGTCCTCCTGGAGGACGAAGTCACGCACCAGGCGGGACCACGCGTCGCCCTGCTCGTAGACGACCACGTGGCCGCTGTCGAACTCCGCGTAGGTGCTGCCGGTGATGGCCTCGGCGAGCTCGCGGGAGAGCCCGACCGGGGCGGTGCCGTCCTGGGTGCAGCCGATCACCAGGGTGCGCGCGGTGATCCGGGGCAGCAGCGGGCGGATGTCGGCGGTCAGGTTGAGCTCGATGTGGCGCAGCGCGCCCTCGGTGGGCTGGTTGCCCTTGACGATGGCGTCGACCACCTCGGCCGGGAGGGAGTTCAGGTGGTCGCGGCTGAACGCGGTCAGGGTGCCGAACCGGCCGAAGGCATCGGCGTCGCCGCTGATGGCGCGCCAGGTGGTCATGTGGTTGCGCAGGTAGGTGTCGTCCGGGCGGGTCCAGCCGGAGGTGAGCACCAGGCTGCGCACCAGCTCGGGGCGCAGGGCGGCGAGGGTGGCGGCGACCAGCGAGCCGAGCGAGAAGCCGACCAGGTCGGCCGGGCCGCCGCCGGCCGCCTCGATCACGGCGGCGATCTGCTCGGCGAGCAGCTCCGGGGTCAGCTCGCGGCCGTCGTCCTCGGTGTCGCCGCAGCCGGCGAAGTCCGGCAGCAGGACGGTGCGGACGTCGGTGAAGTTGCCGGTGAGGTGGCCGAAGGTGCCCGCGGCGCCGAAGCCGGTGCCGTGCACGAAGACCAGGGGCGGGTGGCCGGAGCCCTCGACGGCGTAGGAGACGCGGGCGCTGGGGCTGGTGACGAAGGGCATGGCGGAGGTTCTCCTCGAAGATGCGGACGGAAACGGGACGGACGGGTCAGGCGAGGCTCTTGGCGGCGCTGTCGTCGTCGACGGCGGCCGCGTCCGGGCGCGGGGCGCGTTCGAAGCCGAGCGCGACCAGGACCAGCGCGACGATGCCGCCGGTGGCGACCAGCACGGCGGTGCGCAGGCCGTCGGTGGTGGCCGAGCGCAGCGCCTCGCCGGTCAGGCCCTCGGTGCCGGCGTTGGCGATCGCGACCAGGGCGCCGAGGCCGACCGCGCTGCCGACCTGCTGGCCGGTGGAGACGATGCCGGAGGCGATGCCCTGCTCGTAGGGGTGCACCCCGGTCGCGGAGGCGGCGAACATCGTGGTGAAGATGACGCCCTGGCAGACGCTGAGCACCACCAGGCCGGGCAGCAGGGCGACGTAGCCGCCGTCCGGCTCCATGGTCAGCGCCGTCGCGGCGGTGCCGAGCGCGCCGATCAGGTAGGAGGCGATCAGGGTGTTGCGGGCGCCGAAGCGGGTGGCGAGCCGGCCGCCCAGCATCGAGCCGAGGAAGCCGCAGGCCATCGGGATCAGGAAGGCCATGCCGGTGCGCAGCGCGCTGTACCCGTGCACGGTCTGGAAGTAGACGGTCAGGAAGTACAGCAGGGTGCCGAAGCTCGCCATGAACAGGAAGGTGGTGACCGCGCCGGTGGAGAGGTTGCGGTTGCGGAAGAGCCGCAGCGGCATCAGCGGGTCGCCGGCCCGGGACTCGATCGCCACGAAGGCGGCGAGCAGGCCGAGGCCGAGCACGGCGGTGATCAGCACCAGCGGCGAGGTCCAGCCGGAGGCGGGTGCCTGGACCAGGGTGAAGACCACCAGGGTGGCGCCGGCGGTGGAGGTCAGCGCGCCGGGCAGGTCGAAGGAGCGCCCGCCCTCGCGCGGCCCGTCGGCGCGGATCAGCCGGGGCGCGAGCAGGGCGGCGCCGCCGGCCAGCGGCACGTTGACGTAGAAGACCGCCTGCCAGCCGAAGGCCTCGGTGAGCACCCCGCCGGCCAGCGAGCCGATGATCATGCCGCTGGCACCGGCCGCCGCCCAGACCGACAGGGCCCGGTTGCGCTCGCGGCCCTCGGCGAAGCCGGTGACCACCAGGGCGAGGGTGGCGGGGAACAGGAAGGCGCCGCCGAGGCCCTGCAGGGCGCGGGCCGCGACCAGCAGGCCGGGGGCGGTGGCCAGGCCGCCGAGCAGCGAGGAACCGGCGTACAGCAGCAGGCCGAGGACGAACATCCGGCGGCGGCCGAACAGGTCGGAGGCCCGGCCGCCGAAGAGCAGGAAACCGCCGAAGGCCACCGCGTAGGCGCTGACCACCCACTGCAGGGTCTGCGCGGAGAAGCCGAGGCCGCTGCCGATCTCCGGGAGCGCCACGTAGACGATGTTGTAGTCGATCGAGACGATCAACTGGGCGAACGCCAGCAGGGCCAGCAGGAGGCCCGAGCGGCGCGGCCCGGCGGCCTGCTCGGCGCCGGCGGACGGGGACATGGGGAGCCTTTCGGAGGCGGTCGGGGAGCGCGGGACGGGGCGTGCGGGGGACGGGTCGCGAGCCGTCACGGCCCGGGGGTCAGGACCACCCGGCGGCCGTTCAACTCGCCTTTCTCCAGGCGCTGGTGGGTCTCGGCGGCGTCGCTCAGCGGGCGTATCTCCAGGGCCCGCGGGCGCAGCCGCCCGGCCGCGAGCAGCCGGTTGACGGCGACCGCGGCGCCGGCCAGTTCGGCGGTGGTGGCGTGCGAGATGACGAACCCGCGGATCGAGCCGTCCTTCATGTACAGGGCGCCGGCGGGCAGTTCGGGGCGGGAGCGGGCGCCTGCGAGCAGCACGATCCGGCCGCGCGGGGCGAGCAGGTCGACGGCGGTGGCGAGGTCGTTGGCGCCCGAGGTGTCGAGGTGGACGTCGATGCCGCCGGGGCAGGCGGCGCGGAGCCGTTCGGGCAGGTCGGGGGCGCGGTAGTCGAGCACCTCGGTGGCGCCGAGGGCCCGGCAGTGTTCGGCGTCGGCGGGGCTCGCGGTGGCGACCACCCGGGCGCCGGCCTCGGCGGCCAGGACGATCAGGGCGCCGCCGACGTTGCCGCCTCCGCCGCCGACCAGCACGGTCTCGCCGGTGCGCAGCCCGCCGTGGGTGAACAGGGCGAGGTGCGCGGTGGCCGCGGGGTGGACCACGGCGACGGCCTCGGCCGGGTCGACGCCCGGCGGCAGGTGGTAGAGCCGGTCGGCGGGGACGGCCGCCCGTTCGGCCGCCGCGCCCTGCCGGCCGCCGTGGCCGAGGCTGTTGCACCAGACCCGGTCACCGGGGCCGAAGCCGGGGGCGCCGGGGCCGGCCCGGACCACCGTGCCCACGAGGTCCCGCCCGATCACGAACGGGAAGGGCAGTGGGGTCCGGTAGAGCCCCGAGCGGACGAAGGTGTCGACCGGGTTGACCGACACCGCGGCCACCCGGACCAGGACATCGGTGGGGCCGGGGACCGGCTCGGGCACCTCGCCGTGACAGATGGTCGTGGCCGGTCCGAGCCGCGGGATGAACGCTGCACGCATGGGGCCGATCCTGCGGGAGCGGCGGACGGGTAGCGGCGGATCGCGGCATCGTACGTCAACTCCCTTGCCTCGAACGGGAAGCCGGATGGGGACGGGGTGTCCCCCGACCTGACATAGATGCTACACCGATCGGTGCAATCTCTCATCTGCACGGAGTAGTTTACTTGGCCTGCGGGTGGGGCCGGCCTGCCTTCGTCCCCGCCCACCGGCTCGACACCAAGGACGGGAACCATGGCCACCGACCGACTCCTCGCCCAGCCGGGACCGAGACCCGCCGGCGGGAGCGGACCCGGCACGGCGCGCCCGGCCGCCGTCCGCCTGCCGTCCCTCACCGGCCTGCGCTTCCCGGCCGCCCTCGCGGTCTTCGCCTACCACGCGGCGCTGCCGATCCCCACCCTGCGGTTCTTCGCCGACGACAGCACCGAGTACCGCTTCACCGACCTCGCCGACCAGGCCGGCGGTCTCGGCGTGGCGTTCTTCTTCGTGCTCAGCGGCTTCGTGCTGACCTGGTCGGCCCGCCCCGGCGACACCGCCACCGGGTTCTGGCGGCGGCGCCTGGTGAAGATCGTCCCCAACTACGTGGTCGCCTGGGCACTGGCCATGGTGCTGTTCGCGAGCACCTACACCCCGGCCCGCACCGCGGTCCTCAACCTGCTGATGCTGCAGGTCTGGATCCCCGACTTCAACACCTACTTCAGCGTCGACCCGCCGAGCTGGTCGCTCGGCGCCGAGCTGCTCTTCTACCTCTCCTTCCCGCTGCTGCACCGGGCGCTGCGCACCATCCGCCCGGAGCGGCTGAAGTACTGGATAGCCGGGGCGGTGGCCGCCGTCGTCGCGACCCCCGCCCTCGCCTACCTGGTGCTGCCCGACACCCCGGGCGTCCCCGGCGGCTACCAGGCCTCGGTCTCCCAGTACTGGTTCGCCTACGTGCTCCCGCCGGTGCGGATGGTCGACTTCGCGCTCGGCATCCTGGTCGCCCTCGCGGTGCGCTCCGGCCGCTGGCGCGACATCGGCATGGTCTGGTCCGGCGTGCTGCTGGTGGCCGGCTACGCCGTCACCCGCTGGGTGCCCTACCTCTACGCCCAGCGGGCCGCCACCGTGGTGCCGATCGCGCTGCTCGTCGCCTCCGCCGCGATCGCCGACCGGGACGGCCGGTTCACCCCGTTCCGCAACCGGGTGATGACCTGGCTCGGCGAGATCTCCTTCGCCTTCTACCTGCTGCACTTCATCGTGCTGACCGAGCTGCGCGACCTGCTCGGCACCCGGATGTACTCCACGGTCGAGGGTGTCGGCCTGCTGCTGCTCGCCGTCGCGGTGACCGTGCTGCTCTCCTGGGTGCTGTACCGGCTGGTCGAGGCGCCGATCACCCGGCGGTTCTCCTCCCCGCGCCGCAAGCCGGCCGGGACGACCGCGTCCCGGCCTTCCTGACCGACGTCGAGAAAGCGAGCCGTACCCATGGGCAAGATCCTCGTCACCGGGGCGACCGGCCAGGTCGGCGCCGAGGTGCTGGCACAACTGCTGGCGGCCGGCGCCGACGTCCGGGCCGGCGCCCGGACCCCGGAGAGGCTGGCGCCGCCGGCCCCCGTCGAGACCGTCGTGCTCGACCTCACCGACCCCGGCACCTGGGGTCCGGCGCTGGCCGGCGTCGAGAAGGTGTTCCTCTACGCCGTCCCGCAGGGCACGGCCGGCTTCCTCGCCGCGGCGAAGGAGGCGGGCGTGCGGCACGTGGTGGTGCTCTCCTCGCAGACCGTGGTGGACGCCCTCCCGGTGCAGAAGCCGATCGTCGAGATGCACCGCGCGGTCGAGGAGGCGGTGCTCGCCTCCGGGATCCCGTACACCCTCCTGCGGCCGCACAACTTCGCCACCAACATCCTGATGTGGGGCTGGCCGGAGTCGATCCGGGCCGAGGGGCGGATCCGCTTCCCGTACCCGGAGTCGCACAGCGACGCGATCCACGAGAAGGACATCGCCGCCGTCGCGGTGGTCGCGCTCACCGGCGGCGGCCACGAGGGGCAGGCGTACTTCATCAGCGGCCCGGTCTCGATCACCCAGCGCGAGCAGCTGGCGGCGCTGTCCGGGGCGCTCGGGCGGCCGCTGGAGTTCGAGGAGCTGACCGAGGCCGAGGCGCGCGAGGCGCTCGCCCCGATCGTTCCGGTCTGGGTGATGGACGCGGTGGTCGGCTACTGGGCCGGCTCCGACGGCGTCCCGGCCGAGGTGTCCGACACGGTCGAGCGGCTCACCGGCCGTCCGGCCCGCACCTTCGCCGAGTGGGCCCGCGACCACGCCGCGGACTTCACCGCCTGAGCACCCGCCCGGGCGCCGTCGGCGCCGCCGCTCCCGCCGTACCGGAATGCGGATGCGCCGCACCGGTCGGCGGGAGCCCGGTGGCCGGGCCACCACCGACCGTGCCGGAGCGGTGGGCCGCGCACCTTAGCGGGGCGCGGCGCGGACCCTAGCGTGAGCACGGCGCAGCCAACCGCCATTCGAGGGGGAACGATGAGCGGTCCCGTCATGACCCGATTCCTGCCGGTGGAGCCGCAGGCCCCGCCGGAGGACGGCCGGGTGCTCGACGCCTCGCACGAGGTGCTGCTCAAGGAGCTGTGCGCGGTGCTGTTCGCCTCGCTCCCGCGCAGCGACCAGCGGCGCAAGGGCGGCCAGTACCTGCACGGGCTGCTCGGCGCGCGCGGGCGCAAGTCGATCCGCAACATCGCCACCGTGGTCGGCGGACCGGCCGCCGAGCAGAGCCTGCACCACTTCATCACCAGCTCCACCTGGGACTGGCGGCCGGTGCGCCAGGCACTGGCCCAGCACCTGGCCCGGATCGCCCCGCCGCAGGCGTACGTGCTGCGGCCGATGGTCGTCCCGAAGGCCGGCGACCACTCGGTCGGCGTGGACCGCCGCTTCATCCCGGCCCTCGGCCAGGTGCTCAACGCCCAGCAGGCGGTGGGCGTCTGGGCCGCCTCGGAGAGCTTCAGCGCGCCGGTCAACTGGCGGCTGCACCTGCCGCGGACCTGGCTGGAGGACGCGCCGCGGCGCAGCCAGGCGCTGATCCCCGACGAGGTGGACGCCGAGACCCTGGGGGACTGCGCGCTGGAGGCGGTGCTCGGCCTGCCCGCCCGCTGGGGGCTGCCGGCCCGCCCGGTGGTCGCGGACGCCCGGGACGCCGACGGGCTGCGGCTGGTGCGCCGGATGCGGGCCGAGCGGCTGCCGATGCTGGTCCGGGTGAGCGGTTCGTTCCCGCTGCGGCCGGTGGCGCCGCTGCCCGGCCACCCGGCCGGGCCGGGGCCGGCCTGCCACCTGCTCACCGCCGCCCGGGAGCTGCGCCGGCCGGTGGTCTGGTCGGATGCGGCGGGCGCGCTGCGGGCCGGGCTGGTCGCCGCGGTGCGGGTGCGTCCGGCCTGGCCGGGGCCGGCCCGGGAGAACCGGGGGCGGCGCGGCGGCGGGGACCTGCTGCTGCTCGGGGTGGGCGCGGCCGGCGGGCGCTGGCCGGCCGAGCTGTGGCTCACCGACCTGGTCGACCTGCCGACGGCCGGGCTGGTCCGGCTGGCCCGGCTGGCCGACCGGGTGGACCGGGACTTCACCCGGACCGCCGACCGGGTCGGGGTGCGGGACTTCGCCGGGCGCTCGTTCGGCGGCTGGCACCGGCACATCACGCTGGCCTCGGCGGCGCACGCGGTGGCGGTGCTGGCCCGCGGCGACGACCGGCTGTGACGGCCGGCCGCGGCGCCCCGACCCGGAAGGTGACGTGACGTCAGAGCGCCGGGCCGGTGCGGCCGTGGCCGGTGTCGCCCTGGTCCCGGGCGTCCCGGTCGAGCAGGACGCGGCGCACCCGGCAGAGCCGCAGCGCCAGCTGGATCTCGAAGGAGCGCTCGGGCTTCAGCCAGTCCGCGCCGAGCAGTTCGCCGATCCGCTCCAGCCGCCGCGCCACCGTGTTGGGGTGGACGTGCAGGCGCTGCGCCGCGTGGGTCGGGCTGTTGCCGGTCTCGAACCAGGCCTGCAGGGTGCGGGTCAGCTCGGTGAGCCGCTGCCGGTCGTAGTCCAGGACCGGCCCGACGGCCGACTCGATGAAGCCGTCGATGTCGTGGTTGTCGGCCAGCAGGACGCCCACGAAGCCGAGTTCGCGGGCCGAGGCGGCGCGCCCGACGGCGCCCAGCGAGGTCATCGCGTCCAGGCAGCGCAGCGCCTCCCGGTAGCCGTGCAGCACCGAGGTCGGGTCGCAGACCGGCCCGGCGGCGCCGACCGTCACCGGCAGGCCGAGCAGCGGGGTCAGCTCCTCGGCGACCGCCCGGGCGGCCCGGCCCGGGTCGGTGCCGGGCAGCAGCAGCACCGCCCGGCCGTTGTGCACCCGCTTGAGGCCGCCCATCCGGTGCGCGTACAGACCGGCCCAGGTCGCGGTGCGCCCCTGCGCCTCGCCCTCGGGCCGGGCGACCACCAGGACGTGCTCGGCGGACAGGTCGATGCCCACCCGGCGGGCCCGGTCGGCCAGTTGCTGGGGCGGGCGCTGGGGGTTGCTGAGCAGTTCGTCGAGCAGTTCGTCGCGGACCGGGCGCGCCGGGGCGGCGGACCGCCCGCCCTCCAGCAGCAGGGCGACCGCGAGCGCCTGCGCGACGCTCTGGCAGAACTCCGCGGCCAGGTCGGCGCGCCGGCCGGACGGGCGGGCGAGCAGGGTGCCCAGGTCGGTGGAGCCGGCGCGCACCGGCGCGGCCCAGAGCGGTCCGGCCAGCCGGACCGGGCGGCCGGCCGCGTGGGTGTCGACGGCGGTGGCCACCACGGTCGGCTCGTCCAGCTCGGGCAGCTCACCGGCGGAGGCGACCACGGTGCCGTCGCTGGCGTACACCCGCAGGCCCAGGCCGAGCCGGCGGCCGGCGTCCCGGACCAGGGCGTGCGGGTCGCTGCCGGAGAGCGCGAGGTCGACCAGGGCGCGCTGCACCTCGGCGAGGTCGCCGGCCGGGTCCGCCGGGGCACCCGCCCCGTCACCGGCGCGGGCCGGTGGACCGGCGGGCGGCCGGGCGGCCCGCTCCAGCAGCCGGGCCTTCTCGATCGCCACTCCGGCGAGGTCGCCGAGCGCGGTCATCAGCGAGATCTCTTCGGTGGTGAAGTAGCGCACCGCGCGCTCGGCGACGTACAGGGTGCCGAACGGGCGGGCGCGGTGGCCGAGCGGGACGGCCATCACGGCGCGCAGCCCCTCGGCGCGGATCGTCGCGTCGACCACCGGGCTGCGCCGGATCCGCTCGTCGGCGAGGTAGTCCGGGGTCCAGAACGGCCCCGGGTCGGCGGGGACGCCGCCGCCCAGGCCGAAGCCCTCGGGCACGGCCAGGCCGGCCCGCAGCGAGCCGCTCGGGCCGTCGGTGGTGCGGATCCGCACCCGCTCCGGCCCGGCGCCGGTCTGCTCGGCGGTGGTCAGGCAGGACACGTCGGCGCCGAGCAGCAGCCGGGCCCGCCGGGTGATCACCCGCAGCAGGCTGTCCAGTTCGTACGGCAGGGCCAGATCGCGGGCGGTGTCGGCGAGCGCGGTGAGCCCCGCCTCGCGCCGGCGGCGGCGCTGGGACTGGGAGCGGATGGACAGGCCGAGCTGCTCGATCCGGCAGAGCGCCTCCCGCTCCCGGGCGGACTCGCAGCCCCGCCGGGCCTGCTCGACCAGCTCCGCCACCTCGGCGGCCGGCGCCTCGCTGGCCAGCAGTTCCAGGACGTTGAACGCGATTGAGTCGGCCGACCGTCGCGTCATGACCTTCCCTCCCCCCAGGCCCTCCTGGACGAAGGAGTGCGTGACGGCCTGCTGATCGGAAGGTATGCGGGGGCGGTTGGTCCCGTCAAGAACGGGTCCGGGCCCTTACCAGCCGCTCATGCCAAGGCGGTGACGGGGTGTCAGCGGGGCGATGCGGTCAGCTCAACCGGACGGGTTGCTGGTCCCCGGAGCGGCCGGCCGGGCGGCTCCCGACGGCGGCGTGCAGGCGCCGCCAGTGCTCGACCAGTCCGGGAACGCTCTCCTCCTCCAGCCGCCGCGCCACCGCGTCGTAGTCGATGCCGAGGCGGCCCAGCCGGTCGAGCACCGCCCGGGCCGCCTCGTACCGGCCCAGCAGGGTGTCGCCCTCCAGCCGGAGCTTGCGCACCGCCTCCTCCAGCACCGGGCGGGTCATCGCGTGCGCGGTGCCCCAGGACACCAGCCCGGCCACGTACCGGGCCTGCGCGGCGGCCCCGCCCAGCGCCGAGTCGGTCCACAGCAGCCGCTGCGGGCGGGCCCCCGAGGCGCGCAGGGTGCGCCAGCGGCCGTCGCCGAGCCGGTCCTCGTACGACCGGTACATCAGCCGGGCCGCCGCCTGGGCGGTGAGGCCGCGCAGCGCCGCGGCGTCCGGTCCGGGGATCGCGGTGAGCAGCCGGTCGATCTCCCGGTCGACCCGGCCGACCGGGAGCGAGGCCACCGAGGCGATCGCGGCCAGCGGCCGGCCGGCCGCCAGCGCCTGCTCCAGGCCGTCGAAGTAGGCGTCCACCACCTGTCCGTAGCGCCGCACCGAGTAGAGGCCGGTGGCGTGCACGCCGAGCCCGAG
Source organism: Kitasatospora sp. NPDC002551 (assembly GCF_040296005.1). Lineage (NCBI taxonomy): Bacteria > Bacillati > Actinomycetota > Actinomycetes > Kitasatosporales > Streptomycetaceae > Kitasatospora > Kitasatospora sp. NPDC002551. Next base: position 126,374 of record NZ_JBEOWI010000003.1, on the reverse strand, counting down.
GCCCACGCAGTCGCGGATCGCGGTCAGTCCGGCGGGGGTGGCCGGAATCTTCACCAGCAGGTTGGGCCGGTCCACCGCGCGGGCCAGTTCGACGGCCTCCGTGACGGTCGCGGCCGGATCGTGGGCCAGCCGCGGGTCCAGGTCGGCCGAGACCAGGCCGTCGTGGCCGTGGGTGGTGCGGAAGACCCCGAGGAACTCCTCGCAGACCAGCCGCAGGTCGTGCACGGTGGTGGCCCAGACCGAGCCCTCGGGGGAGACGTGGTGGCCGGCCAGCCGGGCCAACTGGTCGTCGTAGACCGGGTCGTGCCGCAGCGGTCCGGCCAGCAGGGCGGGGTTGGTGGTGGCGCCGCGCAGGCCGGTGCGCTCGATCAGCCGGCCGAGCAGGCCCGAGGTGGCCAGACCGCGGTTGATCCCGTCCAGCCAGGGGGAGACGCCTTCGGCGATCAGCGGCCGCAGGTCCCCGGTGCGGGGCGCGGCGGCCGGCGGCTTCTTCACTGCGGGATCACTGCTCCTCGGCTCTGCGACGGTCCGCAAACGGGCCGTGCACCGAGGATAGAGAGCAATTCGTGCCCGGAAAAGCGAGCCCTCCGGTCAATGTCAGGTCGGGCCGGCACGGGGATCGGCGAGTATTTGATGGAGTCCGCCGCCACCTGACGAAGTGCCGGGAACTCCGTTGGCCGCTCGGCCGTCCACGGTCAACGATCAGGGGAACGCGCCGCCGTCCCCGAGGAGTTCGCCGCCGTGACCACGATTGCCGTCATCTATTACTCGTCGACCGGAAATGTCGCCAGGCTGGCCGAGGCGGCGGCCGACGCCGCCGGGAAGGCGGGCGCCGAGGTGCGGCTGCGCCGGATCGCCGACCTGCCGGACGACACCTACGTCCCGGGCACCGAGGAGGCCGCCCGCGCGCTGCGGGCGCGCACCGCGGACGTCCCCGAGGCCACCCTGTCCGACCTGGCCTGGGCGGACGGCATCCTGATCGGCACCCCGGTGCGGTTCGGCCTGCCGGCCGCGCCGGTGCTGCGGTTCGTCGACTCGACGGCGCCGCTGTCGATCCCCGGCGGGCTGGCCGACAAGGCGGTCTCCGCGTTCACCTCGGGCTCGGCGCCGCACGGCGGCCACGAGACGGCGATCCTGGCGCTGCACAACGCGTTCTGCCACTGGGGCTCGCTGATCCTGGCCACCGGCTCCACCGACCCGGTGCTGTTCCGTCCGAACAACGGTAACCCGTACGGGGCCAGCGCGGTGTCCCGCAACGTGCCGGGCCAGGTGCACGAGGAGAACATCGCCGCCGTCGAGTTCCAGGCCCGCCGGGTGGTCCGGGTGGCCGCCCTGGTCGGCGGCCTCGCCGAGTAGCGGCCCGCGGGCCCGGCGGCCCGCGTGGCCTGAGTGGTTCGCGTGGTCCGCGTCGTCCGCCGACCAGGGAGGGAGAGGACAGTGCACGACCCGCTCACGGCCGCCCTCGCCGGCCGCCCCGCCGGGCAGCAGCCCGACTGGCCGGATCAGGTGGAACTCGCCGCCGTCCGCGAGGAGTTGGCCGAACGTCCGGCCCTGGTGGCGGCCGCCGAGGTGCACCGGCTGCGGGCCCTGCTCGCCCGGGTCGCCGAGGGCCGCGCGCACGTCCTGCAGGCCGGCGACTGCGCCGAGGACCCGCAGGAGTGCACCGCCGGGGACGTCGCCCGCAAGGCCGGGCTGCTCGGCCTGCTGGCCGGCCGGCTGAAGCTCACCACGCACCGCCCGGTGGTGCGGATCGGCCGGATCGCCGGCCAGTTCGCCAAGCCCCGTTCGAACCCCACCGAGCGCTGCGACGGCGTCGAACTCCCGGTCTACCGGGGCCACCTGGTCAACGGCCCGGAGCCGGACCCGGTCCGGCGCACCCCTGACCCGCGCCGGCTGACGGCCGGCTACGAGGCGGCCCGGCGGGTCATGGACCACCTCGGCCGGCTCGCCCCCGGCGAACCGGCCGGCGTCGGGCCGCCGCTGTGGACCAGCCACGAGGCGCTGCTGCTGGACTACGAGCTGCCGCTGCTGCGCCGGGACCGGTCGGGCCGGCCGCTGCTCGCCTCCACGCACTTCCCGTGGATCGGCGAGCGCACCCGGCACCCGGACGGCGCCCATGTCGCCCTGCTCGCCCGGGTGGTGAACCCGGTCGGCTGCAAGGTCGGCCCGGCCACCACCGCCGAGGAGCTGGTCCGGCTGTGCGCCCTGCTCGACCCGGGCCGCGAGCCCGGCCGGCTCACCCTGATCGCCCGGCTCGGCGCCGACCGGGTCGCCGGGGTCCTCCCCGGGCTGGTCCGCGCCGTCCGCACGGCCGGGCACCCGGTGGTCTGGCTCAGCGACCCGATGCATGGCAACACCGTGCCCGGGCCGGACGGGCTGAAGACCCGCCTGGTGCCGGCGCTGGTGCGGGAGGTGGAGGCGTTCCAGCGGGCCGTCCGCGCCGAGGGCGGCGTCGACGGGGGCCTGCACCTGGAGACCACCCCGGACGACGTCACCGAGTGCGCCGACGACGGGGCCGGGCTGGCCAGGGTCGGCGACAAGTACACCAGCCTGTGCGACCCACGGCTCAACCCGGGCCAGGCCCTCGCCGTGGTCTCCGCCTGGCGCGCCTGAGCCGGGCCGCGCGCCTCCCCGCACGTCCCCGCACCTCCTCGTCCCGCCCGGCACCTCCTCGTACCGCCCCGTACGACCCCGACCCGTCCCGTGCACCACCCCAACCCACCCGCGGCCCACGCCCCCGGGCCGCGCCCCACAGGGAGGTCCGCACATGCGAAACAAGGTGGCATTCGTCACCGGCGCGGCCGGCGGCATCGGCGCCGCCGTGGTCCGGCTGCTGGCCGAGCGCGGCGCGCTGGTCGCCGCCGTGGACCGGGACGCCGACCGCCTCGCCGAACTCGCCGGCAAGCTGACCGCCGAGGGCCTCACGGTCGCCGCGGTCCCCGCCGACGTCACCGACAGCGCCTCCGTCGAGGCCGCCGTCGACGCCGCCGAGCAGCGGCTCGGCCCGCTCGACCACCTGGTCAACAACGCCGGGGTGCTGCGGCTCGGCGAGATCCGCGACCTCAGCGACGAGGACTGGCGGACCACCTTCGCGATCAACGCCGAGGGTGTCTTCCGGGTCTCCCGGGCGGTGGTCCGGCGGATGATCCCGCGCGGGCGCGGTGCGATCGTCACCGTCGCCTCCAACGCCGGCCTCGTCCCGCGCACCGAGATGGCCGCCTACGCGGCCTCCAAGGCGGCGGCCACCCACTTCACCCGCAGCCTCGGCCTGGAGGTCGCCCGGCACGGCATCCGCTGCAACGTGGTCGCCCCCGGTTCCACCGACACCCCGATGCTCAGCGCGATGTGGTCGGACGCCGAGGCCGGGCGGGCCGCCACCGTCGCCGGGCTGCCGGACGCCTACAAGATCGGCATCCCGCTCGGCAAGCTGGCCCGCCCGGAGGACGTCGCGCACGCGGTGGCCTTCCTGCTGTCCGACGAGGCCGGCCACATCACCCTGCACGCGCTCACGGTGGACGGGGGTGCGGGGCTCGGTGCGTAGCAGACCCCCCACCCCGGCGTCCCTCCTGGACCGGGTGCTGGCCGAGCGTCCGCCCGCGTTCGCGCTGCTGCACCGGCCGGAGGCCACCGGCCCCGGCCTGGTCGAGCTGCTGCTCGGCGAGGTGTCCGCCCCGGCGGCGCTGGCCGGGCTGCCGCTGTCCGAGGAGTCACCGTCCGGGGAGCCGGCCGGCGAGCGGCACGAGCTGCTCGCCCTCGTCCCGTACCGGCAGATCGCCGAGCGCGGCTTCGAGGCGCCGGACGACGGCGCCCCGCTGCTCGCGCTGAGCGTCACCGAGCAGGCGGTGCTGCCGCTCGCCGAGCTGCTGGCCCGCCTCCCGGACGGTCCGATCGAGCTGACCGGCGGCGGCTTCGACCTCGGCGACGAGGAGTACGCGCAGACCGTCCGCCGGGTGGTCGCCGAGGAGATCGGCGAGGGCACCGGCGCCAACTTCGTGCTCAAGCGCTCCTACGTCGCCACGGTCGAGGGGGACACCGCCGCCGCCGCGCTCACCCTGTTCGGCCGGCTGCTCCAGCGCGAGAGCGGCGCCTACTGGACCTTCCTGGTGCACACCGGGGAGCGGACGCTGGTCGGCGCCACCCCCGAGCGGCACATCAGCGTGCACGGCGGGCGGGCGGTGATGAACCCGATCAGCGGCACCTACCGCTACCCGGAGCGCGGCCCGGACCTGGCGGGGCTGATGGAGTTCCTGGCCGACCGCAAGGAGGCCGAGGAGCTCTCCATGGTGCTCGACGAGGAGCTCAAGATGATGGCCCGGATCTGCCCGGGCGGCGGCCGGGTGGTCGGCCCCTACCTCAGGGAGATGGCCCGGCTCGCGCACACCGAGTACTTCATCGAGGGCCGCACCGGCCGGGATCCGCGCGAGGTGCTGCGGGAGACGCTGTTCGCCCCGACGGTGACCGGCAGCCCGCTGGAGTCCGCCGCCAGGGTGATCGCCAAGTACGAGCCCGGCGGCCGGGGTTACTACAGCGGGGTGGCCGCGCTGATCGGCCGGGACGCGGCCGGCGGGCGGACCCTGGACTCCGGCATCCTCATCCGCACCGCCGACATCGCGGCCGGCGGCCGGCTGCGGATCGGCGTCGGGGCGACCCTGGTGCGGCACTCCGACCCGTGGTCCGAGGTGGCCGAGACCCGGGCCAAGGCGGCCGGGCTGCTCGCCGCCCTGGCCGACGGCGGCCGGGGCCGGTTCGCCGCGCACCCGGACGTGCGGGCGGCGCTGGCCGGGCGCAACCGGGGCCTGGCGGACTTCTGGCTCGCCGGGGAGGCCGAACAGGCCCGGCCGCGCGCCGGGCTGGCCGGGCGCCGGGTGCTGGTGGTGGACGCCGAGGACACCTTCACCGCGATGATCGGCCACCAGCTGCGGGCGCTCGGTCTGGAGGTCGCCGTCCGCCGGTTCGACGAGCCGTACACCCTCGGCGGGGCGGACCTGGTGGTGCTCGGGCCCGGGCCCGGCGACCCGCGCGACACCGCGCACCCGAAGATCGCCCATCTCCGTTCAGCCGTACGGGAGTTGCTGGCCGAGCGGCGCCCGTTCCTGGCGGTCTGCCTGAGCCACCAGGTGCTGAGCGCCGAGCTGGGCCTGCCGCTGGTCCGCCGGGCGGTGCCCAACCAGGGCGTGCAGCGCGCGATCGACCTGTTCGGCACCGCCGAGCGGGTCGGCTTCTACAACACCTTCGCCGCCGCCTGGCCGGCCGGCGCCGACGGCCCGGCGCGGTTCGAGGCGCCCGGGGTCGGCCCGGTGCGGATCGCCCGGGACGCCGCGACCGGCGAGGTGCACGCGCTGCGCGGCCCGGGCTTCGCCTCGGTGCAGTTCCACGCCGAGTCGGTGCTCACCCGCGACGGGGTGCGGATCACCGGTGATCTGATCGCCCATGCGCTGGCATTACCGCGGGGCGGGCGGAAAGCGCCGGAGCGGCCGGAATTCCCCTGACGGGTCGTACACGTCCCCCGCCCGTTCCACTTGGAAAAGCATTACCGGAGCCGGAAAACCCCGGCGGAACCCCTGGAACCACCGGAACCACCGGAACGACCGACAAGGAGATCACCGTGCTGGACGACGCCATGGTGGACGCTTATCTCGCCCGGATCGGCGCCGAACGGCCCGAGCGGGCCGACCTCGCCGCGCTCACCCGCCTCCAGGAGCGGCACGTGCTGTCCGTGCCGTTCGAGAACCTCGGCTACCACCTCGACGAGCCCGTCCACATGGACGAGCAGGTCCTCGACAAGATCGTCCGGCAGCACCGGGGCGGCGGCTGCTACGAGGTGAACCCGGCCTTCTCGTTCCTGCTCACCGCCCTCGGCTACCCGGTGGAGATCCTCCCCGGCCGGGTCCACCGCCCCGGCGGCACGCTCGGCGCCGCCCTGTGCCACCTCGCCCTGCGGGTCACCGCGGACGGCGAGCAGTGGCTGGTCGACACCGGCTTCGGCCGCAACAGCCGGCACCCGCTGCGGCTGGCCTCCCGCGAGGTCCAGCACGACCCGGACGGCGAGTACCGGCTGGCCGACGTCGAGGGCGGCGGCTTCGACGTGATCCTGGACGGCAAGCCGCTGTACCGGCTGGACGACCGCCCGGTGCGGATCGAGGACTTCCGCCCGACCCTGTGGTGGTACCGCACCGCGCCCGAGTCGCCCTTCCTCCAGGACGTGTTCTGCACGCTGCGCACCGAGGACGGCCGGATCACCCTCAAGGGCAACCAGCTCGCCACGCTGGCCGGCGGCGAGCGCAGCACCGAGGAGTTCGCCGGCGACGCGGCCGTGCTGGAGGCCTACAAGACCCACTTCGGCTTCAGCCTCGACCGGCTGCCCGCCCGGCCCGAGGGCGGCGTCACCGCCGGCGTCCAGACCGGATGACCGCCGTGACCGCCACCGACCCCCGCCCGGGCGCCGATCCCTCGGCGCCCCCCACCGACCCGGCCCGGCTGCCCCTGGTCTTCGCGGAGGCCTTCAACGCCGGCGACGCCCGGGCCGTGGAGCGGCTCTTCGAACCCGGCGCGGTCTTCGTCAACACCCCCGGCGACGTGGTGACCGGCGACGAGCGGCGCGCCGCCGTCGCCCGGTTCCTCGCCTTCGGCCTGCCCATCCGGATCGAGGTCCGGCACTGCTACGTGGCCGGCGACCTCGCCCTGCTGATCGGCGACTACCTGATCGCGGGCGAGGGCCCGGACGGGCCGGTCCACGACGAGGGCACCGCCACCGACGTCGCCCGGCGCGGCGCCGACGGCCGCTGGCGCTACGTCATCGACAACCCGCCCGGCACCGACCGCCTCCCCGAGGAGGGACCGCAGTGACCCCCGATCCGCTGCTCGACCTGCCGTTCGACGCCGACCCCGACCCGGACGCCTACCTGCGCGCCGCGATGCGCTGGCACTTCTCCCCGGAGACCGGCTCCCCGTTCTGGCTCTCCCGGGCCGGCTCGCTCGGCTTCGACCCGCTCACCGAGGTCACCACCCACGCCGACCTCGCGAAGTTCCCCAACCTCGCCAACGAGCTGCGCACCGCCCGGGTCGAGGACCTGCTGCCGCGCGGCTACGGCGGGAGCGCCGAGGTGGTCGGCGTCTACGAGAGCGGCGGCACCACCGGCGCGCCCAAGCGCGTCCTGCTGCTGCGCGACTGGCTGGACCGGCTGCTCGGCTGGTCCAGCGCCCAGCTCGACCTGCACGGCGTGCCGCAGGGCGTCAACTGGCTGGTCGTCGGCCCGACCGGCCCGCACATGGTCGGCGACGTCATCAAGGCGCAGACCGCCCACCGCGGCGGCCTCGCCTTCACCGTCGACCTCGACCCCCGCTGGGTCAAGAAGCTGATCTCCGCGGGCCGGGGCGAGGAGGCCGCCGCCTACGCCGAGCACATCGTCGACCAGGTCGCCTTCGTGCTGGAGACCCAGGACGTGGGCGTGCTGCTCTGCACCCCGCCGGTGCTGGAGCGGATCGCCCGCCGGGACGCCCTGGCGAAGCTGGTGGACGAGAAGGTCCGGGCGATCAACTGGGTCGGCACCCAGCTGGACCCGGACACCCGCCACCTCTACCGCACCGAGGTCTTCCCCCGGGCCGTCCTCTACAGCGGCTACGGCTCGACCATGATCCTCGGCAACGCCAGCGAGCGCCCCGGGCTGACCGACGACGACCCCTGCGTCTACGACCCCTACGCGCCGTACATGAGCTTCGGCGTGGTCGACCCGGAGACCGGGCGGACGGTCGAGTACGGCGAGCGCGGCCAGGTGGTGATGCACCACGTCTCCAAGGGTCTGCTGGTGCCCAACAACCTGGAGCGCGACCTCGCCACCCGGATCGCCGCGCCGCCCGGGCAGCCCGGCGACTCGGTCGCGGACATCGCGCCGGTCCGGGAGTTCGAGGACGAGACGGTGATCGAGGGGGTGTACTGATGACGGAGCAGCCGCGGTTCGCCCTGCTGCAGCTGGACGCGCTCGGCCCCGGGGAGCCCTACCGGGCCCGCCGGCGCACCGTGGTGGGGGACGTCACCGGCGCTCCGTTCGCCGAACTCAGCCTGGTGCCAAGGCTGTTCGTCAGCCGGGCGATGCGCGCCCTGCACGCCGCCGAGCCGCTGCCGGCCGATCGGCGGGCCGCCGCGCTGGCCCGGGCCGGGCGGATCTTCCTCACCGAGCGCATCGACGGCCTGGACCTGCCCGGCTACCAGCGGGCCGTCGCCCGGGTCTCCGGGGTGCCGATCGGGGTGGTCCGGGAGGCCGTGCGGTCCATCGCCGACTCCGCCGAGAAGGCCGGCTGGGCCGCCCGGCAGGCCCGCCCGGCCGGGGCGGTGGCCGACTGGCGGGACGACGCGACGCGCGGCGGCAGCGCGGTGTGGACCCGGCGCGGCGAGGTGTTCGCCGTCCACGCGGCCGGCAACCACCCCGGCCCGCACGGGCTCTGGCTGGAGGCGCTGGCGCTCGGCTACCGGGTCGCCGTCCGGCCCTCCCGCCGGGAGCCGCTCACCCCGCACCGGCTGGTCACCGCGCTGCGGCTGGCCGGCTTCGGCCACGACCAGGTGGTACTGCTGCCCACCGACCACGACGCCGCCGACGAACTGCTGGCCGGCGCCGACCTCGGCATGGTCTACGGCGGCGACGAGGTGGTGCGCAAGTACGCCGGCAGCACCGTGCTGCCGCAGGGCCCCGGCCGCTCCAAGATCCTGATCACCCGGGACACCGACTGGCGCGCGCACCTGGACACCATCGTCGACTCGATCGCCCACCAGGGCGGCGTGGCCTGCATCAACGCCACCGCCGTCCTGGTCGAGGGCGACCCGGCGCCGCTCGCCCGGGCGATCGCCGAACGGCTCGCCGCGCTGCCCACCCTCCCGCCGGAGGACGAGAAGGCGGTGCTCGCCGTCCAGCCGGTCGCCGAGGCCCGGGCGATCGAGGCGTACCTGCTGCGCCGCGCGGCCGGCACCCGGGCCTGGCTCGGCGGGGACGGCGTGGTGGCCGAACTCGGCGACGGCAGCGCGGTGCTGCGCCCGGCCGTGCACCAGCTGGACCGGCCGGACGCCGAGCAGGCCGGGATCGAACTCGCCTTCCCCTGCGTCTGGGTGGCGCCGTGGAGCCCGGAGGCCGGGACCGCCCCGCTGCGCGGCTCGCTGGTGCTGACCGCGCTCACCGGGGACGACGAGCTGTTCGACCGGCTGCTGCGGGAGCCGAGCATCGCCAACGTCTACCGGGGCGACCACCCGACGTACTGGATCCGGCCGGGGGTGCCGCACGACGGCTACCTCGGGGAGTTCCTGATGCGGACCAAGACCGTCATCCGCTGAGCGGATCCGGGTCCCGGAGGCGGCGAGCCCCCGGGACCCGGAAGCCCCGGATCAGGCCCGCAGCGCCCGGTCCACCAGGGCGCCGGCCGCGCCGGTGTACCCGGCCGGGTCGCACAGGCCGGCGACCTCCTGCGGGGTGAAGTGCCCGGCCAGCTCCGGCTGTTCGCCGAGCACCTCGGCCAGCGGCCGGCCCTCCCGGTCGGCGGTCAGCGAGACCTCGGTCAGCAGCTGCTTGGCCACCGCCTTGCCGAGCTCGGGCGCCAGCCGGGCGGCGATCCGCTCGGAGACCAGCTGCCCGCCGGTCAGCTCCAGGTTGGCCCGCATCCGCTCCGGGCGGACCAGTAGGCCCTCGGCCAGCTCCACCGAGGTGTGCGCGGCGCCGCCGGCCAGCCGCAGGCACTCGCGCAGCAGCAGCCACTCGGCGTGCCAGGCGCCGCCGGAGCGCTCGTCCTCGGTGACCAGGCACTGGGTCAGCCCGGCCGCGAGCACCGGCACCTGGAGCGCGGCGCTGCGCAGCAGGGTGGACAGCACCGGGTTGCGCTTGTGCGGCATCGCGGAGGAGGCGCCGCGCCCGGCGGCGGCCGGCTCGACCACCTCGCCGACCTCGGTGCGGGTCAGCGCCTGCACGTCCACCGCGATCTTGCCGAGCGCGCCGGCGGTGAAGGCCAGCGCGGCGGCCAGGTCGGCCATCGGGGTGCGCAGCGCGTGCCAGGGCAGCGCCGGGCGGGCCAGTCCGGTCTCCGCCGCGAAGGCGTCCACCAGCCGGTCCAGGTAGGCGCCGGCGTCGGCCCGCGGGTCGGGCCCGTCCAGCCGGGCGTACTCCAGGTAGCCGGCCAGGGTGCCGGCGGCGCCGCCGAGCGAGACCGGCAGCCCGTCCGCGAGCACGGCGGCGAGCCGGCGGTCGGCGTCCAGCACCAGCTGCCGCCAGCCGGCCGCCTTGAGGCCGAAGGTGGTGGGCACCGCCTGGAGGGCCAGGGTGCGGCCGGGCAGCACGGTGTCCCGGTGATCGGCGGCCAGGGCGGCGAGCGCGCGGGCGGTGCGTTCCAGGTCGGCGCGGACCAGCCGCAGCGCCCGGGCGGCGACCAGCATCGCGCCGGTGTCGAGGATGTCCTGGCTGGTCGAGCCGCGGTGCACGTACTCGGCGGCGGCCGGGTCCTCGGCGGCCACCACCGCGGCCAGCGCCTGGACCAGACCGACCACCGGGTTGGCGGTCTCCCGGGAGGCCAGTGCGAGGGCGCGGGCGTCGAAGTGCTCGGCGCGGGCGGCCCGGGTGATCGCGGCGGCCGCGGCGGGGGGCACCGTGCCGAGCCCGGCCTGGGCGCGGGCCAGCGCGGCCTCGGCGTCCAGCATGGCCTGCAGCCAGGCGCGGTCGGCCACGGCCGCCTCGACCGGGGTGCCGGCCCGTACGGGCGAGAGCAGCCCGGAGTCGGTGTCCGCCCCGGCCGCTGCGGGGTGCTGGTCGGTCATACGACGACGCCTCTCGGTTCGGTCTCGTCGGTCCGGTCGGTTCCGTCCGTCCCTCCCACCGGGAACGTCCCGGCCGTCCCGGCGGTGCCGGCGCGCGGCGCCAGGGGGGCCGCCGGCCACTCGGGGGCCGGGGAGAGCGCCAGCACCGCGCGGGCGATGGCGTCGGAGTCGCCCAGGGTGACCGAGTCGACGCCGGGGCGGATGCCGGCGGCGGTCACCCAGTGCACGGACTCGGTCGGCACGCCGTACGCGAAGCGGCGCGGGTGGGCCCGGCCGCGCGCGTCCAGCAGCCGGTAGGGCCGCTCGGTGACGGCCAGGCCGCCGGTCTGGTAGCCGCCGCCGTGCCCGCCGGGGATCCGGTAGGGGGCGCACTGCTCGGTGTCCAGCAGGTGGCGCAGCAGCGGGTCCTCGGTGCGGCGCAGGTCGGGCTCGGGCAACCGGGCCTCGACCAGGACCGAGGCCCGGACCGGCGGGCCGGGCACGGCGGTGGAGTGCGCGGTGAACGCCGGGTCGACCGGGTCGATCCGGATCTCGGTGCCGGGACCGAGGAGTTCGAGCACGCCGGCCTCGATCAGCGCGATCAGCTGCTCGATCCGCTCGACCGGCGGGCCGATGGACAGGAAGGCGTTCAGCGGGGTGTACCAGCCGTCCAGGTCGTCCCGGTAGGAGGCGCCGTCGATGCCGCCGTGGTCGACCGCCAGCCGGATCTCGTTGCGCAGGTCGCGCAGCACGTCCAGGGCGGCCTTCAGCGGGCCGCTGAGGTTGCCGGCCCGGGCCTCGGCGACGTCCCGGCGCAGGTGGTCGAGCAGCCAGCCGCGGAAGTCCGCGCGGTCGGTGAACTCCCGCCCGGCGTACGGGCGGGAGAGCCGCTCCCAGCTCCACCGCTCGTCCTGCGGGAGGCCGTACGCGTCGAGCACCGCCTGCGGGTCCTCGGCGGTCAGGAACCGGTCGGTGAAGTCCGCCCGCTCGGCGCCGCGGGCCTTGGCGGCCAGCAGCGCGCCGTAGTAGACGGCCTCCACCTCGCGGGAGACCAGCGGCCAGAGGTCGGTGGCGAAGCGCACCGGCTCGCCCCGGCGGGCGCGTTCGCGCAGCGCGGCGACCACCTCGGCGGTGAGCAGCCGCGGCAGGTGGCGCCCGTACGCGCCCTTCTCGTTCTCGCCGCGCGCGTGGTACGGGATGCCGCGCCGGGAGGTGGCGTAGAGCTTCGGCTCGGTGCCGGAGGGGTGGTAGACCAGGGCGCCGTCCACCCTCGCGAAGTGGCCGCCCCGGCCGAGCGTGAACAGCGCCATGTGGTCGAAGAAGTTGAGGCCCAGGCCGCGCAGCAGGACGGCCTGGCCCGGTCTGGTGGTGACGTGCACGTCGGCGGGGTTGGCGGGGGTGACGTAGTCGAGGTGGTGGATCCGGGCCAGGCTGGCGGTGCGCGCCTCGCGCGGGGTGAGCCGGGCGGGGACGTGGCCCTGGGCGAGCACGATGGCGTCCAGCCGGTTCAGCCGGGTGCCGTTCTCCAGCCGGACGCCCTGCGGGCCGCCGGGGAAGCCGTGCGCGTCGGCCATCGCGACCGCCCGGGAGCGGTGCACCCGGACGGTCACGGTGGGCGGGGCGGCGGCGACCACGGCCCGGAAGGCGTCGTGCAGGTACTGCCCGTAGAAGGCGCGGGTCGGATAGGTGTTCGGGCCCAGGTCGGCGGCCTCGGCCAGGGTCTGGTCGTCGTGGCGGTCCGGACGGTCCGGAGAACTGCCCTCACGGGCAAGGGACGTGGCCCATTCGTACAGGCTCGGGCCGGGTTCCACCGGGCCCTCGATCCGTACGCTGTCGTCGGTGTACACGGTGATCTGGGAGGCCACCGTGTTCATCAGGAGGTGCCGGGACTGGTCGGTGCGCCAGACCCGGCCCGCGCCGGGGGCCGCCGGGTCCACCACGTGCACGGTGACGGTGGCCCCGGCGGGCCTGGTTCGTTCGTTGGCGCAGAGTCGTTCCAGTACCGAGAGGCCGCGCGGACCCGCGCCGATGACGCAGATCTGGAGATGACGATCGATCATGCCCACGGCTCGTTATCGTAGTTGTGGTGATCTGATGATGAAAAGGTCTTGACCCCGTGCATCCAGGCCACTCGCTCGTGCAGCTCGCCCTCGGAGAGCCCGCGCAGCATCCGGTTGCGGGCCTCGGCGGCCTCGCCCGCCGGGTGCCAGAGCCTGATCGATTCCCGGGCCGCGCGCTGCACGGCCGCGGTGCGGGCGCGCCGTTCGGCGGCGAACGAGGCGAACGCCCCGGCGAGCGCGCCGGTGCCGTCGGTCAGCTCGCCGAGCAGCACGGCGTCCTCCAGCGCCTGGCAGGCTCCCTGCGCCGCGTAGTGCAGCATCGGGTGCGCGGCGTCGCCGAGCAGCACCACCCGGTCGTCGGTCCACCGCCGGACCGGGTCGCGGTCCACCAGCACCCAGGAGCGCCACCCCTCGCCGAGCGCCAGCAGCCGCCGGGCGGCCGGCGCGGTCAGGCCCGCCAGCTGCTCCGCGACGGTCTCCCCGGTGACCGGGACGTTGGCGAGCGCCTCGGTGGCACCGTTGTCCCGGGAGGCGGCCAGGTTGAGGTGGGCCCCGCCGGCGATCGGGTAGTGGACGAAGTGGCAGTGCGGGCCGGTCCACCAGGTCACCGAGGTGGTCGGCCGCAGCTCCTCGGGGACGAGGTCCATCGGGATCACCGCCCGGTAGACGGTGATGCCGGAGATCCGCGGCGCGCCGTCGCCGAGCAGCTGCGCGCGGACCGCCGAGTGGATGCCGTCCGCGCCGACCAGCGCGTCACCGGTCACCGCCCCGCCGTCCGCGAGCAGCGCGGTGACGCCCGCGGCGTCCTGCCGGTAGCCGGTGACGGCGGTGGCGGCGCGCAGCTCGATCCGCCGCTCGGCCCGGCAGGCGCGCAGCAGCAGCCCGTGCAGCTCGGCCCGGTGCACCACCACGTAGGGGTTGCCGAACCGCTGCCGGTAGCGCTCGGTGAGCGTCAGGCTGGTGACGTGCTCGCCGGTGACGCCGTCCATGAAGCGCAGTTCGGCCATGTGCACCCCGGCGGCCCGGACCGCGTCGCCGAGGCCGAGCCGCTCCAGGGCGAGGATGCCGTTCGGCGCGATCTGGATGCCCGCGCCGATCTCGGCGAACTCCGGGGCCCGCTCCAGGACCACCGCCCGGTGGCCGGCCCGGGCCAGGGCCAGCGCGGCGGCCAGTCCGCCGATCCCGCCGCCGGCCACCAGCACGGTCGCGGGTGCGTCGCGGCGCCCGCTCACCGCAGCGGCCCGTCGTCCCCGGCGGACGCCAGCCGGCGGGCCAGCTCCAGCCGTTTGATCTTGGTGGTGGCGGTGGCCGGGAGTTCGCCCAGCCGCCACTGCACCGGGTCGGCCATCGGCGGCAGGCCCGCCGCGGCGGCCCGCCAGGCGGCCGGGTCGAGCGGGCGGTCGTCCTTGGTGCAGACGACCGGGACCGGCCGCCCGTCCGGGCCGGGCACGATCACCACCTCGGCGAGTTCGGCGAGGCGGGCGAACAGGGTGTCCTCGGCGGCCAGCGTGGAGCCGAAGCCCTCGATGAGGTCGACCTCCCGGTCCAGCAGGTGCACACAGCCCCACCGGGTGCGGTAGCCGACGTCGCCCATCCGCCACCAGCCGTCCTGGACCTGCCGGTCGTAGCGGTGCTGTTCGCCGAGGTAGGTGACGATCCGGCCGTCGCTGCGGACCTCGATGTACCCCGGGTTGGCCGCCGACGGGGGCTCGCCGTTGCGGCTCACCACCCGGACGTCGGTGAAGCCGGGGAACGGCATGCCGACGCAGCGGCCGTCGGCGTCCTCTCCGCGCCGCCGGGAGAACGACCGCACCACCGCCGGGCCGACCTCGCTCTGCCCGTACAGCTGGCCGAAGACCGGGGCGCGCCGCGCGGAGGCGCCCAGCATGGTCCGCACGGTGCGCGGGTGGATCGCGTCGAAGGTGGAGGAGAACAGCTTGACGTTGGCCAGCGGGCGGCGCGGGTCCTTCGCCAACTCCTCCCACTCCATGAAGGAGTTGGGGTGCGCCTCCAGGATCCCGGGGCGCAGCCGGGCGAACAGCGCGGCGACGTGCGCGGGCCCGGAGTGCGCCAGCACCAGGATCGGGAAGCCGCGGAACAGCGAGATGGCCAGGGCGGTCACCAGCCGGGAGTGCACGAAGGAGACGTGGATCGCGATGGTCTCCCGCCCGGGGACGAGCGGGCGCAGCACGGTCGCCTGCGGGCGGTAACGGGCCTCCAGGGTGCGGCCGGTGTGCACCGCGAGCTTGGGCGTGCCGGTGGTGCCGGAGGTGTGGGTGATCAGGGTCGGGTGGTCGGGGGCCGCGGTGACCGGGGTGACCCGCGGCGTGCCGGCCAGCGAGGCCAGGGCGACGGCGCCGGGGTGTTCGCCGGAGGCCAGCAGGACGCCGCCCGCGAGGTCGAAGACCTCCGGCGGCAGCTCCTTGGCGAGCTTGGCGGCGTCGGTGACCAGGAACGGCTCGCCGGTGCGGCGCACCAGCTCGGCGACGGTCGCGCCGTCCAGCTGGGGCGAGAGCAGCACCGGGACGGCGCCGATCCGGGCGGCGGCGCAGGCGAGCAGGGTGATGTCGAAGCTGTTCGACTTGTGGACCACCACCCGGCGGCCCGGGCGGACCCCGGCCGCCCAGAGCCGGGAGGCGTGGTCGTCGACCAGGTCGGCGAGCTCGGCGACGGTGGCCCGCCGGCCCAGCTCGGGGGCGATGTCGAGGTCGTGGTCGAGGATCACCACGTTCGCGCCGTTCCGGACGGCGGCCCGCTCGAAGAGCGTGCCCAGTCGGATTCCCCGGTTGGCTATGCGCTGAAGGAGCACCGTTCCGCCCTCTCGGTGGGGTTGGGGGTCGCTGTGCTTTCAGGGGGGTGCAAGGGTTCTCAGGGGTTTTCCGGGATTTCTTCGCAGGGGGGGCTCGTGGTTCCTCAGCCCTTCTCGACGACCCGCTTGATCCGCTCCAGGGTGACGGCGAGGTCGGCCGCGACCTTCTCGCCCCACTCGGCGAAGAACCGGCGCTTCGCGTCCGGGTCCATCCCGGCGGTGATGCCGCGGATGCCCTCGGTGGCGGCGTCCATCCGGAAGTGGTGCACCAGCACGCTGCCGCCGTCGTCCGCGGCCGTGACGTCGAAGGCCCAGACGCTCTCCTGGGCCCGCCCCCCGCTGTCCCGCATGGCCCAGCGGAAGGTGCGTCCCGGCTCGGCCGCGACCACCTCGGCGTGGGTGAACCAGGTGCCGCGGACCACCGGCGCCCAGGCGACCACGTCCGGGCTGCGCAGGTTCTCGCCGCGGAACACCGAGCCGACCGCGGACGGTTCGCCGGACACCCAGGTGCCGCCCTGGCACTCCGGGCTCCACTCGCCGCTGCGGGTGAGGTCGCTGACCACGGAATAGACCTCGGCCGGGGCGGCGGAAATCCGGACCTCGGCCCGGGAACGGAAAAGGGGCGCGGTTTCTGCGGGGCTTTCTCCGATGTCTCCCATGGTCGGAATCCTGGGCGGCGGCGCGCGGGAGGGTCAAAGCCCGGCCGCCGGGTCCGTCAAGTCCGGCCGCGGACCTGACGGAAGAGCGAGGACCTACTTCAGTTCCAGGCCGAAGTGCAGGGCGGTGACCGCCATCCGGTGCGCGTGGTAGAAGCGGTGCGCGCCGTGGTTGGCCGTCCCCGAGTCCAGCTCGATCCGCACGCAGCCCGCCGCCCGGGCCCGCTCCCGGAGCACGCCGAGGAGGCGCCCGCCGATCCCCGCCGAGCGGGCCGGCGGCGCGGTCACCAGGTCCTCGACGAAGAACAGCCGCCCCCGGCTGGTGGTCAGCACCCGGTGGGTGGCCACCGCCAGGCAGCGGCCCCGCTCGTCGTACGCGGCGGTGAACACCAGCCCCTGGGCGTGCGCCTCGGCGGCGAAGGCGGCGAATCCCTCCGTCCCGAGCGCCGGGCGAAGCGCCCGGATCAGCGGGGCGACGTCCCGGTGCAGCGCGGGTTCGTCCGGCCCGACGTCGACGACGGTCAGCTCCATGTCCCGTTCCCCCTGGCGGTCGTGGTGACGCGAGGGCGAAGGCTACCGCTCGGCGCCGTACACCGCGAGGAAGGCGGTCACACCGTTGCCCACGACCTCGGCGATCCGCTCGGTGGGCATCGGGAGCGCGCCGTAGAAGGTGGGCTGGGCGACGGCGAGGAAGGTCAGCAGGTTGAGCATCCGGGCGGCCTCCGCCGGGTCCGGCACCACCAGCAGCCCGCGCTCGGCGAACTCGGTCATCCAGTGGGTCAGCACCCGGTGGGTCTCCCGCGGGCCGGCCTCCTGCCAGGCCTCCAGCAGCGCCGGGCGGATGTGCAGCGCCTCGGCCTCGATGGTGCGCACCAGTGCCCAGTGCTCGGCGAAGGTGGTGAGCGAGTCGACGCGCTCCAGGCCGAAGTCGACGAGGTCGGTGCGCAGGTCGACGATCTTGCGCAGATGGCGGTCGGCGATCCTGGCCTGGGTGGCGGCCACGGCGGTGGCGCCCTCCAGGACCACCGACTGGAACAGCTGTTCCTTGTCGGCGAAGTGGTTGTAGATGGTCCGCTTGGAGACGCCTGCCTCGGCGGCGATGGCGTCCACGCTGGTGCGGGTGAAGCCCTCGCGGCCGAACACGGTGCGCGCGGCGCGGGTGATCGCCACCCGCTTCTCCGGCATGCCGCGCTGGGCGGCGCCGGAGGCGGGGGCGGGGGTGGATCCGGCGCCGGAGACGGGGTCGGGGGCCGGGGAGGCGGGGGCGGCCGTGGCCGGCGGGGTGGTCTGGTCGGTCACGGGAAAGCCCTCCTTGCAGTGCACTACATCGTGTAGTTTACGACACAGTTGACGTGAAGCGGACTTGAAGTCCTACGCTCGACAGACGTCCGGAAGCCCCAGGAGGGAAGCGTTCCATGGCCGTTCAGCTGAACCACACGATCGTCCCGGCGCGGGACGACGAGGAGACCGCCCGCTTCCTCACCGAGGTCCTGGGCCTCGCCGCCCCGGTGCGCAGCGAGCCCTTCCTGGTCGTCCGGCTCTCCAACGACGTCGCCCTGGACGTCATGCGAGTCGGCGGACCGGTCCCCACCGGGCACTACGCCTTCCTGGTCGGCGACGAGGAGTTCGACGCCATCCTCGGCCGCGTCGAGGAGCGCGGGCTCACCTACTGGGCCGACCCGTTCCACCGTCACCCCGGCCGGGTCAACGACTGGTTCGGCGGACGCGGCGCCTACTTCGAGGACCCGAGCGGCCACAACCTGGAGATCATGACCCGCGCCTCCGCCGACAGCCGGTGAGCCGGACTGACGGAAAGTCAACTCCCTTGACGGGGAACCTGACAGAGACCGGATGCGGACGGGATTGCTCCGCCCCCGAGCGGGTTAGCCTCCCGGCATGATCGAGACCAAGGGGCCGGTGCACCGGCCGGGAGACGCCGACTACGACGCCCGACGGACCGGCTACAACCTCGCGCTGGACCACCACCCGGCCCTGGTGGTGTCCGCCGCCGACCCGGGGGACGTCTCCGCGGCCGTCCGGTACGCCGCCGCGCAGGGCCTCGCCGTCGCCGTCCGGGCCACCGGCCACGGCATCTCCGTGCCCACCGACGGCCAGCTGGTGGTCGACACCTCCGGCCTGGACGGCGTCACCGTCGACCCGGCCGCCCGCACCGCCACCGTCCGGGCCGGCGTCCGCTGGCGCGAGGTGATCGCCGCCGCCGCCGCGCACGGCCTCGCCCCGCTCAGCGGCTCCAACCCGGACGTCGGCGCGGTCGGCTACACCCTCGGCGGCGGCATCGGCCTGCTCGGCCGCCGGCACGGCTTCGCCGCCGACCACGTGCGCCGTCTGGAGGTGGTCACCGCCGACGGCCGGCACCGCACCGCGACGCCGGACACCGAGCCCGAGCTGTTCTGGGCGCTGCGCGGCGGCAAGGACAACTTCGGGATCGTCACCGAGATGGAGATCGACCTCGTCCCCTGCACCGGCCTGTACGGCGGCGGCCTCTACTTCCCCGCCGGTTCCGCGGCCGCCGCGCTGCACGGCTGGGCGGCGTGGAGCCGGACCGTCCCCGAGGCGCTGGCCACCTCCGCCCAGCTGATCCGCTACCCCGACCTGGACGCCGTCCCCGAGCCGATCCGCGGCCGGTACGCCGCCGTCCTGCGGGTCGCCTGGAGCGGTGCGGCGGGGGAGGGCGAGGAGTGGGTGCGGCCGCTGCGCGCGCTCGGCACCCCGCTGCTGGACACCGTCCGGGAGCTGCCCTTCACCGAGGCCGGCACGATCCACCACGAGCCGCCGTTCGCGCACCCCGCGTACGACCGCAACAGCGCGCTGCGGGAGTTCACCCCGGCCACCGCGGACGCCGTCCTGGAGCTCGCCGGGCCGGACGCCGGCAGCCCGCTGATCGTCGAGTTCCGGCTGCAGGGCGGCGCGTACTCGCGCGAGCCGGCCGTGCCGAACGCGGTCGGCGGCCGGGACGCCGAGTACCTCGCCTTCTCCACCGCGATGATCGGCCCGGTCGGGCTGGAGGAGCTGCGCGCCGCGCACGCCGCCCTGCACGAGCGCCTGCGGCCGTGGTCCACCGGAGGGGCGCTGGCCAACTTCTTCGGCCTGGACGACGCCGGCCCGGCCACCGTGCGCACCGCCTACCCGGAGCCGGTGCACCGGCGGCTGGCGGAGCTCAAGGCGGTGTACGACCCGGGGAACCTGTTCCGGCTCAACTTCAACATCCCGCCCGCCTCCTGATTGCATGGCCTCCTGACCTGCGGCCCTGCCCGTTCGGCCGGTCCTCCGGGGCCGGCCGCCGGCGTTCCCGGCAACGGTTCGCGGCCGACGCGGGCTCTGGTGGGGCGAGGAGGTACTCATGGGAGCCAAGAAGGCTGAGCGGGACGCGGAGTTCAACGCGTTCGTGACCGGTGCCTGGCCACGGCTGATCCGCACGGCGTTCCTGCTGACCGGGGACCGCTACCTGGCGGAGGACGTGGTGCAGACCGCGCTGGAACGGACCTACGCCGCCTGGGGGCGGGTCACCCGGGCCGACGACCCGTACGCCTACGTGCGCCGGATCGTGGTCAACGAGCACGCCCGCCGCTTCCGGCGCCGCCGGGTGCCGGAACAGCTGGTCACCGCCGTGCCGGAGCGGTCCGGCCCGGACGGCTTCGCGCGGCTGGACGACCGGGCCGCCCTGCTGGAGGCACTCGGCACGCTGCCGCCCGGGCAGCGCCAGGCGGTGGTGCTGCGCTACTGGGAGGACCTGAGCGAGAGCCAGGCCGCCGCCGCGATGGGCTGCTCGGTGGGCACGGTCAAGAGCCAGGCGTCGAAGGGCATCGCCAAGCTGCGCGAGCTCTCCTCACTCATCACCAGGACGAGCATCGGAGATGCGGCATGAACCACGACGGGACATCCGTGGAAGCGGCGGTCGAGGGCGAGGAGGAGGTGACCCGGGCGCTGTCCGGGCTGGCGGGAACGGTGGAGACGGGACCGGCGCCGTACGCGGCGGTGCTGGCCGGCGGCCGGCGGCGGGTGGTCCGGCGGCGGGCCTCCCTGGGCGGCGCGCTGGCGCTGGCCCTGGTCGCCGTGGCGGGCGGCGTCGCGGCGGTGAACGGCGGGGTGGGGCCCGGCGGTCCGGCGGCCGGCGGCGCGGCGGTGGCGGTCTCCTCCGCCGACGTCTCGGCCGTCCTGGTCCCGGGCGCCGCCCCGGCCGGGGCCCAGGGCCCCCGCGACCCGCTCGTGCCGACCCGGATCCAGGTGCTCACGGGCACCGAGGACGGCAAGCCGTGGAGCGTCTGGGCGGCCCTGTGGCCCGCCCCGGGCAAGGAGCGGATCCACGAGCAGGCCCGGCTGATCTGGGCGGAGGACGCCGCCGCGGGCTACCCCTGGCCCGCGCCGACCGAGGAGTACGTCAACCAGTACGGGACGCCGGACGCGGACCACGTGGTCTTCTACTACGTCCTGGACGGCAAGCGGCTGGCGACGCCCGCGGAGGCCCTGATCGCCCCGCCGGGCGCCCCGGTGGGCCTCACCTACGGCGGGTCGGGGGACCGCTTCGGCAAGGTCTGGCTGGGCCGCCAGGCCAAGAACGGCGAGGCCGACCCGCTGTTCCACGTCCCCAAGGCCCAGGCCGGACTGGTGCAGCCGGACGTCGCCCGCGCCGAGGTGCGGTGGACCGACGGCGTCACCGCCGAGCCCGCCGTCCTCGCCCTGGGCGACTCCGAGGCGCGCTGGATCGCCGTCGCCAAGCGCGGCATCCCGGCCGAGCTGCGCCTCTACGCCGCCGACGGCTCGCTGATCGCCACCGACGGGAAGTGGCTGGACAGCTGACCCCCACCGGCCCGGTGACACGGAGAAGGCCCCGGAGAGTTCGCTCTCCGGGGCCTTCTCCGGTGCGGTCTCCGGGTTCGCGGGGGAGACCGGCCCGACGGCGACCCGCGGCGAGCCCGGCCGGGACCGGCCGGGACCGGCAGCCGGCCGTCCGCCGTGCCGTTGGCGTCGGCGGACACGAAAAAGCCCCCGAAGCGAACTGCTTCGAGGGCATCGTGCCTTTTCGGGCTCCTGTGGCCAGGGCCGGGGTCGAACCGGCGACCTTCCGCTTTTCAGGCGGACGCTCGTACCAACTGAGCTACCTGGCCGTACTGCACCGTCTCTTGCGAGACGAGCGATCCCGACGGGACTTGAACCCGCGACCTCCACCTTGACAGGGTGGCGAGCTAACCAACTGCTCCACGGGACCTCGGAGTGGCGAACCACTTCAGGGTCTTTCGGTCATGCACTTTACTACGGTACTGCGTGCCCCCAACGGGATTCGAACCCGTGCTACCGCCTTGAAAGGGCGGCGTCCTGGGCCACTAGACGATGAGGGCTTGCGGCCTGTCCGGCTGTTTCCAGCGTTCGGGGACGTCGAGAAGCATATGGGATGCGGGGCCGAACGCCAAAACGGGTTTCGGCCGGGCGGGCGGCGGGGGTCAGGACCAGCCCAGTTCGTCGAGCTCGTGGTCGTCGAAGCCGAAGTGGTGGGCGACCTCGTGGATGACCGTGGTGCGGACCTCCTCGACGACCTGCTCGCGGTCCTCGCACAGGCGCAGGGTCGGGCCGCGGTAGACGATGATCCGGTCCGGCAGGACGCCCGCGTACCACTCGCCGCGCTCGGTGAGCGGGGTGCCCTCGTAGAGGCCGAGCAGCTCGGGGTCGGCGGGGTCGGGCTCGTCCTCGACGAAGACGGCGACGTTGTCCATCATCGCCGCGAGCTGCGGCGGGATCCGGTCGAGCGCGTCCGCGACCAGTACCTCGAATTCTTCCCGGGTCATCTCCACCGGTTCATTGTCGGGTCTGCGGTGACGGCGTGCCAGGCGGTCGGGGGCGGTGTTTCATGGGTCTGTGGCGACCTCGGAGGACCTTGTGGCGGACGGCGCGGCGGCCGGCGCGCGGCGGCGGCGACGGCCGCCGGTGCTGCGCGGGCAGGGGCCGGCGGTGGCGGTGGTGGCCGCGGGCGGGGCGCTGGGGGCGACCGCCCGGTACGGCGCGGGCCTGGTCTGGACGACCGGGCCGTCGGCGTTCCCGTGGACGACGCTGCTGGTGAACGTGGTGGGGTGCGCCGTGATCGGGGTCTTCCTGGTGGTGGTCACCGAGGGCCGGCCGGCCCGTCCGCTGCTGCGGCCGTTCTTCGGCACCGGCGTGCTGGGCGGCTTCACGACCTTCTCGACGTACGCGGTGGACGTCCGCCGGCTGCTGGTGGAGGGGCGGCCGGGGCCGGCCGTGGCGTACCTGGGGCTCACCCTGGTGGCGGCGATGGCGGCGGTCTGGGCGGCGGCCGCGGTGACGCGCCGTCTGCTGGTGCGCGGGGCCGGGAGGCCGGTGTGACGGGTGCGGCGGAGCCCCGGCCGGGCGGTCCGGCGCTGCGGCTGACCGTGCTGGTCGGCGAGAACGACCGCTGCCGCCACCGCCCGCTGTACAGCGAGATCGTGCACCGGGCGCGGGCGGCCGGGCTGGCCGGGGCGAGCGTGTTCCGGGGGGTCGAGGGGTTCGGCGCGTCCTCGATGGTGCACACGGCGCGGCTGCTGTCGCTGAGCGAGGACCTGCCGGTGGCGGTGGTGGTCGTGGACACCGAGGAGCGGGTGCGGGCGTTCCTGCCCGAGCTGGAGGAGCTGGCGGTGGAGGGGCTGGTGACCCTGGAGCGGTGCGAGGTGGTCCGGTACGCCGGGCGCCCGGCCGGCGGCGGCGCGGCGGCGGGGGAGGGCGGGGCGTGAACTGGCTGCTGGTGGTGGCCGGCGCGGTGGTCGGCGCGCCGTTGCGGTACCTGACCGACCGGGCGGTGCAGTTCCGGCACGACTCGGTGTTCCCGTGGGGGACCTTCGTGGTGAACGTGTCCGGCTGCCTGGTCCTCGGGCTGGTGACCGGGGCGGTGGCGGCCGGGGCCGCGTCCTCGCAGGTCCAGCTGCTGCTCGGGACCGGGCTGTGCGGGGCGCTGACCACGTACTCGACCTTCTCGTACGAGACGCTGCGGCTGGCGCAGGGCGGGGCCGGGCGGTACGCGGTGGCGAACGCGGCCGGCAGCGTCGCGGCGGGCCTGGCGGCGGTGTACGCGGGCGCGGAGCTGGCCGCGGCGCTCTGGGGCTGAGCGCGGCCGGGCCGGGCGCGGCGGTCCGGTGCCCGTCCGGGTGCTTCCGGTGCCCCACCCGTGTCCGCGCGCCCCCGGCGGCCGTTGGACACCCGCAAGGGTGGCCGTGCGCGGTGGGTGGGCGGCCCGGGCGGGGCGGGTGCAGGAGAGGGACTCGGTGGCGGCGATGCGTGCGGTGCGGGTGGTGCGTGCGGTGACGGAGCGCGAAACGGCGGTGGTCCGCAGCGCGGTGCTGCGCGGCGCGGCGGTTCTGGCGGTGGCGGGGCTGGGGCTGACCGGCTGCATGTCGGTCGGGCCGGGTGCGGACGAGAAGCACGGCACGGTGCCGGTCGGCCAGGCCGGGACGCCGACCAGGCCGGGGGCGACCGCGTCGGCCTCGCCGAGCGGCGGGGCGCACCAGGGGGGTGCGGCCGGGCGCTCGGAGCCCCGGGCGGCGGGCGTGCAGGCCCAGGGCGCGTCGACCGGCGGGCTGAACGCGGCCCGCGGTGAGGCGGCCGGTGGCGCGAACGGCGCGGCGGGCGCGGGCGGCGGCAACGGGGCGGGCGGGGTGAACGGCGCGCCCACCGGCGCGGAGCCCGTGGCGGCGGAGGCCCCCGGCGAGGCCGCGCCCGGCGCGCCCGGCAGTGCGGGGGGCGCGAACGCCAGCCCCGCGCCCCGTCCGGGCACCGGGGGCGCCGCCACGGGCGGCTCGGGCGGCCCGGGCGGGGGTGCGGCGGGCGGCGGCGGTACGGGCGGCCCCGGCGGCCCCTCGGGCGGTGCCGGGTCCACCGGGGGCGGCGGTACGGGTTCCGGCGGCACGACGACGGCCGCCCCGGCGGCCAGCCCCACCGGGCGCCCCTCCTCGGAGCCCGGCCACACCACGCCCGCCCCGACCGCCACCACGGCGCCGGAGCCGACCCCCGCCCCGAGCGCCACGGTGCCCTCCAGCCCGGGGGCGCCGAGTGGCCACTGAGCGCCGATCCCCAGCCTGGCCAGCGCGTTTGCCTCCGATCCCGAGGGTCGTCTATGGTGGTAGATCGTTCGTTTGATCCATTTGACTGGCGCCCTACTCCCATCTGGCGCCCTTGGCGCGTTCCGGCGATCCGTGGCTGACCGCATAGAGGCGGTTGTGAAACAGAACCCCGGACTTTGGCGCGTGCCACTTCCGGAAGGTTTTGCATGTCTCTCGTTGACGACGCCCGCTTCGCCATGCCCGCGAGCGAGTCCGCCGCCGATGCCACCACCACCGTTCCCGCCGAGGCCGACGCCGAGCTGATCGCCGCCGTCGACGCCGTCGAGGACACCGACACCGACACCGACACCGTCGAGTCGGCCGAGTCCGTCGAGGACTCCACCGACGCCGACGAGGCCGCCGACGCCGAGCCGACCATCACGTTCGGCGACCTGGGCCTGCCGGACGAGGTCGTCCGCGCCCTCGCCAAGCGCGGCGTCACCACCCCGTTCCCGATCCAGGCCGCGACCATCCCGGACGCCCTGGCCGGCAAGGACGTGCTGGGCCGCGGCCGCACCGGCTCCGGCAAGACCCTCAGCTTCGGCCTGCCGCTGCTGACCCGCCTCGCCGACGGCGAGCGCACCCGCGCCAAGCACCCGCGCGGCCTGATCCTGGTCCCGACCCGCGAGCTGGCCATGCAGGTCGCCGACGCCCTGGAGCCGTTCGGCTCGGTCCTCGGCCAGCGCCTCAAGGTGGTCTGCGGCGGCACCTCGATGTCGAACCAGATCTACGCGCTGGAGCGCGGCGTCGACGTCCTGGTCGCCACCCCGGGCCGCCTGCGCGACCTGATCAACCGCGGCTCGGCCAAGCTGGACGACGTCCAGGTCGCCGTCCTCGACGAGGCCGACCAGATGGCCGACATGGGCTTCCTGCCCGAGGTCACCGAGATCCTCGACCAGGTGCCGGCCGGCGGCCAGCGCCTGCTGTTCTCCGCCACCCTGGAGAACGAGATCGACACCCTGGTGAAGCGCTACCTGAACAGCCCGGTCACCCACGAGGTCGACCCGTCGGCCGGCGCCGTCACCACCATGACCCACCACATCCTCGTGGTGAAGCCCAAGGACAAGGCGCCGATCACCAACGCGATCGCCGCCCGCAAGGGCCGCACGATCATCTTCGTCCGCACCCAGATGGGCGCCGACCGCGTCGCCGAGCAGCTGGTCGAGGCCGGTGTGAAGGCCGACGCGCTGCACGGCGGCATGACCCAGGGCGCCCGCACCCGGGTGCTCGGCGACTTCAAGGACGGCTACGTCAACGTCGTCGTCGCCACCGACGTCGCCGCGCGCGGCATCCACGTCGACGGTATCGACCTGGTGCTCAACGTCGACCCGGCCGGCGATCACAAGGACTACCTGCACCGCTCGGGCCGTACCGCCCGCGCCGGCCGCTCCGGCACCGTCGTCACCCTGGTGCTGCCGCACCAGCGCCGCGGCGTCTTCCGCCTGATGGAGGACGCGGGCGTCGAGGCCAGCCGCCACATCCTGGACCACGCCTTCGACGCCGAGGTGGCCCGGATCACCGGCGCCCGCTCGCTGGTCGAGGTCCAGGCGGAGAGCGCGGCCAACATCGCCGGCGCCGCCGAGCGCGAGGTCGCCGACATGACCCGCCAGCTGGAGCGCGCCCAGCGCCGCGCCGCCGAACTGCGCGACGAGGCCGACCGCCTGACCGCGCGTGCCGCGCGCGAGCGGGCCGAGCTGGGCATCGAGGACGAGGCCCCGGCCGCCGAGGCCGAGACCGAGGGTGCCGCCGCCGACGAGGCCGCCGCCCCGGTGGCCGCCGCCGAGCCGGCCGCCCCGGTGGCCGAGGAGCGCGCGCCGTCGTACCGCGAGGCGCGCACCGAGCGCCCGTCGTTCAACCGCGACCGTGACGACCGCGGTGGCCGCTCCTTCAACCGGGACCGTGACGACCGCGGTGGCCGTTCCTTCGGCCGGGACCGTGACGACCGTGGTGGCCGCTCGTTCGGTGACCGTGACCGCGGTGGTTTCAACCGGGACCGTGACGACCGTGGTGGCCGCTCGTTCGGTGACCGTGACCGCGGTGGTTTCAACCGGGACCGTGACGACCGCGGCGGCCGTTCCTTCGGTGACCGTGACCGCGGTGGTTTCAACCGGGACCGTGACGACCGTGGTGGCCGTTCCTTCGGTGACCGTGACCGCGGTGGTTTCAACCGGGACCGTGACGACCGTGGTGGCCGTTCCTTCGGTGACCGTGACCGCGGTGGCTTCAACCGGGACCGTGACGACCGCGGCGGCCGTTCCTTCGGCGACCGTCCGGCCCGTTCCTTCGGCGACCGCGACCGTTCCTTCGGCCGGGACCGTGACGAGCGCGGCGGCAGCAACAACCGTCCGTTCGCCCGCCGCGACGACCACCGCTCCGGCGGCCGTCCGCAGTCCGGTGGCTTCAACCGGGACCGTGACGACCGCGGTGGCCGCTCCGGTGGCTTCAACTCCGGCTTCAACCGCGACGACCGCAAGCCGCGTTGGAAGAACTGACGCCGCTTAGCACCTGACGCACCCGCGACGGGCCCGTTCCACTTCGGTGGGGCGGGCCCGTCGCCGTTGGCGCCGACGCTGTTGTTCTACAACCGAGAATAACCAGTGGCGCGGCGCGCCCGCCGTCGCCTACGGTCGGCGGCATGAGCAGCAGACTGCGTGATGTGGCGACGGTGAACGAGGGCATCGCCGAACGGGGGAGCTATCGCGCGACCGGGGGCGAACTCGTCGAGGTGGCCGAACAGCTGGCGGCGGCGCGGGCCGGCACGGTGTCCTACGGCCCGGCCGCGCTGGACGCCCTGGTCGCGGCGGGCGGGCCCGGTCCGACGGCGGGCCCCGTCGAGGTGACGGCCGAGGGGAGCATTCAGGCAGCCCGCCGGCTGGTCGAGGCGGGCGCCGGGACGGTCGGGGTGCTCAACTTCGCCTCCGCGCGCAACCCCGGCGGCGGCTACCTGCGCGGCGCCCGCGCCCAGGAGGAGGACCTCTGCCGCAGCGCCCTGCTGTACACCTGCCTGCTGGAGGCACCGGACTACTACGAGGCGCACCGGGCCTCCACCGACCTCCGGTACGGCCACCGGGTGATCGTCTCGCCCGGGGTGCCGGTGGTCCGGGGCGAGGACGGCGGGCTGCTGGCGCGGCCCTACGGCGTGACGTTCCTGACCTCGCCCGCGCCGAACGCGGGCCAGCTGACCCTGCGCACCCCCGGGGGCGTGGACGTCCGGGGCGTGCTCGCCGAGCGGGCCGAGCGGGTGCTCGCGACGGCGGCCCGGCACGGGGTGCGCGCGCTGGTGCTCGGGGCGTGGGGCTGCGGGGTGTTCCGCAACGACCCGGCCGAGGTCGCGGAGGCCTTCGAGTACGCGCTGGCCCGCCACGGCGCGGCCTTCGACCGGGTGGTCTTCGCGGTCTGGGACCGGACGCCGGTCTCGCCGAACCGGGCCGCCTTCGAGGCCCGGTTCGGCGGGTAGGGCCACCGCCCGGCGCGCGCGGAGCCTGTGCACGGGGGGCCTGTGCGCGGGGCCGGCGCACAGGGCCCTGTGCGCCCTGTGCGCGGGGCTCAGCCCTTGCGGGTGACCAGCACCGAGGTGAGCGCCGAGGCGGCCGTCACCACCCCGGTGACGGCGAAGACCGACGGCCAGGCGCCGATCTTCTTCGCCAGCGGGTGCGAGCCGCCGAAGGCCGCCACGTACAGGCCGGTCAGCGCGGCCGCCGCGGGCGCGCCCGAACGCCGGTGCCACTGCGCGGCGGCGCCGGCGCCGGCCACGGCCAGCACCGCGCCGCCGAGCTGCCGCTTCCCGGTCCACCGGGCGACGCCGTAGCCGCCGACCAGACCGCCCGCCGCGGTCAGCGCGGCCGGTGCGGTGCTCGCGAGCGCGTTCGGGATCCTCGCCATCGTCGACTCCACTCCTCGGCGGATCCGGTGCGGATCCGCGGCAGGTTCTCGGGACTCCTCGGACTCCCGACGATAACCCGCCGCCTCCACGGCCCCGGAACCGCCGTCCGCCCTACCGCGTCGCCCGCCCTACCGCGTCGCCCGCCCTACCGCGTCGCCTGCTCGAAGGGCAGCGCCGGCGCGACGGCCGCGAGCCGGGCCGAGGCCTCCTCCGGCGCCAGGACCCGCTCCAGCCGCAGGTCGCCGGGGACCTGCTCGACGAACCGTCCGGCCGCCCAGCTCCGCTCGTACGGCTGCGGGTCCAGCACGAGTGTCCGCACGCCGTCCACCACCGGGATGGACTCCGGCATGCCCTCGTTCCAGATCCAGCCGCCGTCCGGCGCGACCAGGTTGAAGGCGCCGGTCGCGATGAACCGGCGCCCGTCCAGCCACCGGGTGCGGCTGAGCGCGACCACCTCCGGGTCGGGGCGGGTGCCGGGCAGGTGGCCGCCGCCGATCAGTGCCTCGGCGAGCAGCGTGTGCAGCTGGAAGTTGTCGGTCAGGCCGTCCATCCGGAGCAGGTAGCCGGTGCCGCTCGGGCGGTGCAGGACGAGCAGCGGCTCGTCGTCGAGGGTCGCGGCCAGGTACCGCAGGCCCTTGAGGTCGTGCAGTTCGGAGCGTTCGCGGTAGCGGTCGATCAGCTCGGTGAGGACGTCCGCCACCCCGTCGGCGCGGGCCGCCCGGCGCACCGCGGCGTGCGTGCAGAGCGCGAACGCGGCGCGCTGCCACAGGCCGAGCGTCCACCAGCCGGCCACCGCCCGGTGGGCGTGCCAGGGGTCCGTGCGCCCGTCTTCGACGAGCCGGGCGTGGGCCGCGCCGGGGTCGTCCCCGTCGGGGTCCGGCAGGGCGTCCCCGCCGCTCTCCGCCCACCGGTCGAGCAGCAGCAGCGCGCCGGTCAGGGCCTCGCGCAGGCCGGCGAGCACCCCGTCGGCGCAGGCCTCCGGGTCGGCGCCGCGCTCCACGCAGGCGCCGGTCATCATCGCCAGATGGGCGCGGGGGAACAGCGGGGTGTCCGGCAGCAGCGCCGCCAGCCAGGGGCCGACCGCCGCCGACTCCGCCTCCCCGGCGGGCCCGAGGTGCCCGCCCAGCCGGCGCAGCGCCGCGTCGAAGCGCTCGCCGGCGCCGTCCCCGCCGTCCGCCAGGCCGGCCACGGCGTGCTCCAGGGCGCCCACCGCCCCGGTGAGGGCGGACTGCTGACTGTCCGACGGCCCGCCGGGGCGGCCGTCCTGCGTGGAGTGAGGGTCGAACACCATTCGCCGCAGCATAGGCGCCCGCCGTCCGGGGGGCGGCTGCCGGTCCCCGGCGAGCGGTCCGTGGTGCGCGGCCCCTGGCGCTCGGTCCCCGGCGGTCGGTCCCGGGCTGTCGGTCCCGGGTGGGAGACTCGCCCGGTGACCGACCACGAGATCACCGACGGCCTCTACCGGATCCGCAACGTCGCCACCGGCCTGCTGCTGGAGGTCCCCGGCGGCAGCCGCCGCAGCGGCGTGAAGGTGCTGCTCGGAGCCGAGGACGGCTCGGACGCCCAGCTCTGGCGGCTGACCGCCGTCCACCCGGGCGGCGCGCTGTTCCACGTCGAGAACGTCGCCGGCGGCAAGCGCCTGGACGTCACCGGCGCCGCGACCGACGACGGCGTGCCCGTCCAGCAGTGGTCCGCCAACGCCTTCGGCGCCCAGGAGTGGCTGGTCGAGCACCACGTCGACGCCCCCGGCACCTGCACCCTCACCAGCTTCGTCAGCGGCAAGCCGCTCACCGCCCCCGCCGACCCCACCGCCCCGGTCCACCAGTGGGAGGACACCGACTCCCCGACCCAGTGGTGGCACCTGGAACGGCAGTAGTCCCGGGCCGCCGCTCAGCCCAGCGGGTGCCCCTCGTGCTTGAACACCGACCGGTCGTGCCAGCGCAGGAAGGCGTGGGCGCGCGGCGCGGCCGGCCGGCCGTGCGGGAGCGGCACCGGGCGGTCGCGCAGCGCCCGGACGGCCCGGCCGGCGGGGGAGTCGGTCCGGAAGTGCGGGGAGATCCGCACGGTGCGGTCCTCCGTCACGCCGAGCACGCCGAAGTCGAACAGGGCGTGGTGCAGCGAGCAGAGCGCGAAGGCGTTGGCGAGGACGTCGGGGCCGCCCTGGCTGTGCCACTGGATGTGCGCGGCCTCGACGCCGACCGGGTGGCGGCCGAGCCGGCCGTCGTACCCGCAGAACGCGCAGGCGTGGTCGAACGCCCGCAGCACGTCGGCGGCGAACCCGGCGGCCCGCACCCGCCGGCGGACCAGCCGGAAGGCCGGCTCCCGCGCCGCGCCGTCCGCCGCGGCGGTGTCCGATGCTCCGTCGTCGGCTGCTCCGCTGTCCGGCCCGGGGACGTCCAGATCGCCGACGTCCAGGTCCGGCAGGGCGACGTCCGCCTCCTCGCAGATCGCCGCCTCCAGACTGGGCGTGAAGTGCCGGTCGAGCAGCAGCCGGACGGCCACCGGCCCGGCCGACGGGTCCTCGGTGAGCAGCCGCTCGACCTCGGGCCGCAGCCGCCCCACCGCGCCCACCCGGCGCAGCGCCGCGCCGCTTCCCTGGACGTCCGCCGTGCCGAGCTCGCGCCCGGCGGCGTCGCACAGCGACCAGAGGCTCCGCTCCAGGTGGACGAACGGCATCGCCGCCCGCTGCGCGGCCGTCGCCGGGCCGACGGCCGGCCCGAAGTCGTTGATCAGCCGGCTGACCGGCTCCTCGGCCTCCGGGTACGGGACGGCGCTGGTGCCCAGCCGGGCGTGCCGGCCCAGCAGCCAGAGCAGCAGCAGCGGCTTGTGCGGGGCCCGCACCCCGCCGGTGTTCGCCTGCCGGAGCCGGCCCAGGGCGGCGAGCAGTTCCCCCCGTCTCATCGCCGCGTCCTCCGCCCTAGGCCGACAGGTTGGCCCGGAGGGCGTCGAGGTCGGCGTCGGTGGCGCCGTGGGCGTGCAGGTAGGCGGGGAGGGAGCCGTGACGGTCGTGGATCCAGGCGAAGGAGGAGGCGAGCAGTTCCGCCGAGACCGGCCGGGAGATCCGCTCGGCGCCGGTTTCGTCGGTGTACGGGGTGGGGCCGTCCAGCAGGCCCAGGCCGGTGTTGGAGAGCAGGTAGTCGGCGGTGATGTCGGCCTCGGAGGCGCCCAGCAGGGACTGGACGACGGCGATGGTGAGGCCGGTGCGGTCCTTGCCGACGGCGCAGTGGACGACGGCCGACAGGGTGCCGGGGGCGCCGAGACGGCGGATCGCGGCGACCAGCGACGGGCCGGCGGTGGCGGCCATGAACGGGTAGAGCGTGGCCTGGTCCTCCGGCCAGGGGTGCTCGGAGTCCTCCCGGTTCGCGGGCAGGGTGGGGAGGCTGAACGTCTCGTGGTCGAGGTCGTGCCGCAGGTCCGGCCAGACGTCCAGCTCGAACCGGCTGCGCAGGTCGATCACGGTGCGCAGGCCGAGGGCCTTGAGGCGCAGGGCACCCTCGGGGGCGAGCTCGTGGAGGGAGCCGGAGCGGAACAGGACGCCCCGGCGGAGCGCGCCGACGCCCCCGGCGTCACGGAAGTTGCGCACCCCGGGGATGTCGATGAAGGCGGACTGCACGTCGTCGGTCATGGCCACCACGGTATGGGCGCGGACCGCGCCAGGGGAAGGAGAGGATCCGCCTTTCCGATCTTGACCTGAAGCCGACTTCACCTCCAGGCGCCGGACGGCCTGCCCGTCACCGTCCGCCGGAGACGTCCAGGAAGGCGCCCGTGGTGTACGAGGAGGCCGGCGACAGCAGGAAGAGGATCGCCTCCGCGACCTCCTCGGGCTGCCCGCCGCGGCGCATCGGCAGGTCCGGCGCGACCCGGTCGACCCGGCCGGGCTCGCCGCCCAGGGCGTGGATGCCGGTGTGGATCAGGCCGGGGCGCACGGCGTTGACCCGGACGCCCTCGGCCGCGACCTCCAGGGCCAGCCCGCGGGTCATCGAGTCGACGGCCCCCTTGGCCGCCGCGTAGTCCACGTACTCGTTGGGCGAGCCGAGCCGGGAGGCCGCCGAGGAGACGTTGACGATGGCGCCGCCGCGCCCGCCGTGCCGGGTGGACATCCGGCGCACGGCCTGCGCGGCGCACAGGAACGGGCCGGTGATGTTGGCGGCCCAGATCCGGTTCAGCCGCTCCTCGTCGATGTCCTCCAGCCGGCCCTGCCGCTCCAGCGTGCCCGCGTTGTTCACCAGGGCGGTGAGCGGCCCGAGTTCGGCGTCGACGGTGTCGAACAGCCGGGCCACCTCGGCGCTGCGGGTGACGTCCGCGCGGACGGCGAGCGCGGTGCCGCCGCCGCCCCGGATCGCCTCCACCACCGAGGCGGCGGCGGCCTCGTCCGCCCGGTAGTTGACGCACACCCGGTACCCGCGCCGCCCGGCCAGCAGGGCGGTGGCGGCGCCGATGCCGCGGCCGGCACCGGTGATCAGGACGACGCCGGGCTGTTCGGAACCGTTCGCGGTCGACATGCTCCGCACCCTACCCGCCCGCCGTACCCCGGCCGCCGGAAATCCGTTCGCCCCGCGCCGCCCCGCCGGGCAGACTCCCCGGGAGCGTCCGAGGAGAGGAGCCCGGCCCATGTCCGCCCGGCCCGTGTCCGTCCCATCCGTGTCCGTCCCGCCCGGCACCGTCCTGCTCTCCGGCATCGTCGGCTCGACCGCGTACGGACTGGCCCACGCCGGCTCCGACGTCGACCGGCTCGGCCTGTTCGCCGCCCCGACCGAACGCTTCCACGGCCTGCACCGCCCCGCCGAGTCGCAGGTCACCACCGCCCCGGACCGCACCCTGCACGAGGCCGCCAAGTGGTGCCGGCTGGCGCTCGGCTGCAACCCCACCGCCTCCGAGCTGGTCTGGCTGCCCGACGACCTCTACGAGGTCCGCACCCCGCTCGGCGAGGAGCTGATCGGCATCCGCCGCTCCTTCCTCAGCGCCCGGGCCGTGCGCAACGCCTACCTCGGCTACGCCACCCAGCAGTTCCGCAAGCTGCGGACCCGCGACACCTCCGACCCGGCCTCCCGGGCGAGGGCGGCCAAGCACGCCCGCCACCTGGTCCGGCTGCTCGACCAGGCCGTCCGCCTGCACGAGGCCGGCCACAACCTGGTCCGGCTGCCCGACCCGGAGCGCGTCCGCGAGCTCGGCGAGCGCATCGCCGACGACCCCGACCGCGCCGAACGCTCCCTCACCGCCGCCGCCGACCGCCTCGACCGCCCCGGCGTCCTGCCCGACCGCCCCGACGAGCGCCCCGCCGACGCCTGGCTCCGCCGCGTGCGCACCGCCCACTGGACACCGGCCGCGTGAGCCCGACCCCAGCGGGTAGGATCGCGGCGGCCCGCCGCCACCACCCCGGCCGGGCCACGGGCCGCTAGCTCAATCGGCAGAGCTGCGGACTTTTAATCCGTAGGTTCAGGGTTCGAGCCCCTGGCGGCCCACGGACGAGGGCCCGGACCGGCACAGACCGGCCCGGGCCCTTTCCGTTGCGGGCCGGGCCTGTTCGGGCCGGTGCGGGGTCGGGGCGGGAGGTCGGAGCGGGCCCCGGAGCGGGTCGGGCGGGGGCCGGGACCGCATCGGAAGCGGATCGGAAGAGTTCCGGTTGTCGCCGCGGAAGCAGGGCGGCTGGTCGGATCGATCCTGGGGGCGGTGACCGGCGGCGGGACGGCCGGCGATCGCGCCCGAGTCCGCCGGTGACCGCACAGGAGGTCCGCGTTGAACGACAAGATCCCGGGGCCGCCGGTCCCGGTGGAGGCGCAGGTCCGGGCCCGGGGCGCCACCCGGCCCGTCCATCCGCCGCCGTCGCTGCTCCCCGCGGCCGGGGACGTCCGCACGTGGGTGCTCGCCGTCGCGGGGGGTTCGCTGGCGGTGCTCCTGCTGCTGCTCGGGCTGAACGGCGGCATCTCCTTCGGGTCGGACGACGGGGGTTTCGACGACTACGACGACCCCTATGTCACGGGCGCCGGTGGCGGGTACCGCGGCGGATGGGAGGAGCCGCAGCCGGTGACGGCCTCGCGGACGGTTGCCACGCCCACCACCCGCAGCGCCTCACCCACCCGGACGCCGTCGCCCTCGCCGTCCGTTTCGCGCCTGTCGACGGCCGCGGCCACGACCTCGCCGTCCTCGTCCTGGTTCGGCTCGCTGCCGTCCGGCTCCGCGACGGCGACCGCGACCGCGACCGCGACCGCGAGCGCGACGGCGACCGCGAGCGCGACGGCGAGTGCGACGACCACCCGGCCCGACGCGGTGCTGCGCGACTACTTCAGGGCGGTCAACACCGGTGCGTTCCGGACCGCCTGGCAGCTCGGCGGGAGCAACCTCGCCGCCGACTACGACAGCTTCGTCGAGGGCTTCTCCGCGACCGCCTCCACCACGGTGTCCGTGCTCGCCGTCGACGGCGACGAGGTCACCGCCGCGCTGGAGGCCCACCAGACGGACGGGACGGTCCGCCACTTCCGCGGCAGCTACACCGTCGCCGACGGTGCCATCACCAGCGCCACCGTCATCCGGACGGGATGACGACGGCCGACGACGGCCGACGACGGCAGGACCCTCCACGACAGGAGCTCTGAAGGACAGATGACGATCCATGGCGCCTCCCTCTCAGCGCCGCCGGGGCCGGCCGGGCCCACCGCTCCCCCGGGGGTGGACTCCCGCAGCCGGGCCACCCGGCTGCTCGCGGCGGGCACCTACCTCGATCCGGACTACCGCAGCGCGGTCATCAGGGAACTGCTGACCAACCGGGCCCGGGCGGTGGCCCCCTCGTTCGGCTACGACGCCGTGCCGGTGCTCGCGCACGCCCTCGCGGCACGCGCGCTGCAGCGCAACTCCTGGGTGTACATCGGGGTCGGAGCCGCCCTCCTGGCCGTGCTCGCCTTCACCGGTGTGCTCGGGGCCCTCTCCCTGCTGGTGCTCGGCTTCTGGCTGTTCTGGTCGGCCGACTACCTGCGCCGGGTGGCCACCCTGCACACCCTGGTCACCCGGCTCAAGAAGGCCGGGCCGGGCGGGGGCTTCGACGGCGGTCGCCCGGCGGTCGGCCTCCTCGACGACGACCTCGTCGAGAAGATCGACCGCGAGCAGTCGGCCCGGGACGGCGTCGCCTACTTCGGGGGCTACCGGCCGTTCGTCGGAGCGGGGTCCCGGCTGCACCGGTGGTCGAACGCGCAACTGCTGCTCGGGGCCCCGGAGGAGGGCGACGACGCGGCGGACCTCATCGCCCGGCTCACCGGCCGGGCGGCTCCGGACGCGGCCGACGGGCCGTCCGCCCCGGTGGTGACCAGGCGCCGGCCCGTCATCCCCTTCGACGCCGCGGAGCTGGCCGCGTTCGTCCAGCACCACATCACCGCCGAACTGCGCGACGCCGCACGGGAGTCCGAGCGCATCGCGACGCTCACCGTCGAACGCCACCGGTACGCCCGGGCGGTCACCGTGCACGACCGGTCGGCGGGGGAGGGCTGGAGCCCGCTGCCCGCGATCGGCGACGACGGGGACGAGCACTGGGCGGAGGGCTACGGCGCGGCGCGCGAGTACCTGTGCGCCCGGATCGGCTCCTGGGAGGAGGAGGTGGTCACCTCGGTGTTCGTGGGCTTCGACGTCCGCGGGAACACCCTGCACACCGAGTTCCACAGCCATGTGCTCACCCCGGTGGTCTCCGAGTTCCACCTGGTCGACCGGCTGCCGGAGCGGCTGGACGGACGGCTGCTGCGGCAGGCCGCCTGGGACTCCCTGCGGCACGTGGCGGGCCGGGCCTGGAGGATCCTGCTGCCCCTGGGCCTCCTGTCGCGGGGCCTCGCGCGCATGCGGCGGCACTACCAGGAGGGCCGGCGCTACGAGGTCGAGCTCGTCGGGGTCGCGGACCGCAGCGAGTTCGGCCTCGGCCGCTACGCGACGCTCGCGGTGAACCGCGGCGCGCGCACCAGCATCCGGGAGCTGGCCTGCAGCGACACCTACCACCACTACTTCCAGCAGTCGGACGCCGAGAAGTACACCCGGATCGTGGAGCGCCGGCTGCTGCACCTCGTCGAGCGCTTCCTGCGCGAGCACCAGGTCGACCTGGCCGACCACCGGCGCAACCAGACCACCGTCCTGGCCGGCAACCACTTCGGCACCGGTGACGTCGACTTCTCGCAGAACAAGCAGGTCAACAACTGATCCCCCGGACCACGGACAAGGACATCCGACCCATGACGGACCATGAAGCGGGCCGCGGCGGAGCCGTCTTCGGCAACCACTTCGGCAACGGGAACATCGACTTCTCCACCGGCAAGACCGTCAACCGCGGGGACGGCGGGCCGGCCGCCGGGCGGCGCGCGGACACGGCGCCGCCGAGCGCGGCCGAGCGCGGCCGCAACGTCTTCGTGGTCCACGGCCGCGACGAGCAGGTGCGGCGCAAGGCGTTCGGGCTGCTGCGCGGCCTGGGACTGAACCCCCTGGAGTGGGAGCACCTGGTCGGGACGACCGGGACGGCCTCCCCGTTCATCGGCGAGGTGGTGGCCCACGCGCCGTCGGTGGCCGGCGCCGCCCTCGTCCTGCTCACCCCGGACGACGTCGCCCGGCTGCACGACGACCTGAAGGGGCCGGCCGAGCCGCTGCACGAGCGGGAGGCCGCCGGGCAGCCGCGCCAGAACGTGCTGATCGAGCTGGGCATGGTGCTGATGGCCTTTCCCGATCGGACGGTGATCCTCGAGTTCGGGGACATCCGGCCGGCCTCCGACCTGGCGGGCCGCAACGTGATCCGGTTCAGCGCGGAGGCGGACCTCAACATCGTGCTGCGGAAGGTCGCGCAGCGGCTCAGGGTGGCGGGCTGCCCGGTGGACGACAGCGGCCACGACTGGCTGGACACCGAGCCGTTCCGGGACCTCGGGGCCTACCGCCGCCGGGGCTGACCCTGGGACGAACGGACCAACGGACCCAACGGACCCAACGGGCCAACGGGCCAACGGGCCAACGGCCCGGCCTCGGTGGCACACCGCGGCCGGGCCGCCGCCGTCACCGCTCGCTCAGACCCGCGGCCATGCTCCGCAGGAACGCCCGGACCTCCGGCATGGAGACGTTCGCGAGGTCCGCCGGGCGCAGCACGACCCGCAGCTCCCGGCAGACCGCGCCCTCCCGGGAGCGGGCGATGAACGACATCAGGATCAGCCGCAGCAGGCTGTCCTGGTCCAGGTAGTCCATCCGCGCGAGCCCCGACCCCACCAGCGGCATCGCCACGGAGCCCGTCCTGGCCCGCCGGTCGACGGCGTCCCAGAGCCGGTTGAGGCTGAACCAGAGGTCCTCGACGCCGGAGGACGCCACCAGGTCGCGGCCGAGCCGGCTGTAGGCGGTGGCGAAGACCAGCCGCGACGGGGGGCCGAGAACGGCCACGGTGCCGAGCGGGTACCGGTCGAGCTTGCCGAGCGGCTTGTCCGCCCGGAGCTCACGGGACTGCGGGGCCACCGCGGCCAGGGCGTCGGCGAGTTCGGCGTCCAGCCGGTCCGGGTCCCCGTCGTAGCGCCGCCGCAGCAGCTGGGCCTGCACACTGCCCCCGTCGATCAGGCGCCCGTCCGCCGGGGCGGTGTCGAAGGTGTCGCAGAAGCCGACGACGAGGTGACCTGGGGCGGTGAAGAGGTCGCCGCCCTCCACCACCACGGTCATGTCGGGCCGCCGGAACTCCTGGCGCACCACCGGGACCGGACGCGCCCGCACCGCGCCCCAGAGCACGCAGGCCCCGGCCGCGCCGGCGGTCACCCAGCCGGGCGCGGGCAGTCCGTGCGGGAAGAGCGGCCCGGCGAGCTGGCCCGCCACCGCCACGCCACCGAAGGCGGCCGCGGTGTTCCGCAGGAAGGCGGCCGCCGTTCGCCGGCACACCGGCCAACGGCCCGGAAACCGACCGCTCATCCGACACGTCCTTCATCAACGTTCCTGCGCGGCACACTGGTTGCTATCCTGCTCGGTGCCTTGAGCGAGGCGGCTCCTGGCCGGGGACGAGGCGGGTGGGGGGTCCGATGGCTGGTGTCCGCGTGAGCGTGCTGGGGCCTGTGCGGGTGGAGTCCGACGGGGTTCCGGTGCGCCTGACGCCGCTGACCAGGCGATTGCTGGTCCGGCTGGTGGCCGCGGACGGTGAGGCGGTGCCGGTCCGCCAACTGCGCCGGGACGTCTGGGGCCGGCAGGCCGACCTCCCGGGCCAGGGCGCGCGGGGCCGCAACGAGGTGCAGAAGCGGGTGTTCGAACTGCGGCGCGCGATCGGCGGGGGCGACCAGCTCGCCGGCGCACGGGTCCTGCGCACCGAGCAGCTCTCGACGCCCAGGGGGTCGGAGACCGCCTACCGGCTGAGCCTCTCGGCGGCGGAGCTG
The DNA here is from genome assembly GCF_040296005.1 of Kitasatospora sp. NPDC002551. Classification (NCBI taxonomy): domain Bacteria; kingdom Bacillati; phylum Actinomycetota; class Actinomycetes; order Kitasatosporales; family Streptomycetaceae; genus Kitasatospora; species Kitasatospora sp. NPDC002551. The sequence continues at coordinate 87,750 of NZ_JBEOWI010000003.1, read as the reverse complement.
GACTGCGCCCGGTTCACCGAGCTGGTCAACGAGTCCTTCCAGGTCGGACCGGCGATGGCCGCGTGGCGGCTGGAGGAGGCGCTGGGCATGGTCCGCGGCCGGCCGCTGGCCGAGGCCTCCGGCGAGGACTTCGCCGAACCGCTGATCCGCCGGCTGACCGGTCTGCAGGACACCGCCCGCCGGGAGCTGATCTCCTGCCGGGTCAGGCTCGGCCGGCCCGAACTCGCGCTGCCGGTCGCCGAGGCGGCGGTGCGGGAGCGTCCGGACGACCCGTCCTGGGCCTCCGAGCTCGGCCTGCTGCGCACCAGGCTGCGGGGCCGCTGGGACGACGAGCTGCTGCGCATCGCGCTGCCCGACCGGGCGGTCGAGGTCGTGGTGGTGTGCGGGGACCTGTTCGAGCAGGAGGACGCCAATCTGGTGGCGGGCTTCACCGACACCTTCGACACCGAGATCGACCAGGACGTGGTGATCAGCCGCTCCAGCATCCAGGGGCAGCTCGTGGAGCGGCTCTTCGGCGGCCGCGGCGAGCTGCTGGACGCCGAGCTGGAGCGGGCCCTGCGGTCCGTGCCGGTGGTCGAGCGCGAGCGCAGCCGGGACAAGCCCCACGGGCGCCGGCTGCGGTATCCGATCGGGACGACGGTGGCGGTGCCGCACGGGCGCCGGCAGGTCTTCGCCACCGCGTACTCGCGGCTGGGCAACGACATGGTGGCCAGGTCGCGTCCGGAGTACCTCGCGCTGGCCCTCGAACGGCTCTGGGAGGCGGTGGCCCTGCACGGGCGGTACCGTCCGGTCGCGGTGCCGATGCTCGGCTCCGGCCTCGCGCGGATCGTGGACCTGGACCGCGGGCGGCTCGCCAAGCTGATCGTGGAGTCCTTCGTCCGGGCCTGTCTGGGCGGCACTCCGGTCGCGCCCGAGCTGCGGATCGTGGTGCACCCGGACGACCTGCGCCGCACCGACCTGCTGGAGCTGGAGCGCTTCCTCCAGGAGGCACCGTACGGGTGCGGGTGACGGACCGGCCGGGCGGCTTCCGGCGGGTCGTGGCCGGCGCCTCCGCATGCGTCCCTCCCGTGGTGGTGGCGGGCGGGAGCGGACCGCGCCGTCCCCCGCACGGGGCCGTCCGCTCCCGGAGGACAGCACACCAGTCCGGCCGCTTCCGGGGAAAGGCGCCGGGGCTTCCGGCCCGCTTCCGATCCGGCCCGCTTCCGATCAGGGACGCGCGGGTGGTGCCCCCACCCGCCCCCCGGCGGGCGGGGGTGGTCAGAGGGCGGGGGCGAGGCGGCCGGCGGTGAGGGTGAGGACGTCGTCGACGGCGGCGAGGGCGGCGTGGTCGTGGGTGACCAGGAGGGTGGTGCGGCCGCGGGTGGCGTCCAGGACGTCGGCGAGGACGGCGGCGGCGGTGTCCGGGTCGAGGCCCTCGGTGGGTTCGTCGAGGACGAGCACCGGCGGGTCGGCGAGCAGGGCGCGGGCCAGCAGCAGGCGCCGGCGCTGGCCGCCGGACATGGTGGCGCCGTCCCCGCCGAGCATGGTCTCCCAGCCGTCGGGGAGCGACTCGATCCAGTCCAGCAGCCGGGCCCGGCGGGCGGCCTCGCGCAGGTCCTCGTCGGCGGCGTCGGGGCGGGCCAGGCGCAGGTTGGCCCGGATCGTGGTGTGGAAGACGTGGGCGTCCTGGGTCACGCCGGTGATCACCCGGCGGACGTCGGCGCCCGCGCAGTCGCGCAGTTCGCGGCCGCCGACCCGGATGCTGCCGCTCTCGTACGGGACGAACCGCATCAGCGCCGCGATCAGCGTGGACTTGCCGGAGCCGCTGGCGCCGACCAGGGCGACCCGGCGGCCGGGCGGCAGGCGCAGGCTGACGCCGTCGAGGGCGGCGGGGCCGTCGGGGCGGTGACGCACCCGCAGGTCGGTGATCTCGACGCCCAGCGGGCCGGCGGCGGGGAGCGGGAGCGGGTCGGCCGGGTCGGTGACCGGGGGCGGGGTGTCCATGAGGTCGGCGAGCCGGCGGGCGCGGGCCCAGACGCCGGCGAGCCGGCGGGCGGCGGCGGGCAGGCCGGCCAGGGCGTCGAAGGAGACCAGGGCGAGCACCGCGAGGACGGTGAGCAGGACGGCGGGCAGCCGGCCGTCGGCGTGGGCGCGCAGGCCGAGCCAGGTGGTGCCGACCGTGGCGGCGGCCTGGAACAGCAGGACCACGCCGGAGGCGAGCGAGGTGGTCAGCGCCGCGCGGCGCTCCAGGGCGGCGATCCGGGCGGTGGCGTCCGCGGCCCGCCGGTGGGCGCGGTCGCGGGCGCCGTACGCGGCGAGGTCGGCCGCGCCCTCGGTCAGGTCGACGGTGAGCGCCGCGAGTTCGGCGCGCGCGGCCTTCTCCGCGTGCCCGGTGCGCCGGGACAGCGCGAGCACCAGGGCGGGCACCAGCAGGCCGGCCGCGGCGAGCAGCACGCCGATCAGCAGCCCGGCGGCGGGCAGCAGCGCCAGGGCGGTTCCGGTGGCGGCCGCCGCGACCAGGGCCGCCGCGGTGACCGGGAAGAGGACGCGCAGCAGCAGGTCCTGGGCGGCGTCGACGTCGTCGACCAGGCGGATCAGCAGGTCGCCGCCGCGCAGCGCCGGGGTGCCGGCCGGGGCGAGCGGGACGAGCGCCTCGTAGACCCGGGCGCGGAAGCCGGCGACGGCGCGCAGCACGCCGTCGTGGCCGAGCAGGCGGTCGGCGTAGCGCAGGGTGCCGCGGCCGAGGGCGAGGGCGCGCACGGCGACGATCGCGACGGCGACGGCGGAGATCGGCGGCTGTTCGGCGGCGCGGGTGATCAGCCAGGCGGCGGTGGCCATCAGGGCGGCGCCGCTGAGCTCGCTGCCGGCGGCGGCGAGGACGGCGGGCAGCAGCCGGCGCCAGTACGGCAGGAGGTGGCGCAGCAGGCGGACGGTGGGGCGGGAGGCCGGTGCGGCGGTCATGAGCGCACCAGCCCTTCGGCGGCCGGGCCGGGGCCGGCCGGAGCGATCGGGGCGGGCCCGGCCGGGTCGAGGACGCCGGCCCGGACGGTGACGATCCGGTCGGCGTGCGGCAGCAGGCTCCGGCGGTGGGCGACCACGATCGCGGTGCGTCCGCGCATGAGGTCGGCGGTGGCCCTGGTCACGGCGGCCTCGCTCTCCGGGTCGAGGTGGGCGGTCGGTTCGTCGAGCAGCAGGACGGGGGCGTCCTTGAGGAAGGCGCGGGCCAGGGCTATGCGCTGGCGCTGCCCGGCCGACAGCCCGGCGCCGTGCTCGCCGAGCGGGGTGTCGTAGCCCTGCGGGAGCGCCTCGGTGAAGCCGTCGGCGCAGGCGGCCCGGGCGGCGGCGCGGACCTCGGCGTCGGTCGCGTCGGGGCGCCCGAGGCGGATGTTGTCGGCGACGGTCGCGGCGAACAGGTGCGGGCGCTGCGGCACCCAGGCGACCTGGGCGAGCCAGGCGTCGGGATCGAGCGCGGCGAGGTCGGTGCCGTCGACCAGGACCCGGCCCGCGCCGGGCGCGGTGAAGCCGAGGAACAGCGCGAGGAGGGTGGACTTGCCGGCGCCGCTCGGGCCCACCAGGGCGAGGTGCTCGCCGGGGTGGACGGTGAGCGAGACGCCGTCGAGGGCCGGTGCGGCGCGGTCGGGGTGGTGGACGCTCACGCCGTCCAGGCGAAGCCGCGCGGTCCCGAGGCCGGGGACGGGGGACGGCGCGGGGCGCGCGGCGGCGGGCTCCTCCTCGTCCAGGACGGCGAAGACCCGCTCGGCCACCGCGAGGCCCTCGGCGCTGTCGTGAAAGGCCGCGCCCGCCGCGCGCAGCGGCAGGTAGGCCTCGGGGGCGAGGAAGAGCACCACCAGGGCGGTGCGCAGGTCCAGTTCGCCGGCCAGCAGCCGCAGCCCGACCGGGACGGCGACCAGCGCCACCGACAGGGTGGCGACGGTCTCCAGGACGAGGGAGGAGAGGAAGGCCACCCGCAGGGTCCGCATGGTGGCCCGCCGGTGGGCGTCGGCCATCTCCCGCACCACGCCGCTCTGGTGGTGCTCGCGGCCGAAGGCGCGCAGCGTGGGCAGTCCGGCGAGGACGTCCAGGAAGTGGCCGCCGAGCCGGGCGAGCAGCCGCCACTGCCGGGCGGTGCGGCGGGCGGTGTGCATCCCGACGAGCGCGCCGAACACCGGGATCAGCGGGAGCGTGATCACGATGATCAGCGCGGAGGTCCAGTCGGTCCACCACAGCCACCCGACGACCACGGGCGGGACGGCGGCGGTGGCGGCCATGGTGGGCAGGTAGCCGGTGAGGTACGGGTCGAGGGCGTCCAGGCCGCGGGTGAGCAGGGTGGCCGTCTCGCCGTGCCGCCGGGCGGCCAGCCGGCGCGGGCCGGTGTGCCGGAGGCGGGCGGTGAGGCGCTCGCGCAGGGCGCGCTTGGCCTCGGCGGCGGCGCGCTGGGCGAGGGCGCCGCGGGCCCAGGCGAGCAGGGCGCGCAGGGCGAGGACGGTGGCGAGGGCGGCGAGGGCGCCGGCCCCCGGGCTCCGCCCGGCGAAGCCGTCCGCGAGCAGGCCGGCCAGCAGGCCGGCCTGGCCGACGACGAGCCCGGCGCCCAGCAGGGCGAGCGCGGTCGCGGTGGTCAGGTGGTGTCGCACTACCGGGAGTTCGCGCCGCAGGCGGCGTTCGGCCGGCTTCATCCCGTGCTCCCTCCCGGGTCGTCCCCGGCGTGCGGGGCGGATCGCTTCCGCGGCCCGGTGCGGACGGCTTCCGCGACCCGGGTCGGGCCGGTCGGGTGGCCGTCGGGCCGCGGAAGCCGGCTGAGGCCGTCGGCCGGTGGCGCCGGGGGGCGGCCGGCCGACGGCGGGCGGTCAGAAGTAGCTGGGGTGGCGCCGGCCGGTGCGGCCGCGGAACGCCCACCAGCTCCAGGCCTGGTAGATCAGGATCAGCGGGACGACCAGCACGCCGAAGCCGATCAGCAGCTTCAGGGTGGCCTCGTCGGCGACGGCCTCGTCGACGGTGATCCCGGCCCCGGAGTCCGCGGTCAGCAGGTACGGGTACTGGCCGGCCCCGATCAGCGGCACCGGCAGCGCGGTCGCGGCGCAGGTGGCGGCGAACGCCGGGGCGCCGCGGCCGCGGGTGAGGAACCACCAGCCGGCGCCGAGGGCGGCGGCGACGAGCGCGAACAGCACCGCCGAGGTGGCCGTCCTGGTCATCGAGGCGCCCGCCCCGAACAGCGAGAGCACCAGGGCGAGGGCGCTCGCGGCGCCCGCCGCGGCGATCAGGGTGGCGCCCACCCGCCGTGCGGCGGCGGCGAGTTCGGGTTCGGATCGGATCGCGATGAAGGCCGCGCCGTGCCCGGCGAAGAGCAGAGCGGTGGCCACGCCGCAGGTCAGCGGGAACGGCGCGAGGACGTCCCCGATCCCGAGGTGGAAGGAGCCGTCCGCGCGGCGGGGCACGCCGTGCAGCAGCAGGCCGACCACGAGGCCCCAGCCGACGGCGGGCAGCGCGCCGCCGAACACCACCAGGGCGTTCCAGACGCGCAGTGCCCGGGCGCCGCGGGAGCGGCCGCGCAGCTGGACCGCGGCGTTGCCGACCACCAGGCCGGCCAGGATCGCCACGATCAGCGGGTAGAGGCCGGAGAGCAGGCTGCCCTCCAGATGCGGGAAGGCGCCGAACATCACGCCGGCGAAGGCGACCAGCCACACCTCGTTGCCGAGGAAGAACGGGGCGATCGCGTCCAGCGCGGCGTTGCGCCCTCCCGGGCCCCGGTCCTGTTCCGGTGCCGGGGCGGTGGAGCCGAGGAACGGGGAGAGCATCTGCGCGCCGTAGTCGTAGCCGCCGAGCACGAAGTAGCCGGCGAGCAGCAGGCCGAGCAGGGCCAGCCAGAGGGTCTCCAGGCTCATGTCGCCCAACCTTCCGTCACATCAGGGGAGTTCATCTCGGTACGGGATCCGTCGCCGGGCTCAGAAGACCGGGACCGGCTGCTTCTCGTCGGCGCCGCCCGCACCGGGCAGGTCGTCGCCGAGCGGATCGCCGGCGCCGAGTTGGGCGCCGTCCGGGCCGCGCCGGGCGAAGCGGGTGATCAGCGTCCAGTTGGTCACCGCGAGGGCGACGAAGACGGCGGTGAACACCGCGCAGGACACCGCCAGGGATCCCCGGCCGACGTGGGAGAGCGCGTCGTCGACGGTCAGCTCGCCGTAGACCAGCCACGGCTGGCGGCCGATCTCGCGCACCACCCAGCCGCCGACGGAGGCGATGAAGGGCAGCGGGATGATCGCGGTCATCAGGTAGGCGAGCCAGCGCCGGCGCACCAGCAGGTCCTTCAGCAGCAGGAAGACGGCGATGAACGTGATGGTCGAGACGGTGTTGCCGAGGATCGTCATCAGGTCCATCGAGTTCTTCACCCAGCCCTGCCAGGGCACGTAGTCCCCGGGCCCGTACTGGGCGACCAGCCGCGCCTGCTCCTCGGCGACGCCGCCGCCGTCGAGGAGGGCGGCCTTCATCGGCTGGGTCCGCTCGATCACCGGGACCTGCAGGTTGCCGACGATGATGACGAAGAACGAGGACAGCATGCTCACCCAGACGCCCAGCCGCAGCGAGCCGCGGAACAGCGCGGTCTCCCGGGTGCCCTTGGCGAAGTGCCAGGCGCTGATGCCGGCGACGAAGATGCCGCCGGTGGTGAGCGCGGCCAGCGCGACGTGGCCGAGGGCCACCAGGGCGTTGGCGTTGGTCAGCAGCGCGCCGAAGTCGGTCAGGTAGGCGGCGCCGTCGCGCACCTCGTAGCCGACCGGGTGCTGGAGGAAGCCGTTGGCGATCAGGATCCAGAACGCCGAGGCGTACGCGGTGAGCGCGACCAGCCAGATCAGCGCGACGTGCACGCCGCGGCGCATCCGGCCCCAGCCGAAGATCCACATGCCGAGGAAGGTGGACTCGGCGAAGAAGGCGATCAGGGTCTCCAGCGCCAGCGGGGCGCCGAAGACGTTGCCGGCGAACTTGCTCAGTCCGCTCCAGCTGAGGCCGAACTGGAACTCCATGACGAGGCCGGTGACGATGCCGACCGCGTAGTTGATGACGTAGAGCTGGCCCCAGAAGCGGGTCATCCGCTCGCGCACCGCCCGGGTGGCCGGGTCCCGGGTGTACGCGGCCCGGGTGTGCATGAACGCGACCAGGGGGACCAGCCCCATGGTGAGGATGACGAAGAGCCAGTGCACGCTGGTGGTGGCCGCGAACTGGAGTCGGGCCAGATCCGCAGCGCTCATGATGCGACCTTCCTGGGGGGCGGTGGGCCTCCGGGTCGGCGGACGGATGAGGAGGACGGGAAGCGGAGGAGGGGGACGGGGGTCCCCGCCTCGCGTGTGCGGGTGGCGGGCAGCGGCGCTGCCCGCCACCCGCGGCGACGAACCCCACCGAGGACGTTAGGCGAGGATTGCTTATGCGTTCCAAGACCGGTTTTGCTATGTGCGGATAACCCGTCAGGCATCAGCAGAGGTGAACCGTGGATTTGCTGCAACTGCGCCACTTCCAGGCCGTCGCCCGTTTCGAGCACATCAGCCGCGCCGCCGAGGAGCTGAACGTCGCCCAGCCCTCGCTCAGCCGCACCATCGCCCGGCTGGAGGCCGAGCTGGGCACCCCGCTCTTCGACCGGCTGGGCCGGCGGATCCGGCTCAACCAGTACGGCGCGGTGTTCCTGCGCCACGTCGACCGCGCGCTGAGCGAGCTCGACGACGGGCGACGGGCGCTGCGGGAGGCCCGGGAGACCGGCCTCGGCCGGGTCGGCGTGGCCTCCGAGACGCTGCTGACCGTCACCCATCTGATGGGCGGCTTCCGGACCGCCTTCCCGGGCGCCGAGGTGCGGCTGTTCCAGTCCAACGTCGAGGAGATGGACCGCCAGCTGCGCGCCGGGGAGGTCGACTTCTGCGTCGCCTCGCAGCCGCTGGCCGGACCGGACCTGGAGGCCGTCGAACTGCTCCGCGAGGAGGTGCTGCTGGCCGTGCCGCGCGGGCACTGGCTGGACGGCCGGGAGAGCGTGACCATCGCCGAGATCGCCGACGAACCGTTCGTCACCACCCGCCGCGGCCACTGGCAACGCGCCCTGCTGGACCGGCTGTTCGCGACCGAGGGGCTCACCCCGCGGCTGTCCTGCGAGGGGGACGAGCCGGGCGCCAGTCAGGACATGATCAGCAGCGGGCTCGGTATCGGCCTCATCCCGGCGATGTCCCGGCTGGCCGGCACCGACACCCATGTCCCGGTGGCCTGGGTGCACGTGGAGGCCGCGAACTGCTACCGGGTGCTCACCCTGGTCTGGAACCGGGCCTCCTACCACTCCGAGGCGGCCCGCCGGTTCCGGGAATTCACCATCAGCAGGCCGCTGATGACGCACCGTCGGCCTGATCCCAGGGTGTTCCGCGGGCGGGCCTGAGCGTGCCCGGGGCGCGGATGATCGATCCTGGCGCGCCCCTGGGTCCTTTGCTACGCTCGAACGCGCTGCCGTGTTCCCGACCGAGGGCGTCGCGTGTCCGAACGGTCGGTAGGAGAAGGCGGGTTGGCGGGGGAGACGCCCTCTGAGCCACCCACCGGCAGCCGTCCTGCCACCCCTTCGTCACGTGACCGGTGCCCGCGTTTCCGGCGCGCCTCGCGCACGCCCGGGCACCATCGAGGAGTCCCGTCATGCCCAAGATCACCTACGTCGCCGTCGACACGACGGAGCGCACCATCGACGTCCCGGTCGGCACCAGCGTCATGCGCGGTGCCGTCTTCAACGACGTGGACGGCATCGTCGCCCAGTGCGGCGGCAACCTCCAGTGCGCCACCTGCCACGTCTACGTCGACGAGTCGACGCTCGACAAGCCGGAGCCGATCCGGGAGGACGAGGACGACATGCTGGACTTCACCGCCTGCGAGCGCCGGCCCAACAGCCGGCTCAGCTGCCAGCTCACGGTGACCGAGGCCCTGGACGGCCTGATCGTCCACCTCCCCGAGCGGCAGAGGTGATGGCCTACGCCACCGGCCCCGCGTCGGAGCGTCCCGGGCCCGGCCACCCCGCGTCGGTGGTCGTCGTCGGAGCCGGCCAGGGCGGCTACCAGACGGCCGCCTCGCTGCGCGAACGCGGCTACCGGGGAAGGCTGGTGCTGATCGACGACGAGGACGAACTCCCCTACGAGAGACCTCCGTTGTCCAAGGCCTACCTGCACGGGGAGGCGGACGAGACCCAGCTGTGGCTGCGGCCGGTGAGCTACTACGCGCGCCGGTCGATCGAGCTGGTCGCGGGCTCGGTGACGGCGCTCGACCCGGACGCCCGCACGGTCCGGCTCGCCGACGGCTCGGTGTACGGCTACGACCACCTGGTGCTGGCCACCGGGGCCACCCCGCGCACGCTCGCCGTGCCGGGGGCCGGGCTGGACGGCGTGCACACGCTGCGCACCGCCCGGGACGCCGCCGCCCTGCGGTCCTCGCTCGGCGCCGCCCGGCACGCGGTGGTGGTGGGCGCCGGGTTCATCGGCCTGGAGTTCGCCGCCGCCGCGCGGCGGGCCGGCTGCGAGGTGACGGTGGTCGAGGCCCTGGACCGCCCGCTCGCCCGGGCGGTCTCGGCCCGTACCGCCGAGCACTTCACCCGGCTGCACCGCCGTGAGGGCACCCGGCTGCTGTTCGGCCGGAGGGTCGCCGCCCTGCACGGCGACGAGTACGGCCGGGTCGCGGTGGTGGAACTGGCCGACGGCGACAGCCTGGAGGCCGACCTGGTGCTGGCCGGCATCGGCGTGGTCCCGCGCACCGGTCTCGCGGCCGAGGCCGGGCTGCGGGTGAGCGGCGGCATCGTCGTCGACTCCCGGCTGCTGACCGGTGACCCGCACATCTCGGCGATCGGCGACTGCGCGGCGTTCCCCCAGGTGCGCTCGGGCAACCTGCTGCGGCTGGAGTCGGTGCAGAACGCCGTCGGCCACGCCGAGGCGGTGGCCGCCCGGCTGACCGGCACGGCCGGCGGCTACCGCGAACTGCCGTGGTTCTGGAGCGACCAGTTCGCCACCACCGTGCAGATCGCCGGCCTGAACGAGGGCCACGACACCGAGGTGGTGCTCGGCGACGACCCGGACGCCTTCTCGGTGCTGCTGTTCCGCGCCGGTGAACTGCAGGCGGTGGAGTCGGTGAACCGGCCGGCCGACCACCTGGCGGCCCGGCGGCTCCTTGACCGAGGCGTGGTGCTGGATCCGGTCGATGCCACCGCCCCCGGTTTCACCCTCCGCGGCCACCTGGCGAGCCACCGCGGCGGCACCGAGGTACCGGTGGGCTGACCGGCCAGGACCTTGCCCGCAGGCCGGCGCCCGCCCCGCCGCACCGCGGGGCGGGCGCCGGACAACGGGAATACCGGATTCCGAACACCACCGGCCCCACGCCTTTCAAAGGTGAAGCAGAAGAACAAACGTCATTTAATGCCGGACGGTTTTCGGCCACCCCCGGGCCGGTGTTCCGGCGATCGAACCTTCACAGTTAGTTCATAGGTGGCTGTTGCGGAAGCATCTGCCGGTGAGGCAGGATTCAACAAGATCGCTTGCTTGCTCATTCACTCACCCGAATAACAAACAGGGGATACCACCGTGCCCGAATCCGCCAGCCCGCAGGGATTCACCGGCGAGGCCGCGCTGCGCCGCCTCAACCGGGCCACCGTCGAGCGGTACATGCACACCCTCGGCCAGGACCGGCTGCGCCGGCACGAGCTGTTCACCGAGGACGGCGTCGGCGGCCTGTGGACCACCGACACCGGCTCCCCGGTGGCCACCCGCGGCCGGGACCGCCTGGGCGAGCACGCCGTCTGGTCGCTGAAGTGCTTCCCGGACTGGGAGTGGTACAACATCGAGATCTTCGAGACCCAGGACCCGAACCGTTTCTGGGTGGAGTGCGACGGCCGCGGGAAGATCCTCTTCGGCGACTACCCGGACGGTTGGTACGAGAACCACTTCATCCATTCCTTCGAAATGGAGAACGGGCTGATAAAGCTGCAGCGGGAGTTCATGAACCCGTTCCGGCAGCTGCGCGCGCTCGGGATTCCGGTGCCGGAGATCAAGCGCACCGGAATACCCACCTGACAATTCCAGAGAACCACCGCCGGATCGGAGTGCGTCGTGGAAGACGTCATACGGGAGATTCGCATCCGCGGGGCTTTGCATCAACCCGAATGGAGCGACCTCCTCCAGGTCAGCCGGGTGGGCGAGGCGCTGGCCTCGCGTCCCGCCCTGGTCCAGCCGGACGAGCTGGCGACCTTGCGCACCCTGCTGGGAAAAGTGGCGGCCGGCGAAGCGCTGGTGCTCCAGTCGGGGGACTGTGCCGAGGATCCTCAGGAATGTACACGTCAACATGTGGCGCGAAAGACCGCGCTGCTCGACCTGCTCGCCGGGACGCTCGGTCTGCGAACCGGTCAGCCCGTCATCCGCGCGGGCCGTATCGCGGGACAGTTCGCCAAGCCCCGCTCCAGGCCCACCGAAGTCGTCGACGGGATCGAACTCCCGGTCTTCCGGGGGCACATGGTGAACGGGCCGGAGCCGGACCCGGAGGCCCGCCGGCCCGACCCGCTGCGCATCCTCACCGGCTACATGGCGGCCGGTGACATCGTCGAGCACCTCGGCTGGCGCGACCGCGCGGCCGGCCGCGACGTGGTCGAGCCCCTGGTGTGGACCAGCCACGAGGCGCTGCTGCTCGACTACGAGACGCCGATGCTGCGCGTCGACGACAAGGGCCGGCTGTTCCTCGGCTCGACCCACTGGCCGTGGATCGGCGAGCGCACCCGCCAGGTCGAGGGCGCCCACGTGGCCCTGCTCGCCCAGGTCGCCAACCCGGTGGCCTGCAAGGTCGGCCCCACCGTGGAACCGGACGAGCTGCTCGCCCTCTGTGAGAAGCTCGACCCCTGGCGCGACCCCGGCCGCCTCACCCTGATCGCCCGGATGGGCGCCGAGGCCGTCGCGGACCGCCTGCCGAAACTCGTCGACGCCGTCCGCGGCGCCGGCCACCCCGTGGTCTGGCTCAGCGACCCCGTGCACGGCAACACCTTCGCGGCCCCCGGGGGACTCAAGACCCGCCTGGTGGAGACCGTCGCGCTGGAGGTCGCCCGGTTCGTCGAGGCGGTGCGCGGCGCCGGCGGCGTGGCCGGCGGACTGCACCTGGAGACCACCCCGGACGACGTCACCGAGTGCGCGTCCACCGAGGCCGACCTCGGCTCCGTCGGCGAGCGCTACACCTCCCGCTGCGACCCCCGCCTCAACCCGGGCCAGGCCGTCGCCGTGGTGTCCTCCTGGACCGCCTGACCCGGTCCGCCGCACCACGGCCCCCCATCACCGCGGCACCACGCCGCCCCGCTCCGCGCCCCACACCCACCCTCGCACCAGGCAGAGAACCGGAGCCATGACCGGCATACCCCCCATCCCGTCGTACCCGTTACCGGCCGAGGGCGACCTGCCGCCGGCCGTCGTGTCCTGGACCGCCGAGCCGCACCGCGCGGTCCTGCTCGTCCACGACATGCAGCGCTACTTCCTCGCCCCGATCCCGGAGAGCACCCGCGACCAGCTGGTGCGCAACGCGGCGCGGCTGCGCGACCGCTGCGCCGCCCGGGGCATCCCGGTCGCCTACACCGCCCAGCCGGGCGGCATGACCGACGAACAGCGCGGGCTCCTCAAGGACTTCTGGGGCCCGGGCATGCGCCCCGCCCCGGAGGACCGCCAGGTGGTGGACGCCCTGGCGCCCGCCGAGCAGGACTGGCTGCTCACCAAGTGGCGCTACAGCGCGTTCTTCCGCACCGACCTGCTGCGGCGGATGCGCGACGCCGGCCGCGACCAGCTCGTGCTCTGCGGCGTCTACGCCCACGTGGGCGTGCTGGCCACCGCCGTCGAGGCCTTCACCAACGACATCCAGGTGTTCTTCGTCGCGGACGCCACCGCCGACTTCTCGCCGGAGTACCACCGCTCGGCGCTCACCTACGCCGCCGAGCGCTGCGCCCGGGTCACCACCGTCGAGGGGCTGTTCGCATGACGGTCGGCCTGTCCGGGGCCCCCGGTCACGAGAGCGGCCCCGACCTGCTCCACGAGGTGCTGGCGGGCCGTGCGGAGGCCTTCGCCCTGCTGCACCGGCCGGGCACCGCTGCCGCCGGCGCCGACGGCGGCGGCCCGGTGGTGGAGGTGCTGACCGGCTCGGTCGCCCTGCCCGCCGCGCTGGCGGACATCCCGCTGCCCCCGGCCCCGCGGCCGGGCAGCGGAGAGCGGCACGAGGTGCTCGTGGTGGTGCCCTACCGGCAGCTCGCCGAGCGCGGTTTCGAGGCCGCCGACGACGGGACGCCGCTGGTGGCGATGACCGTCACCGGCCAGCAGCGGGTGCCGCTCGCCCAGGCGCTGGTCCGGCTGCCGGACGTGCCGACGCCGCTGGCCGGCGGCGCGTTCGACGTCGGCGACGAGGCGTACGGCGAGGTGGTGCGCCGGATCGTCGAGGAGACGATCGGCACCGGCGAGGGGGCGAACTTCGTCATCCGCCGCACCTTCGTCGCCGACATCACCGACTACGGGCCGCTCAGCGCGCCCGCGCTGTTCCGCCGGCTGCTGGAGCGGGAGACCGGCGCCTACTGGACCTTCCTGGTCCACACCGGCGGCCGCACCCTGGTCGGCGCCTCGCCGGAACGGCACGTCAGCCTCCGGGGCGGCACGGCGGTGATGAACCCGATCAGCGGCACCTACCGCTACCCGCCGTCCGGGCCGACCCTGTCGGGGGTGCTGGAGTTCCTCGGCGACCGCAAGGAGACCGACGAGCTGTACATGGTGCTCGACGAGGAGCTCAAGATGATGGGCCGGATCTGCGGGACGGGCGGCCGGGTGGTCGGCCCGTACCTCAAGGAGATGGCCCGGGTCGCGCACACCGAGTACCTCATCGAGGGCCGCACCGACCGCGACGTGCGGGACATCCTGCGGGAGACGATGTTCGCCCCCACCGTGACGGGCAGCCCGGTGGAGAGCGCCTGCCGGATCATCCACCGGTACGAGCCGGGCGGCCGCGGCTACTACAGCGGCGTCGCCGCGCTGATCGGCCGGGACGCGGCGGGGGAGCGGGTGATGGACTCCGCGATCCTCATCCGCACCGCGGACATCACCCCGCGGGGGCGGATCGGCATCGGGGTGGGCGCCACCATCGTGCGGCACTCCGACCCGGCCTCGGAGGCGGCCGAGACCAGGGCCAAGGCGGCCGGGCTGGTCGCCGCACTCGACGGGGACGTACGGAATCGTTTCGCCGACCATCCGAGCGTGCTCCGCGCCCTGGAGTCGCGCAACGACTCGATCGCCGGCTTCTGGCTCGCCGACACCGAGGCCCGTGCCTCGGCCCCGCCCGGACTCGCCGGGCGCAGCGTCCTGGTGGTCGACGCGGAGGACACCTTCACCTCGATGATCGACCAGGAACTGCGCTCCCTGGGCCTGCGCGTCACGGTCCGCCGGTTCGACGAGGAGTACGCCTTCGAGGGCCACGACCTGGTGGTGCTGGGCCCCGGGCCGGGCGACCCGCGGGAGGCCGCGCACCCCAGGATGCGCCACCTGCGCGGCGCGGTCGACACGCTGCTGGCGGAGCGCCGGCCGTTCCTCGCGGTCTGCCTCAGCCACCAGGTGCTCGGGCTGCGGCTCGGGCTGCCGATCCGCCGCCGGACGGTGCCCAACCAGGGCGTGCAGAAGGAGATCGACCTCTTCGGCTCGCCCGAACGGGTCGGCTTCTACAACACCTTCGCCCTGGTGAGCCCGGCGGACGAGTTCGCCGCGGACGGCCTCGGGCCGGTCCGGGTCAGCCGGGAGGCGGCCACCGGCGAGGTGCACGCGCTGCGCGGGCCCGGCTTCGCCTCGCTCCAGTTCCACCCCGAGTCGGTCCTGACCCGGGAGGGGCCGCGGATCGTGGCCACCGCCCTGTCCGGACTGCTCGGCCCGGCGCGGGTCCCCGACCCGGCCTGACCCGCCCGCGAGACCGCCGGGCCGGCGCTTCCCCCCCCCGTACGCGCCGGCCCGGCTCCCCCCTGCCCGCCGCGCGCCGTGCCGTGCCCGGCCGGCGCGGCGCCGCACCCGCATTCCCAACGACGAGTGGGAGGACCCATGCACCAGTACGTCGTCGTCGACGCCTTCGCGCGCCGGCCGCTCACCGGCAACCCGGTGGCGGTTTTCTTCGGGGCCGACGACCTGTCGGCCGACCAGATGCAGCGCATCGCCCGGGAGATGAACCTCTCGGAGACCACCTTCGTCCTCACCCCCCGGCAGGGCGGGGACCACCTTGTGCGGATCTTCACCCCGGTGAACGAACTGCCCTTCGCGGGGCACCCGTTGCTCGGCACGGCGATCGCCCTGGGCGAGCGCACCGAGGCCGCCGCGCTGCGGATCGAGACCGCGATGGGCGTCATCCCGTTCGAGCTGGAGCGGGAGGGCGGGCGGACCGTCGCGACCAGCATGCGCCAGCCGGTGCCGGTCTGGGAGCCCTTCGACCGGACCGAGGAGCTGCTGTGGGCGCTGGGCGTCAGCGGGTCCACGCTCCCGGTGGAGATCTACCGCAACGGTCCGCGGCACGTCCTGGTCGGCTTCGAGAGCGTCGAGGCGCTGTCCAAGGTGGACCCGGACCACCGCGCGCTGGCCCGGTTCCCGGACATGGCGACCAACTGCATCGCCGGTTCCGGGACGGTCTGGCGCAACCGGATGTTCTCGCCCGCCTACGGGGTGGTGGAGGACGCCGCGACCGGCTCCGCCGCCGGCCCGATCGCCATCCACGTGGCCCGCCACGGTCTCGGTGCCTACGGGCAGCGCATCGAGATCACCCAGGGCGTCGAGATCGGCCGTCCCTCGCCGATGGGCGCCCTGGTGCACGGCGAGGGCGACCGCGTCGACAGCGTCGAGGTCTCGGGCCACGGGGTCGTCACCATCGAAGGAGTCCTGCATGTCTGACCGGCCGAGGCGTTCCGAGTCGCTGACCGGGACGGTCGCGATCGACTTCCCGGAGTTCCGCACCCCGCCGGCCGAGCCGATGGGCCTGCTGAACTCCTGGCTGGCCGCCGCGGCCGGGCACGGGGTGCGGGAGCCGCGCGCGCTCGCCCTCGCCACCGCCGACGCCCGGGGCCGCAGTTCGTCCCGGATCCTGGTGATCAACCGGATCACCGAGCGGGGGATCGTCTTCGCCACCCACGCCGGCAGCCGCAAGGGCCGGGAGCTGGCGGAGAACCCCTGGGCGTCCGGCGTCCTGTACTGGCGGGAGACCAGCCAGCAGATCGTCCTGGCCGGGCCGGTGCGGCGGCTGCCGGACGCCACCGCCGAGGAGCTGTGGGCCGCCCGGGCGGTGTTCACCCACCCGATGACCACGGTCTCCCGGCAGAGCGCGCCGGTGGAGGACCTCGACCACTTCGAGGAGATCCGCGCCAAGGCCCTGGAGCTCGGCCGCCCGGGGCAGCCGCTGCCCCGGCCCGCCTCCTACACCGCCTTCGAACTGGTGCCGGACGTCCTGGAGTTCTGGGCCGACGGCACCGACCGGCTGCACGAGCGGCTGTGCTACGACCGCACCGCCGACGGCTGGGCGATCAGCCGGCTCCAGCCCTGATCCCCGCGCGGCCGCCGGCCGCGCCGACCCGCCCCACGCTCCCGGAGATGTCATGACCTCGCCACAGATCTTCACCGACCACCACGACCTGCGCGCCCGCAACCGCCGGGCCGTCGAGCGGTACCTGGAGACCGGACCGCAGGCCCGGCTGCGCCGCTACACCCTCTACACCGAGGACGGCACCGCCGCCCTCTTCTACACCGACATCGGCCGGCCCATCGTGGTCACCGGCCGCGAGAAGCTGAAGCGCCACAACGAGCTCTCGCTCCAGGTCCTGCCCGACTGGCAGTGGTCCGGCGTCCGCCTCTACGAGACCCAGGACCCGGACCTGATCATGGTCGAGTGCGACGGCGAGGGCACCATCCGCTTCCCCGGCTATCCCGAGGGCCGCTACCGCAACCACTTCATCCACGGCTTCACACTGCGCGACGGCCTCATCGCCGCCAGCCGCGAGTACACCAACCCGATCGAGCACATGAAGTCGCTCGGCATCGAGACCCCGCACATCCGGCGGGACTGGATTCCCACCGACTGACCGGCCGGCCAAGGGAATCCGGGTGTCGCACGCACGCACCAAGGAGATTCGATGGAGTTCCACCCGTGTCCCCGGAACCACGCAGGGGCGGTCCCCGCCGCCGCCGGTTCCGTCCTCTGCGCCCCGTGCATCGGACAGCTGGAACGCACCCTGCGGGCGCTTCCGGAGCTGCACCGGGAGTGCCTGCACCACATCCAGTCGCAGCCCCGGCGGCGCAACCCGACCAAGGTGTCGGGCAGCCGCCGCCGGGACCGGCTGAACCCGGCGGCGATCGACGCCCGCAACGACATCGTGGCGATCCTGGAGTCCTGGTCGCGCTTCGCCGCCGAACGGCTCGGCACCGCCGCGGTGGTTCGCTCCGTGCCGCACCTGGCGAGGTTCCTCGGCCGCCACCTGGACTGGCTCGCCGCGCAGCCGCCGGCCGCCGAGTTCGCCGACGAGATCGAGGACCTGCGGGTCGGACTGCTCGACGCGATCGACCCCGAGGAGGCCGTCCGCCCCGCACCCGCCCGGGACTGCGTGGTGGACGGCTGCCCGGGCACGATCGACGCCTCACCGCAGCACCACACCGGAGGACGGACCAGTATCGGCTGCTCGTCCGGACACTCATGGGGGATACGCGAATGGCTCACGCTCCGGCATCTCATGGACCAGCGGCGCAGGGCGGCGGTCTGAGCCGCCCGCCCCGCCACCGGCTGGTGCCGACGAACGTCGCCGCGCTTGCCGCGGGCGTCTCGGAGGCGACCATCCGCAAGTGGGTCAGCCGGGGGAAGATCACCCGCTACGGCACGCCGGGCCGCTCGGAGTTCGACATCGAGGAACTCACCGCGATCGCCCTGCGCCGGCAGGCCTGAGGCGGCCGCCGGCCGCTGACCGACGACCCCGCGGATCCGCTGCCGGGCGGGCGGCAACACCGCCCGTCAACGGATCCGCGGGTGCTCCGTGCGGAGACTAGACCCCGACCTTCTCCGTCGCGTCGCCGCGTTCCAGGTGGACGTGGGCGCGCATCAGCTCGCCCGGGTTGGTCTGCGCCGCGAGCAGCGAGAGCTCGCCGCACAGCACGGTCGCCGCCGCGATGACGGCCAGCCGGCGGGCGTTCTCGCCGGGTTCGCGCTCGGCCCGGCAGCCGAGCCGCTCCAGGTTGCTCTCCACGAAGGCGAGCCCCTTGCCGTTGCCCACCGTGCCGACGATCAGGTTCGGCAGGGTGCAGGCGAAGTACAGGTCCCCGTCGCGGTCCTCGGCCATCACCACGCCCTGCGAGCCCTCGACGATGTTGGCCGCGTCCTGGCCGGTGGCCAGGTAGAAGCCGAGCAGCATGTTCGCGAAGTGGGCGTTGGCCGAGCGGATGCCGCCGGCCAGCAGGGTGCCCAGCAGGTTCTTGCGGACGTTCAGCCGGGCCACCCGCGCCGCCGTGGTGCGCAGCACCCCGGTGACCACCTCGCGCGGCACCAGCAGCTCGGTGACGACGTTCTTGCCGCGCCCCAGGATGCCGTTGACGGCGGTCGCCTTCTTGTCCGTGCAGTAGTTGCCCGAGATCGAGCCGTAGGAGATCCCCGGGACGGTCCGCAGCAGGTGCTGCAGCAGCGCGTCGGAGGCGAGCGTCGCCATGTTGTGCCCGGAGGCGTCGCCGGTGGTGAACTCGAACCGGACGAACAGCAGGTCGGCGTTGATCTCGTGCCGCACGCCGACGAGTTCGGCGAACCGGCTGCAGCCGCGCACCACCTCCTTCAGCTCCTCGAAGCGTGCCCCGATGCTGCGGGCGGCGGCCAGCGCGGTCTGCGCGTCGGTCGCCTCGACCAGCACCGAGCGGGTCATCCGCTCGTCCACCAGGGTCGCGACGATGCCGCGCTCGGCGAGCATGGAGACCTTCGCGCCCCGGCCCACCGAGGGCCACAGCGGGGACTCGTAGGTGGCCAGCGGGACGTGCGTCTCGGTGGTGGCGACGTTGCCCGAGATGCGCACCGGTCCCACCCAGCGCATCGGGACGCCGGCGACGGCGTGCTGGTCGGTCATCGGGTGCCTCCGGTGAGGTCGTCGGCCGTGGCGGCGGAGCGCCGGGCGAACCGCGCGGTGTCGATGCCGCGGTCGGCGCAGAACTCGCGCAGGGAGCCCTGGATCAGCAGGTCGCGGCGGGTGAGGTCGGCCGGCGTGGCCGCGCCGAGCATGGTCATCAGCGCCGCCAACTGGTCGAGCCAGGTGGCGATCCGGGCGATCAGCGCGTCCACGCCCTCGTCCATCAGGGTGCGCAGGAAGGTGCCGGACGCCCCGACGGCCCGGGCGCCGAGCGCCAGCGCGCGGGCCACGTCGAGCGGGTGGCGCACGCCGCCGGAGGCCAGCACGGGCAGGTCCACGCCCTGCGCGTCCAGCAGGCAGGCGGCGGTGGACAGGCCCCAGCCCTCCAGGAAGGTGTAGTCGCGCAGGTCGCGCCGGCCGTTCTCGATCCGGGCGAAGTCGGTGCCGCCGCGGCCGCCGAGGTCGGCCACCCGCACGCCCAGCTCGCGCAGCGTCAGGACGCTCTCCCGGCTGAGTCCGAAGCCGACCTCCTTGACGATGACCGGGACGTCCACGCCGGCCGCGATCTCGCCGATCCGCGGCACCCAGGCGGAGAACGAGCGGTCGCCCTCCGGCATGACCGTCTCCTGGACGGTGTTGACGTGGATCTGCAGGGCGTCGGCCCGCAGCAGGTCGACGGCGCGCCGGGCGTTCTCCACCGAGGCGGTGGCGTTGATGTTGGCCAGCACGAAGCCGTCCGGGTTCTCCTCGCGCAGCACGCTGAAGGTGCCGGCGCAGGACTCGTCCTTGAAGTACGCGCTCATCGAGCCGGAGGCGATCGGCACGCCGGTCTGCCGGGCCGCGATCGCGAGGTCGCGGTTGATCCGGCCGGTCATCTCGCTGCCGCCGGTCATCGCGTTGACGTACAGCGGGACCGGCCAGGAGAGGCCGGCGAAGCCGGTGGCCAGGGACACCTGGGGCCGGTCGATCCCGGCCAGGGCGTGGTGGACGAACGTCACCTCGTCGAACTGGTTGCGCCCGATGTGGCCGTGCTGCTGCTCGACCGCGAGCCGGACGTGGTCGTCCTTGCGCTGAGAGATCATTCCTCGTTCCCTTCCGGGGCGGGTCGCAGGCCCAGGGGTCGCACCCCGGCCGCGGCCCACCGCTCCCGTAGCTGGTCGATGGACGGCGGTGCCGAGGCGGGCCCGTGGCCCGCGGTGTCCAACAGGGCGATGCCGCAGTCGCCGCCGCCCGCGCCCGAGGGCTTGGCCGCGCCGCCCACGGCCTCGGCGGCGTCGCACAGGGCCGTCAGGGCGGGGGTGAAGACGCCGAGCCCGAGCGCGTCGTCGAGCCGGGCCAGCTCCCGCCGGGCGCGCCGGATCTGCTCCAGCAGGCCCGGCCGGTCGCCGTGTTCGATCGCCTCGGCGGCGGCCCGGACGCACTCCCCGGCGGCGGCCGAGTACCGCCGGTGGGCGGGGGTGCCGTGAGGGCCGCGCCGCCGCAGCCCGGCCACCAGGTCGGCGGTGGAGGCCGGGGTGCCGGTCCAGCCGACCTCCAGGGCCAGGCCGGGGACCGGCGGCAGCCGGCGCACCGCGAAGCCCGGCCAGGGCGCCGCCAGCGCCTCGGCCACGCCTCGGCGGCGGGCGAGTTCGAGCACGGCGGTCCGGTCGGGCGACCGGTAGGCGATCCAGCCGCCCCAGGTGGCCGCGGCGAGGTCGCCGCCGGAGCCCCCGGGGTCGAGCCCGGCCGAGGCCAACAGGGCCAGCCGGTACCGCTGTTCGGCCGGGAGCGACAGGCCGGCGTACGCGGCCACCGCGGCGACGGTGGCCACGGTCACCGCGCCGCTCGACCCGAGGCCGAGCTTGACGCCGTTCTCGTGCAGCCGGCTGCCGACCGAGACGTCCACCTCGGGGGCCGGGCGGCCGTGTTCGGCCAGCAGCCGGGCGACCGTCTCGACCGCGGCGACGACACGGGCCAGCTCGCGGCGGGCCCGCGCCGGGTCCGCCGCGCCGACCGGGTCGAGCCGGCCGCCGCGCCACCGCCAGCGCACCGGTGCGGCGGTGAGGTCGGAGGAGAGCACCACCTCGGGGCCGGCGGCGGGTTCGGTGACGGTGACGGTGAGCCGGCGGTCCACCGCGACCAGGATCGCCGGGCCGCCCGGCTCCACCACCGCGTACTCGCCCGCGACGAACAGCTTGCCCGGCGCGCTGCGCACCACCGGCGGGCGGCCGCCGGTCATGCGTCCGGCCAGGTGCCGGTGCCCGTGCGCGCGTCCGGGCCCAGCAGCCGGGCGCCCGGCCCCGGGCCGGCGACGTGCACCGCGCCGGTGCCGACCGCCCCGCGCACCAGCGCGGCCACCCGCCCGGCGTCCGCGCCCCGGCAGAGCACCTTGACGTTCGGCCCGGCGTCCATCGTCGCGTACGCCGTCACCCCGGCGCGGCGCAGCTCCAGTACGGCGTCCAGCACGGTCAGCGTGGCCGCCGACAGGTAGCGCACCGCGGGCCGGGCCGCCAGCATCGTGGCGTGCATCCCGAGCGCGTTGCGCTCGGCGATCTCGCCCACCGCGTCGAGGTCGGCCCGGCGCAGCGCCTCCCGCATCTCGGTCAGGTCGGCCTGGCTGGAGGCGGCCCAGGGCCGGTACAGCGGCGAGGTCTCGACGGTGCGGCGCATCGCCTCCCGGCTGGACACCGCCTTGGGCCCGGCGTCGACCACCGCCACCACCAGCGCCGGGTCCAGCGCGCGCACCGGTACCGGCAGCGGCTCGGCGTAGGAGCCGAGGTCGGGGTCCGGGCCGTGGCCGGGCCGCCCCGCGTACCAGAGCGCGAAGCCGCCGAAGACCGACCGCGCGGCCGAGCCGGAGCCGCGCCGGGCCAGCCGGGACAGCCCGGTGGCGTCCAGGCCCAGCCCGTACGCGGCGCCGGCGGCGGTGGCCAGCGCGGCGAACCCGCTGGCGGAGGAGGCCAGTCCGGCGCCGGTGGGCACGGTGTTCCTGGTCTCCACGACGGCCCGCAGCGGCAGCGCGGCGCGCTCGCGGACCAGGTCCAGGAAGGCGGTCACCCGGCGCCGCGGCTCGCCCGTCAGGGGCACCCCGTCGAGGGTGACCGTGTCCTGCCCGGCGTCGGGGGCGAGCCGGACCCGGGTGGTGGTCGGGAAGACGTCCAGGGTCAGCGAGAGGCTGTCGGTCCACGGCAGCACCAGCCGCTCGTCCCGCTTGCCCCAGTACTTGACCAGCGCGATGTTCGGGTGCGCGACGGCGGTGGCGTCCCCGGCGGCGGGCGGGTGGCCGGGCACGGTGACCGGCTGCTCAGCGTCCATGGCCGGCCTGCTTCCCCAGCGGCACGGACCAGGTCCGCACGGCGCCGGCCGCCAGCAGCCGGGCGGTGACCCCGGCCGCCCGCTCCGCGCGGGCCAGCGCGATCACGCAGCCGCCCATCCCGCCGCCGGTGATCTTGGCGCCGAGGGCGCCGCCGGCGAGCGCGGCCCCGACCATCGCGTCGATCCGGTCGGTGCTCAGGCCGCCCGCGCGCAGCAGTCCGTGGTACTCGGTGAGCTGCGCGCCGAGCTCCTCCGGCCGGCCCTCGGCGAGCGCCAGCCGGGCCGTGCCGGTCAGTTCGGTGGCCCGGGACACGAAGGCCTCCCGGCTGCCCGGGCGCTCCTCGAAGCCGCGGCGCAGCAGCTCGACGGCGTCCCTGGTGCGGCCCGCGACGCCGCTGTCCGCGACGATGAACAGGCCCTCGCAGCCGATCGCCGGCTCCTCGGCCCGGCCGGCCCGGAACAGCAGCGGGGCCGTCGCGCCGACGGCCGCCGCGTCGACGCCGCTGGCCCGTCCGTGTGCCACCTTCTCGGCCGTCTGCACCAGGTCGAAGGCCAGCTGCGGCGTCACCTCGCGCCCGAAGAGGTCGGCCAGCGCGTGGACCACGGCCCGCGCGCAGGCCGCGCTGGAGCCGAGCCCGCGGCCGAGCGGGATCGCGCAGTCGATGATCACGTCGAGGCGCGGGGTGTCGGGCAGGCCCATGACGGCCCGGAACCCGGCGGTCAGCCGGCGCAGTCCGTCGGAGGCCCGGGCGGCCTTCGGCCGTTCCCCGTCGCCGGTGACGGTGAGGGAGAAGCCGTCGGGGCCGGCGGGCGACCGCGCGGAGAACCCGGCGGTGGCCGTGACGGTCAGCTGCGGGAGCGGGAGGGCGAGCGCCGGGGCCCCGTAGACCACCGCGTGCTCGCCCAGCACGATGGCCTTGGCCCGGGCCCGGCCGGTGCCGACCGGCCGGCTGCCGCGCCGCTCCGGCAGCCCCCCGGCTGCGGCGGGTGGGGACAACGAACTCAGCTCCCCGTGTCGTTTCTGCATGGAGATCGCTCATCCAGGGTTCGCGGAAGGAAGGGGTCCGGTGGCGGGCCCTTCGCCGTCCCGGCGCGGGCCCGCCACCGCCGGCGCGTCCTACTTCTCGGCGACCAGCATCTTCTCGACCGGCCGGCGCCACTGGTAGTACGACTGGATCTTGTGGTACTCGCCCTTGGGCGTGACCGTGACGCCGTAGACGAAGTTGCGGCCCTCGGTGCTGTACGGGGCGTCCTTCACCAGCCGCACGATCTGCGGGGCGACGGTGACCGGCAGCGTCAGCGGCTCGGGCGTCATCACCGAGTAGGTGATCCGGGAGACCTCCGGGGCGTCCCAGCTCAGGGTGGCGTACATGACGAACGCCTTCTCGTTGAAGGCCAGCAGCTCGTCGCTGGGCGCGGGCAGGCCGAGGTCGCCGAGCATCGCGCGCACGCCCTCGGGAGCGAAGGTCTCCCGCGGCACCCGGCCGGAGGCGCCGCCGCCGAAGTAGAGGTTGACCGTCCGGCTGCCGTAGTCGATGCCGACCGTGCTGACGATGCCGGACAGTCCGTAGCGGTCGAAGACGTCGAGGTGGGCGGCGATGCTCGGCGGCGCGGAGGGCAGCGCCATCACCTCGCGGACCGTCAGCAGCCGCTCGACGGTGGGGAAGGACCAGGCCTTGGTGAACCCGGCGCGGACCCCGAAGTCCACGCCGCAGCTGTCGATCGGCAGCTCGCCGTGCACCTCGGCCAGCAGCCGGCCGACGGGGTGGTCGGTCGGCTCGGTCAGGCCGTTCGCCAGCGCGACGGCGTACGGGTCGAGGCCCCGGGGGAGCATGGTGAAGCGGCAGTCGAGGTCATCGGCGCCGCGCGGGCTGTTCTGCACCCGGAAGGAGATCACCGCCTCCTCCAGCACGTCCTGGTAGGCGGTCAGGACCGGCTGGACCGTCCCGCGTTCGAAGGGCACGTCCACCACGCGGGCGGTGCCCTCGATGGCCGCGTAGAACTTCTCCAGGAAGGCGTTCTCCGACATTCTTCCTCCAGCTGTCCGGTCGTGGCGTGCGTGTGCGGATGGCGCGGCGCGTCGCGGGTCGTGCGCGGGAGCGGATGTGCGGGGCGCGGCGCGTGCGCGGTCGTTCCCCCGTGCACGCCGCGGCTCGGGCGGGTGACGGGCTACCGAAGGGGGAACCGGTACGCGTGTCGGCCGCGGACCTGGTCCGACCTGCGCGGACCGGCGGCTTCGACACTCAACCCCCGCTCCCGGAACGGGTTTTGGGCAGGGTGGGCGTGCAGGAATAGTGACACGTGTCCGGCGGCGGGCCAAGCCCCCCGGAAAAGTGGCCCGGGTCACACCCGCCCGCGGCGCCCCGCGAACCGGCCCGCCGGCCCGTCCGCGGCCTTGTCCGCCGGTCCGTATTCGGCCGCACCGGACGGCCCGGTCTGGCATGATGTCCACGGTGTCGGGGTGCTAGCTCAATGGGTAGAGCAGCGGACTTTTAATCCGTAGGTTCAGGGTTCGAGCCCCTGGCGCCCCACCGACACGAAGGCCCGGGCCGGACCACCTCCGCCCCGGGCCTTCGCCGTTCCCGGAACGCCCGTTCGGCGCGGAACGATTCAGCTGGATCATCGGTTTGTATGATCCGAAGCGGATCTGTTGGGGGACGACGGGTCCACTGCGAGGGCCGTGGGGGAGGGTGTTCCGGGGGCGTTCGTCGGTTATTGCGACCGTCGTACGTGCAACCCCGGGCAGGCCTCGGCCGTCTCTCTGTGTGCAACGCGTCCGGACGTAGGGGGGCGCGGGGTCCGGCGGTGAAAGGTACACGCATGTCAGGTCAGCGGCGGAGCGAGGGTCCGTCCCGCGGTGACGACGCGCCCGGTGCGCCCGCGGCCGACGGCGCGAACACCGCCGCGGTGCCCCCACCGCGGCCGGGCGGCCGGGCCGAGGCCCGCCGGGCCGCCCAGGGCAGGGCGGGCGGTACCCAGGGCCCGCCGCCCCCGGCGGCGCCCGTCGGCCGGGCCGCGGCCAGGGCGGCGGCGCGCAAGCCCAAGTGGGGCGCCAAGAAGATCGTCGCCTGGTCCGCCGCCGGTGTGCTGGTCCTGCTGGCGGGTACCGGCGGGCTTATCTACTACAAGCTGAACGGCAACATCAAGTCCTTCGACCCGGACGCGATAGCCACCGACCGCCCGCCGGAGGCGCAGGCCGACGCGGACGGCAACAAGCCGGTCAACGTGCTGCTGATCGGCTCCGACAGCCGGGGCAAGAACAACTCCGACCTCGGCGGTGGCGAGGACGGCGGCGCCCGCTCGGACACCACGATCCTGCTGCACGTCTACGCCGACCACAAGCACGCCGTCGGCATCTCCATCCCGCGCAACGCGAAGGTGGCCATCCCGCCGTGCAAGCTGCCCAGCGGCAAGTGGACCAAGGGGGAGGCCAGTCAGCTCTTCAACGCGGCCTTCTCCACCGGCGGGAGCGATGACGGCAACCCCGCCTGCACCCAGAACACCGTGGAGAAGCTCACCGGCATCCGGGTCGACCACACCATCGTGATCGACTTCCAGGGCTTCGCGGCGATGACCAAGGCGGTCGACGGCGTCGACATCTGCCTGCCGGAGGACATCCACGAGAAGGACCTCAACGACAAGCTGCCCGCGAAGGGCGCGGTGGTGCTGAAGAAGGGCCCGCAGAAGGTGCAGGGCCAGCAGGCGCTGGACTACGTCCGGCTGCGGCACGGCATCGGCGACGGCTCCGACATCGGACGGATGAAGCGCCAGCAGGCCTTCATCAGCTCGCTGGCCTCCAAGATCAAGAAGCAGGGCCTCAGCCCGACCAACCTGCTGCCGCTGGCCGATGCCGCGACCAAGTCGCTGACCGTCGACCCCGGCCTCGACAGCGCCGACAAGCTGATGTCCTTCGGCCTGTCGCTGCGCAACATCGACCTGCACGACCTCAAGTTCATCACCCTGCCCTGGCGTTTCCGCACCCAGGACAAGGACCTCGACATCGTCCAGGCAGACGCCCAGAAGCTCTTCGACACCCTCAAGGCCGATCGCACCATCGACGGCCAGAACGCCACCGGTGAGCAGCCCCCGGAGACCGCCGCGCCGACCGGTCCGGCCGCGCCGGCCACCACCACCGCCGCGACGACGCCCGCCTCCCCGTTCGCGACCGACACCGCCAACAAGAGCATCAGGGTGTCCGTCTACACCGGCACCACGGCTGTCGGCATGGCCGGCAAGGCGGCCGAGCAGCTCAAGGCGGCCAAGTTCACCGCCACCGCGGTGGGCCGGGCGGACAACACCAAGTACACGACCACGATGGTCCAGTACGGCTCGGGGCAGAAGGCGAACGCCGAGAAGGTCGCCGCGGTGTTCCCCGGCGCGATCGTCGAGCCCGGCACCTCGCCGGGCGTCACGGTGATCGTCGGCAAGGACTTCGCGGCGGCCAACGGCGCGGCGGGCGCCGCCGGCAGCGCCTCGGCGGCCCCGTCCACCCCGGCCACGCCCGCCCCGCTGCCCACCACGGTCACCGCCGACGCCCGTTCGGCCGACGACAACATCTGCGACAACACCACCTACGGTTCCGGGGGCTGAGGGCCGGGCTTCCCGGGGCGCGCCGCTCCCGGGCCCGTGCCATGGTGGGCCTGTCGGACAGCCCGGGGGGCAGGCCCGAAAGGCGGAACCATGGCCGAGATCGCCCTGGAGCTCGACATCGCCGCCCCGCGCGCCGTCGTGCTGGCCGCGCTGACCACCCACGACGGGCTGACCTCCTGGTGGACCACCGGGGTGGAACGGGAGGACGACGTGCTGCTGTTCGACGTCCCCGGCGCCCCCGAGCCGTACCGGCTGCGGCCCGGCTCCGCCGGCCCGGACCGGGTGGTGTGGACGAACGCCGGGGCCTTCCCCCCGCACTGGGCCGGCACCTGGATCAGCTGGGACCTCGCCGACCCGCCCGAGGACCACGCCGGGCCCGGCCACCGCACCCGGCTGCTGCTGCGGCACGGCGGCTGGCAGCCCGGCAGCGAGGAGGGGGTGCCGCTGGTGGCCGGCACCTGGGCGCAGCTGCTCGTCCGGCTCAAGGACTACGCGCAGAGCGGCAAGGCGCAGCCGCTCTTCACCCGGGGCGGCCACCACCACGCGCCGTGACCGCCCGCGCGGCGGCCGGTGACCGCCCGGCGGACGGCGACCCGCCGGGACGCCGTCCGGTGGCGGGATCGCGGGGGCGCGGCGATCGTGGGCGGTGGAGGTGTACGGCCGTCGGCCGCGCGCCGGACGGTCCGCGCACCCGGCCGCCCACCCGGCGGAGGACCATCGCTTGGAGGCCCAGGAAATGCCCGTAGTCACCGCACCGTACAAGCCCGGCACGCCCTGCTGGGTGGACCTGATGGCGAGCGACCAGCAGGCCGCGCTCGACTTCTACCGCGACCTGTTCGGCTGGCAGGGCGAGGTCGGCCCGCCCGAGTTCGGCGGCTACGCCGTGTGCTCGCTGAACGGCAAGCCGGTCGCCGGGATCATGGCACGCTCCGCCCCGGGTGGGCAGCCGCTGCCCCCGGTCACCTGGACCACCTACCTCGCCACGGACGACGCCGACGCCTCCGCGCGGGCCGTCACCGATGCCGGCGGCACGATCGTCTACCCGGTGATGGAGGTCGGGCAGACCGGCCGGATGCTGGTCGCCGCGGACCCGACCGGCGCGGTGTTCGGCGTCTGGCAGAAGCTGGACTTCAACGGCGCGGGCATCGTCAACGAGCCCGGCGCGCTGGTCTGGAACGAGCTCAACACCACCGACACCGCCGCGGCCGGCCGGTTCTACCAGCAGGCCTTCGGCCTGCGCCCGGGGACCATCCAGGGCATGGACGGGTTCTACTCGCTCAACGTCGGCGACCACACGGTGGGCGGCATGCAGCCGGTCGCCGAGTACCTGGCGCCCGGCACGCCCTCGCACTGGATGGCCTACTTCTCCGTCGACGACACCGACTCCACCGTGGACGCCCTGGTCAAGGCGGGCGGCTCGGTGATCCAGCCGCCGTTCGACATGCAGGCCGGGCGGATGGCGGTGGTGCGCGACCCGCAGGGCGCGGTCTTCGCGGTCACCTCCACCCCGGACTCCCCGTAGGGTCCGTCCTCCCGCGACGAGCCGCCCGTTCCCGCGACGCGCCGCCGGGAATGGGCGGCACGGCGCGCGCGGAGGGGAGAGACTGCACCCATGCTGGGGCTACCGGACGACATCCGCGCTTTCCTCTTCGACCTCGACGGGGTGCTCACCCAGACCGCCACGGTGCACGCCGCGGCCTGGAAGGACACCTTCGACGCCTTCCTGCGGGCCGAAGCCGCCCGCACCGGCGGGCCGTTCACCCCGTTCGACGCCGTCGCCGACTACGACGCCCACGTGGACGGGCGGCCGAGACTCGACGGCACCCGCGCCTTCCTGCACAGCCGGGGCATCGACCTGCCCGAGGGCACCGACGCCGACCCGCCGGGCGCCCGCACCGTGCACGGCGTCAGCCGCGCCAAGAACGACACCGTGCTGCGGATGATCCGCGAGCAGGGCGTCGCCCCGTACGACGGCTCGGTCGCCTACGTGCGCCGGCTGCGGGCGCTCGGCCTGCCCACCGCCGTCGTCTCGTCCAGCGCCAACTGCCGGGACGTGCTGCGCGCGGCGGGCATCGAGGGCTTCTTCGACGTGATCGTGGACGGCGTGGTGGCCAAGCGCGAGGGGCTGCCGGGCAAGCCGGCGCCGGACACCTACCTGGCCGCCGCCCGGGCGCTGGGCGTCGAGCCCGCGCACGCGGCCGTGTTCGAGGACGCGCTGGCCGGGGTCGCCTCCGGCCGGGCGGGCGGCTTCGGCGCGGTGGTCGGCGTGGACCGCACCGGCCAGGGGGCCGAACTGCGCCGCGACGGGGCCACCGTGGTCGTCCGCGACCTCGCCGAGCTGATCCCCGACCACCCCGATCACCCCGACCGGCCCGAGGAGGCGTCGGCATGACCGGCCAGGAACAGCCCTTCGTCGTCGACCCGTGGCAGGTCGCCGAGAACGGCCTGGACCTCACCTCGATGGCCCGCGCCGAGTCCGTCTTCGCGCTCTCCAACGGCCACATCGGCCTGCGCGCCAACCTCGACGAGGGCGAGCCGCACGGCCTGCCCGGCACCTACCTCAACGGCGTCTTCGAACTGCGCCCGCTGCCCTACGGCGAGGGCGGCTACGGCTACCCGGAGTCCAGCCAGAGCGTCATCAACGTGACCAACGGCAAGATCATCCGGCTGCTGGTGGACGACGAGCCCTTCGACCTGCGCTACGGCGAACTGATCGGCCACCGCCGCTGGCTGGACTTCCGCGAGGGCCTGCTGCGGCGCTCCGCCGAGTGGACCTCCCCGGCCGGGCGGACCATCAAGGTCGACTCCACCCGGCTGGTCTCGCTCACCCAACGGGCCGTCGCCGCCGTCGAGTACACCGTCGAGGCGGTGGACGGCCCGGTACGGATCGTGCTGCAGAGCGAGCTGGTCGCCAACGAGCAGCTGCCCGGCGGCCCCGAGGGCGACCCGCGGGCCGCCGCCGTGCTGGAGGCCCCGCTGCTCGCCGAGGCGCACCACGCGGGCGGGACGAAGGGCGTGCTGGTCCACCGCACCCGCTACAGCGGCATCCGGGTCGCGGCCGGGATGGACCACGTGATCGAGGGCCCGGAGCGGCTGGACACCGTCGCCGAGTCGGAGGCCGACCACTGCCGGATCACCGTCACCACGGTGCTGCACCCCGGCGAGCGGCTGCGGCTGGTGAAGTTCATCGCCTACGGCTGGTCGGCGACCCGCTCGCTGCCGGCCGTCCGGGACCAGGTGGAGGCCGCGCTGACCGCCGCCCGGTACACCGGCTGGGACGGCCTGATCGCCGAACAGCTGGACTTCCTCAAGGAGTTCTGGGAGACCAGCGACATCGAGATCGAGGGCGACGTCGAACTCCAGCAGGCCGTCCGGTTCGCCGTCTTCCACGTGCTCCAGGCGGGCGCCCGCAGCGAGGAACGCGCCATCCCCGCCAAGGGGTTGACCGGACCCGGCTACGACGGGCACAGCTTCTGGGACACCGAGACCTTCGTGCTGCCGGTGCTCACCTACTGCCTGCCGGCCGCCGTCAACCAGGCGCTGCGCTGGCGGCACACCACCCTCCCGCTGGCCCGCGACCGGGCGGTCCAACTCGGCCTGGCCGGCGCGGTGTTCCCCTGGCGCACGATCCGCGGCGAGGAGTGCTCCGGCTACTGGCCGGCCGGCACCGCCGCCTTCCACATCGGCGCGGACATCGCGGCCGCCGCCGCCCGCTACGTCCGGGCCACCGGGGACGCCGAGTTCGAGCGCGAGTACGGCCTGGAGCTGCTGGTCGAGACCGCCCGGATGTGGCGCTCGCTGGGGCACCACGACGCCACCGGCCGGTTCCGCATCGAGGGCGTCACCGGTCCGGACGAGTACAGCGCCGTCGCGGACAACAACGTCTACACCAACCTCATGGCGCAGTCGAACCTGCGCGCCGCCGCCGAGTCCGCCGCCCGGCACCCGCGGGAGGCCGCGCTGCTCGGCGTCGACACCGAGGAGACCGCCGCCTGGCGGGACGCCGCCGCCGCGATGTTCATCCCGTACGACGAGAACCTCGGCGTCCATCCGCAGGCCGACGGCTTCACCGACCACCAGGTCTGGGACTTCGAGAACACCCCGCCGGAGAACTACCCGCTGCTGCTGCACTATCCGTACTTCGACCTGTACCGCAAGCAGGTGGTCAAGCAGGCCGACCTGGTGCTCGCCATGCAGGTCCGCGGCGACGCCTTCACCGACGAGCAGAAGGTCCGCAACTTCGCCTACTACGAGCGGCTGACCGTCCGCGACTCCTCGCTCTCCGCGTGCACCCAGGCGGTGATCGCCGCCGAGGTGGGGCAGCTCGACCTCGCGTACGACTACACCGCCGAGGCCGCCCTGATGGACCTGCACGACCTCGGCGGCAACACCCGCGACGGTCTGCACATGGCCTCGCTCG
This sequence comes from Kitasatospora sp. NPDC002551, assembly GCF_040296005.1. Taxonomy (NCBI): domain Bacteria; kingdom Bacillati; phylum Actinomycetota; class Actinomycetes; order Kitasatosporales; family Streptomycetaceae; genus Kitasatospora; species Kitasatospora sp. NPDC002551. Next base: position 56,365 of record NZ_JBEOWI010000003.1, on the reverse strand, counting down.
CCGGGGCCTGCATCGCCCTGGTGGCCGGCTTCGGCGGGCTGCGCGACCACGGCGAGGTGCTCTGGTTCCGGCCCCGGCTGCCCAGCGGGCTGATGCGGCTCAGCTTCTCGCTGCTGGTGCGCGGGCAGCTGCTGGGGGTGCGGATCGACCACGACGAGACCACGTACACGCTGCGCCGCGGCGAGGTGATCCACCTGCGGCACGACGGCGAGACGGTCCAGGTGAAGGCGGGCCGCCCGGTCTCGCTGCCCACCACCACCCCGCCCGCCCAGGAGCGCTGCGGCCAGCCCCCCGGCCGCGAACCGGCCCGCCGCCAGGCCCAGTCCGGGCTCTCCGCCGGCCGGATCACCTCCGGCCCGGACCACCTCGCCGCCGAGTAGCCGCCCGCCCCGGCCACCGCGCCCCCTCCCCGGCCGCCCCCCTCACCCGTCCGGCCCACCCCGGGTGCGGGGGGCCCGGCGGCGGCGCACGGTGCTGGTGTCGTGCGTCCCCGGCGTGAGGAGATCCCCCGTGGTGAGTGTGGCCGAGCAGATGGTCGCGGTGCTCCGCCAGGCCGGGGTGGAGCGGGTCTACGGCGTGGTCGGCGACAGCCTCAACCCCGTCGTGGACGCGATCCGCCGGACGGAGGGCATCGGCTGGGTGCACGTGCGCAACGAGGAGGCCGGCGCCTTCGCGGCCGCCGCCGAGGCCGAGCTGACCGGCCGCCTCGCGGTCTGCGCCGGCTCCTGCGGTCCCGGCAACACCCACCTGATCCAGGGCCTCTACGACGCCCAGCGCAGCGGCGTCCCGGTCCTCGCCCTCGCCTCGCACATCCCCTCCGGCCAGATCGGCACCGGCTTCTTCCAGGAGACCCACCCTGAACGGGTGTTCACCGACTGCAGCGGCTGGTGCGAGATGCTCTCCACGCCCGGCCAGCTGCCCCGGCTGCTGCGGGTCGCGATCCAGCACGCGCTCGGCGCCCGCGGCGTCTCCGTACTGGCCTTCCCCGGAGACGTCGCCGCGCTCTCCGCGGCCGGCCCGACCGGCACCAGCCACTTCCTCACCGAGCAGGCCGTCGCCGCCCCGCCCTGGTCCCAGGTGCAGGAACTCGGGCGCGCGCTCAACGCCGCTCGCCGGGTCGCGCTGTTCTGCGGCGCGGGCGTGCGGGCGGCGCACGCCGAGGTGATGGAGGTCGCGGCGGCCCTGCACGCGCCGGTCGGGCACTCCCTGCGCGGCAAGGAGTGGATCCAGTACGACAACCCGTACGACGTCGGCATGAGCGGGCTGCTCGGCTACGGCGCCTGCCACGAGGCGCTGCACTCCGCCGACCTCGTCCTGCTGCTCGGCACCGACTTCCCCTACGACTCCTTCCTGCCCCAGGCCCGCACCGTCCAGGTGGACCACGACGCCACCCGGCTCGGCCGCCGCACCGCCCTCGACCTCGCGGTGCACGGCGACGTCTCCGCCACCCTGCGGGCCGTGCTGCCGCTGCTGGAGCAGAAGACCGACCGCTCCTTCCTCGACGACATGCTGCGCCGCCACTGCCGCGCCCTGGAGGGCGTGATCGGCGCCTACACCCGGGACATCGAGAAGCACCTGCCGATCCACCCCGAGTACGTGGCCTCGGTGCTGGACGAGGTGGCCGCCGACGACGCGGTGTTCACCGTCGACACCGGCATGAACAACGTCTGGGCCGCCCGGTACCTGCAGCCCAACGGGCGCCGCCGGGTGATCGGCTCCTTCCTGCACGGCTCGATGGCCAACGCGCTGCCGCACGCGATCGGCGCCCAACTCGCTTTCCCCGGGCGGCAGGTGGTGGCGATGGCGGGCGACGGCGGGCTGTCGATGCTGCTCGGCGAGCTGCTGACGGTGGCCAAGCACCGGCTGCCGGTGAAGACGGTGGTCTTCAACAACGGCGCGCTCGGCATGATCAAGCTGGAGATGCTGGTCTCCGGCTACCCGGAGTCGGAGATCGACAACGGTGACGTCGACTACGCCGGGATCGCCCGGGCGATGGGCATCCCGGCCAAGCGGGTCACCGAGCCGGCCCGGGTGCGGGAGGTGCTGGCCGAGGCGCTGGAGCGGCCGGGCCCTGCCCTGGTGGACGTGGTCACCGACCCGAACGCGCTGTCCATCCCGCCGCACATCACCGCCGCCCAGCTGAAGGGTTTCGCGCTGGCCGCCGGCCGGACGGTGCTCTCCGGCGGCGTGGGCCGGATGATCGACCTGGCACGGTCCAACCTCAGGAACATTCCCCGCCCGTAGCGGCCCGACACACGCCCTTGCCTGTGGGGCAAAAAAATTGCCCACCCGGCACGTGAGGTGTCCACTGGACACATGACCACCAGCCCAGCCGGTCCGTCCGAGGCTCCCGCCGTCCCCGCCGCCGCCGTTCCCGTCGGCGACCAGGAGACGCAGGAGGTGGCCGGCCTCGCCGCCAGGCTGCGCGAGCACCGGCTCAGCAGCCGCCTCACCCTGGAGGTCGCCGCCGCCCGGGTCGGTCTCTCCCCAGCCTACTTGTCCCGACTGGAGACCGGACGCCGGCAGCCCTCACTGCCCGTCCTGCTCGGCCTCGCCCGCGCCTACGGCACCTCCGTGTCCGGCCTGCTCGGCGAGACCTTCACCGAGCCGGACCCGGTGGTGCGCGGCGGCGCGATCGAACCGGGCCGGGCCGGCGGCTGGGGCTACCGGCGGGCCGGCGCCCCCGGCCGGGCGATGCAGGCGCTGCGGGTGCACGTCCCCCCGGGCGTGCAGGACGCCGTCGTCCGCGTCCACCCCGGCGAGGAGTGGCTCTACGTCCTCCAGGGGCGGCTGAAGCTGACCCTCGGCGACCGCGTCCACATTCTGGAGGAGGGCGACTCCGCCCACTTCGACTCGCTCACCCCGCACTGCATCGCCGCCGACTCCTCGTCCGGGGTCGAACTGCTCTTCATGCACACCCTGCTGCAGAGCCCCGGCGGCGAACTCTGCCTCGGCGGCGGCCCCGCCGCCCCGCACCACTGACCCGATGTCAGGAAACCCGGAGGAGACCCCGATGGCCGAGACCGCCGCCACCCCCGCCCCGAGCGCCGTGCCCACCCCGGACACCAACGCGGAGGGTGCCCCGAAGACCATAGACGCCGGCAAGTGGGCCAACCGCCGCGTCTACCACCGCCTGGTGATCTACACCGCCGGGGGCCACCTCTTCGCCGGCTTCATCATCCTCCTGTTCGAACTGGGCAGCCGCAAGTAGCGGACCTCAGAGGCCCGTTCAGCACGTGAGCCGCGTTTCCAGGCCCCCGCCCCGGCCCCCGGGCCGCCCCCGGCCGCCGGGGCCCCGCCCCGGACGGCCCCGGCTCGCCCCTCAGGCCGTGCGCAGCACCTCGCACAGGGCGTCCAGGGCGGCCGGGAAGGCGTGGTCGGGCGGCGTGGCGTAGCCGACCACCAGGGCCGGCGCGGCGTCGGGGGCCGCGTTCCGCCCGGCGAGGTACCAGCCGAGGCCGGTGAGGACCAGGCCCGCGGCGCGGGCGCGGTCCATCAGCTCCGCCTCCGGCAGGGAGCCGGGCGGCAGCTCCAGGACGGCGTGCAGTCCGGCGGCGATCCCGGTGACCCGCACCCGCGGGGCCCGTTCGGCGAGCGCCGCGACCAGCAGGTCCCGGCGGCGGCGGTAGTGCAGCCGGCAGCGCCGCACGTGCCGGTCGTACCGGCCCGAGGTGATGAGCTCGGCGAAGGTGAGCTGGTCGGTCACCGGGCTCATGGTGTCCGCCGCCTCCTTGAGCGCGGCGACCGGTTCGACCAGTTCGTCGGGCAGCGCCAGCCAGGCCAGCCGCAGTCCGGGCGCCAGGCTCTTGGCGGCCGTCCCGCCGTACACCACCCGGTCCGGGTCGAGCGCCTGCATCGCGCCGAGCGGCTGCCGGTCGTAGCGGAACTCGCCGTCGTAGTCGTCCTCGATCACGTACCCGTCGTGCCCGCGGGCCCAGCGGACGGCGGCCGCCCGGCGGTCGGCGGCCAGCGCGGCGCCCGTCGGGAACTGGTGCGCCGGGGTGAGCAGCACCGCCCCCAGCCGCCCGCCGGCGCCCTCCCCGGCGCCCGACAGCTCCGCCAGCAGGTCCGTGCGCGCCCCGGAGCAGTCCAGCGGCAGCGGCGCGAGGCCGAGCCCGGCCGCCCGCAGGGTGTCCCGCTGCGGCGGCAGCCCGTACCCCTCGACGGCGATCCGCCCCGCGCCGCGCCCGCGCAGCGCGGCGGCCAGCAGGCCGAGGCCCTGGCCGAAGCCGGAGCAGATCAGCAGCCGGTCCGGGTCGGTGCGCACGCCCCGCACCCGGGCCAGGTAGCCGGCGAGCGCCCGCCGCAGCTCGATCCGCCCCAGCGGCGAGCCGTAGTCGAAGGCCTCGTGCGGGGCCACGGCCAGCGCCCGGCGGGCACTGGCCAGCCAGGCGGAGCGCGGGAACAGCGAGAGGTCCGGGCGCCCGGCGAGCAGGTCGTGCCGCCCGGTGGGGCGCCGCCCGGCCCGCACCTCGACCGGCCGGGCGGCGGGCCGGGGCGCGGCGCGTTCGGCGACCGTCGTCCCGGAGCCCCGCCGCGAGCTGAGCCAGCCCTCGGCGGTCAGTTGCCCGTACGCCTCCACCACGGTGTTCCGGGCGATCCCGAGGTCCTCGCCGAGCGCCCGGGAGGACGGCAGCCGGGTGCCGGGCGCGAGCCGCCCGTCCTGGACGGCCTCGCGCAGCGCGTCCTCCAGTGCCGCGCGCAGCCCGGCCCCGGCGGCGCGCCGTTCGCCGAGGTCGAGGTGCAGGTCGCCGCCGAACGCGGTCCAGGGGGCGGTGCCGCGGGCGGTGCCGCGGGCGGTGCGCGGAGGGCTGCGGTGGGGGCTCGGAGCGGGGCCGGGGGGCGTTCGGGGGCGGCTCATGGCGGGATTATCGCCGCAACCCCCGCGGCTCCCGGATGTCCGGTACATTGCGCCGGACGCGCGATCGCGATGGGGGTGGCGAACATGGCGTACCGGTACGGGAGTTCGGCGGTCCCGCAGCGAAGGCGGCGGCCCGGTGGCGGTGGCTGTCTGAGCGCCTTCTTCATGCTGCTCTTCTTCGTGGCCCTGGGCTACCCGCTCGCCCTGCCGGTCCTGATGCCCGCTCTCCTGGAGGCGCAGACCCCGCCGCAGCACGTCACGTCCGGGCAGGTGGCGATCCTGGTCGGCATCGCGTACGCGGTGGCGCTGCTGCTGGACCGGCAGGCCGGCCGGGCCCGCCGGGTCGCCCTGTGGGTGGTGCCCGCCCGCGCGGCCGGGCTGACCGCGGCCTCGTCGGCGGCCGCCCACCTGGTCGGCGCCCACCTCGTGCCGAAGGTCTTCGGCGGCCAGGATCCGGCCGCCGCGAACGGTGCCGCCCTGCAGTGCGTCGTGGTCGGCGCGCTCGCCTGGGCGTGGCGGACGCGCGTCCGGTCCTGGGCCGGCGACCCGTCGCCGCGGGTGCGGACGGCCTCGCGCCCGGTCCGCGGCGGCACCGCCCCGCGCGCCGCCACCGTCGCCCGTCCGGCGGCGGGGGAGGTGTGGGTGGCGATGGTGCCCTTCCGGGACCGCGCGGAGGCGGCGCGGCACTACTGCGTGGTGGTGGGCGCCCGGGCCGGGTACGCGGAGGTCCTGCAGATCACCAGCAAGGACAAGGAGCACCGGGCCGACTACATCCGGATGGAGAACGAGGGCTGGGACCGCACCGGCAAACCGTCCTGGGTCGAGATCGGCATGACGCCGCGCCGGGTGCCGTACGAGAGCTTCCTCTCCGACCACCCGCAGGGCCCCTGCCCGCCGCGGACCTGGCAGGAGATCCAGCGCCGGCAGACCGCCCTCGGCCCCGCCCGGCCGCCCCGCCCGCCCCGGCCGCGCCCCTCCGGCGGCCCGGCCCCGTCCTCCTCACCGCGCGGCCCCCGCCGTCCCTGACGGCCGGGCGGCGGACCTCCGGCGGCCCGTCCGGTGATCCGCCGGGCGCGGGCCGCCAGCGCCGGCGTCACGCGGACCGGTTAACGTCCGTCAGGGAAGCGACGGATGCCGACGCGAGGATGTGACAGGTGGACGGGGAAGACTTTCTGGCCGAGCGCTTCGAACAGCACCGGCCCCATCTGCGGGCGGTCGCCTACCGGATGCTCGGCTCGCTCAGCGAGGCCGAGGACGCCGTCCAGGAGACGTGGTTCAAGCTGAGCCGCTCGGACGTCAGCGAGGTCGCCAACCTGGGCGGCTGGCTGACCACCGTGACCGGCCGGGTCTGCCTGGACCTGCTGCGCTCGCGCGTCGCCCGGCGCGAGGACCCTCTGCAGGACCAGGACGGCCGGGAGGTCCGGCTGCCCGACCCGGTCATCGGCGCGGCCCGGGCCGTCGACCCGGAGCAGGAGATCCTGACCGCCGACTCGGTCGGCATCGCGCTGATGATCGTGCTGGAGACGCTGGCCCCGGCGGAGCGCCTGGCGTTCGTGCTGCACGACCTGTTCTCGGTGCCGTTCGACGAGATCGCCCCGATCCTCGGCCGCACCTCCGCCTCCACCCGCCAGCTCGCCAGCCGGGCCCGGCGCCGCGTCCAGGGGGCCGCCCCCGCGCCGGACGCCGACCTGGCGCTGCGCCGCGAGGTGGTGGAGGCCTTCCTGGCCGCCGCCCGGCGCGGGGACTTCGACGCGCTGCTCGCCGTCCTCGACCCGGACGTGGTGGCCCGCTCCGACGGCGGCGCCCTGCGCCCGGCCACCTTCCGGCGCGGCGCGGCCCAGGTGGCGGCCGGGGCGAGCCTGTTCGGCGCGCAGTTCGCCGGGGAGTCCCGCCTGGTGCTGGTCAACGGCGAACCGGCGGTGGCCGCCTTCGCCGACGGCCGCCCGGTCTCGCTCGCGGTGTTCACCGTGCGCGGCGGCCGGGTCGTCGAGCTGGACATCTTCACCGACCCGGAGCGCCTGGAGCGCCTCGGGCTCTCGGCGGACTGACGCCCCGCCAGGCCCGGCGCGGGGGGGGCCCCCGGGGGGGCCCGCCCCCCCCCGCGGGCCCCCCGCCCCCCCCCCCCCCCCCCCCCCCCCCCCCCCCCCCCCCCCCCCCCCCCCCCCCCCCCCCCCCCCCCCCCCCCCCGGGGGGCGCCGCCCCCGCCCCCCCCCGGGCGGGGGGGGGGGGGGGGGGCCCCCCCCCCCCCGGCGGGGCGCCCCGCGACAGCACCGCCGCCCGCACCGCCGCCCGCACCGCCGCCCGCACCCCGTCCCGCCCCGGTCCGCCGACCATGCCGGGTTTCCCCGCCCCGGCGGAACCCGGAAGGATGTCGAAAAAAATCTTTCCGGCGGATGTCGAGACCCGGCTGGGCGGCTCCGACCGAAGGTGAGAGCGCGCCGCACGGGGCACGCGGGACGGGAGGACACCCGAGATGAAGTACCTCGTCACGATCTACGGCAACCAGGCCAAGTGGGACGCGTTCCCGGCCGAGGAGTGGCCCGCGGCGATCGCCAAGCAGGAGGCGTTCAACACCAAGTACCGCGAGACCGGCGAACTCATCGGCGCCTACGGCCTCGCCGACGCGGCCGCCGCCCAGCTGGTCCGCCGCTCCGAGGGCCTGCCGGTCGTCACCGACGGTCCGTACCTGGAGACGAAGGAGTACATCGCCAGCTTCTACCTGCTGGACTGCGAGAGCCTGGAGCGCGCCCAGCGGATCGCCGCCGACATGCCGTTCGCGGACGTCGAGCCGGTGGAGCTGTGGCCGGTCCTGCACGAGTCCCCGGCGAACGCGGCGGACGTGTGAGCGTCGACCGGCTGCCGGATCCGGGCGGGTTCGGGGGCCTGCTGCGCGACCTCGCGCCGCAGGCCCTCGGGGCGCTGGTGCGCCGGTACGGGCGCGGGCAGTTCGACGCCTGCGAGGACGCCGTGCAGGAGGCGCTGCTGGCGGCCGCCACCCAGTGGCCGGCCGAGGGGGTGCCGGAGAACCCGCGGGGCTGGCTGGTGACGGTCGCCGGGCGGCGGCTGACCGACGCCGTGCGCAGCGAGGCGGCCCGCCGGCGCCGCGAGGACGCGCTCGCGCTGGCCACGCCGCAGTCCGCGCTGCTCAGCCCCGCGCCGGACGCCGCGGACGCCTCCGGCCGGGACGACTCCCTGCACCTGCTGTTCCTCTGCTGCCACCCGGACCTGTCCGCACCCAGCCGGATCGCCCTCACCCTGCGGTCCGTCGGCGGCCTCGGCACGGCGCAGATCGCGGCGGCGTTCCTGGTACCGGAAGCGACGATGGCGCAGCGGATCAGCCGCGCCAAGCAGACCGTGCGGGCGTCCGGACTGCCCGACGGTCCGTTCTCCGGGCGCCTGGCCGAGGTCCGCCAGGTCCTCTACCTGATCTTCAACGAGGGCTACACGGCGAGCACCGGCGACGACCTGACCGTGCCCGAACTGTCCACCGAGGCGATCCGGCTGACCCGGCTGCTCCTGAGCCTCGTGCCGGACGACGCCGAGACGGCCGGGCTGCTCGCCCTCATGCTGCTCACCGACGCCCGCCGTCCGGCGCGCACCGGGCCGGGCGGGGAGCTGGTGACGCTGGCGGAGCAGGACCGCTCGCTGTGGGACGCGTCGCTGATCGAGGAGGGCGTGGCCCTGATCACCCGGACCCTGCCGCACGGCCGGCCCGGGCCGTACCAGCTCCAGGCGGCGATCGCGGCCGTCCACGACGAGGCGCCGGACGCGGAGTCGACGGACTGGCCGCAGATCCTGGGCCTCTACGGCCTGCTGGCCCGGTACGGCGAGAACCCGTTCATCACCCTCAACCGCGCGGTGGCGCTGGCGATGGTCAGGGGCCCGGAGGCCGGTCTCGCCGCCCTGGCACCGCTGGAGGCGGACAAGCGGTTCGCCCGCCACCACCGCCTCTTCGCCACCCGGGCCCACCTGCTGGAACTCCTCGGCGACCCGGCGGCCGCCGAGGTCTACCGCGAGGCCGCCCGCCGGGCCACCAGCGCCCCGGAACGCCGGCACCTGACCGAGCGGGCCCGCCGCCTGGAGGCCGGCGTGCCCGACGACAACACCGGAGGAAGCACATGACCCAGCTCCTGAAGGTCCAGAACTTCAACGTGTCGAGCGACGGCATCGCCGCCGGCGAGGACCAGAGCCTGGAGCGGCCGTTCGGTCTCGACCACGCGGAGCGGCTGTTCTCCTGGGCCGGGGCGACGGCCAGCTGGCCGATGCGCACCGACCCCGGGGGCAGCCGGGGTCTGGACGACCACCTCACCCGGGACTACGCCCGCAACATCGGCGCCGAGATCATGGGCCGCAACAAGTTCGGTCCGCAGCGCGGCCCCTGGCAGGACCACGCGTGGCAGGGCTGGTGGGGGGACCGGCCCCCGTTCCGCACCCCGGTGTTCGTGATGACCCACCACGGGCGTCCGTCGATCACCCTCTCCGACACCACGTTCCACTTCGTCTCCGGCGACCCGGCCACCGTCCTGCGGCAGGCCCGCGAGGCCGCCCGGGGCAAGGACGTCCGTCTGGGCGGCGGGGTCACCACCATCCGCGAGTTCCTCGACGCCGACCTCGTCGACACGATGCACGTGGCGGTCTCCCCGCTGAAGCTCGGTTCCGGGCTGAAGCTGTGGGAATCCCCGGACGAGCTGCGCGACCGCTTCCACCTGGACGTCGTCCCCAGCCCGAGCGGCGTGACACACCACCTGTTCTGGCGGAAGTGACCTTCCGGCGGACGCGACCGACCACCCGACCGGCCCCGGGGGACCGCCGCGTCTCCCGGGGCCGCCCGCCGTTCCCGGAGACCGACGCATGATCGAACACACCATCGTCCGCGACGACGTGAGCCTCGTCTGCCACGACTGGGGCGGCGACGGTCCGCCGCTGGTGCTCCTGCACGGCCTCGCGGGGCACCTGGGGGAGTGGGACGCCCTCGCCCGCCGCCTGAGCCCCCACCGGCGGGTCGTCGCCGTCGACCAGCGCGGCCACGGCGCGAGCACCCGCCGCCCCGCGGACGTCTCCCGCGCCGCCCACGTCGCCGATGTCGCCGCCGTGATCGACCGGTTGGGCACCGGCCCGGTCACCCTGCTCGGCCAGTCCTACGGCGGCCACGCCGCGATGCTGACCGCCGCCGCCCACCCCGGCCTGGTCGAGGCGCTGGTGATGGTGGAAGCCGGCCCCGGCCGTACGACCCCCGAGGCGGTGGACGGGATCGGGGCCTGGTTCGCCTCCTGGCCCACCCCGTTCGCCACCCGGGAGGCCGCCGCGGAGTTCCTCGGCGGCGGCCCCGTCGGCGCGGGCTGGGCGGCCGGGCTGGAGGAGCGGGAGGACGGCTGGCACCCCCGCTTCGCGGCGGACGTGATGCTCGCGTCCCTCCGGGAGAACACCCACCGCTCCTGGTGGCCCGAGTGGAGCCGGATCACCTGCCCCACCCTGGTCGTCCTCGCCCGGTCCACGATCGTCGAGGCGGAGGATCTGGAACGGATGCTCCACCACCGCCCCGACACCACGGCGGTCAGCATCCCCGGCACCACCCACGACCTCCACCTCGAACGCCCGGAGGCGCTGGCCGCGCTGCTCGACGCCTGCCTCCACGACCTGCCGAGGACCTGACCGCCCGCCCCGGGGGGCCTGCCGTCCACCGACCGGTGGACGGCGGGTTCCACCGGGCAGGCGTGTCGCGGGCCGGGGCCGGTTGCGCAGGATCGCGGGTATGAATCAACTCCCCGTGCGGATGGCCCGCTGGAGCGCCCGGCACGCCCGGACCGCCATCGCCGGCTGGTTCGCCTTCGTCGTCCTCTGCCTCGGCGTCGGCGTGGCCGCCGGCACCCGTGAGGCCACCACCGAGGACTACCGGGTCGGCGAGGCCGGGCGTGCCGAGGCGATCGCCGCCGAAGGGGGCCTGGAGCGCCGGCCCGTGGAACACGTCGTCATCCGCTCCGCCGCCGGGCGACTGGACGCGGCCGCGGCGGCCGCGGCGGCCCGGGACGTCGCCGCGCGCATGCGGGCACTGCCCGGGGTGGCCGGGGTCGCGGAGCCCGTCCGGTCACCGGACGGCGAGGCCGTCCGGGTCTCCGTGGTGCTGAAGGGGCCCGAGCTCGAAGGACGGAAGAACGTCGTCCCGCTCCTGGAACAGACCGCGAAGGCGCAGGAGGCCCACCCGGGACTGATCGTGGAGGAGACCGGCTCGCCCTCCGTCAGCAAGGGCGTCAACGAGCAGCGCGGGAAGGACCTCGCGCTCTCCGAGCGCATCACCCTGCCGGTGACGCTCGTGACGCTGCTGCTCGTCTTCGGCTCGGTGGTGACGGCCTGCGTGCCGCTGCTGCTGGCGCTCTCCTCGATCGCCGCCGCCCTGGGCCTGTCCATGCTGGTCTCGCACCTCGTCCCCGACGCCGGGGTCGGGACCAACATGATCCTGCTCATCGGCCTCGCGGTGGGCGTCGACTACACCCTCTTCCACCTGGAGCGCGAACGCGAGGAACGGGCCCGCGGCGGCGGGCGGCTCGCGCCGGAGGCCCTGGTGGAGCTGGCGGCCGCCACCGCGGGGCGGGCCGTCCTCGTCTCCGGTCTCGCCGTGATCGTCTCCACCGCCACCCTCTACCTGGCCTCGGACGTCATCTTCTCCTCGCTGGCGACGGGCACCATCCTGGTCGTGGCGGTCACCGTGGCGAGTTCGCTGACCGTGCTGCCCGCCCTGCTGGTGACGATCGGCCGCCGCGCCGAGCGCCGCGCCGGGCGCCGCGCCGGACGCAGGGCGTCGAGGTACCGCTTCGGGCGCCGCACGGCGGACGGCCCCGGCCGGGTGGTCGCCGCCCTGCTCCGGCCCGCGCAGCGGCACCCCGCGCTCACCCTCTGCCTCTCGGCCCTCCTCATGCTCGGCCTGGCGGCGCCCGCCCTCGGCCTGAAACTCGTCGACCCCGGCAAGGACACCTTCTCCCGCGACATCCCCGCGATGCGGGTCCACGACCGGCTCACCGCCGCCTTCCCCGAGCTCCTGACCCGGCACGAGGTCGTCACCCGCGCCGCCCCCGACCGGGCCGCCGAGGTGAAGCGGGCCCTGAACGACCTCGGCCGGCGGGCGCAGGCCGACCCGCTGTTCGCCGCCGGCGCCGAACCGGTGCTGCGCACCTCCGCCGACGGCCGGATCGCCGTCCTGGAGCTGGCCGTCCCGTTCCCCGCCTCCTCGACCGAGGCGATCACCTCCCTCGACCACCTCCGGCGGGTCCATCTGCCCGCCACCGTCGGCTCGTTGGCGGGAACGCGGAGCGCGGTGAGCGGGGACGTGGCGCGGGGCCGTGACTACGTGGCACACGAGCGCTCGACGCTGCCGCTGGTCGTCGGCCTGCTGCTGCTGGCCACCTTCCTGATGACCCTCTGGGCGTTCCGCTCGCCGGTCCTCGGGCTGCTCGGCGTCGTCCTCAACCTGCTGTCCGCGGCGGCCTCGCTGGGCCTGCTGGTCGCGGTCTTCCAGGGGACGTGGGCCGAGGGCCTGCTCGCCTTCGACTCGCTGGGCGCGATCGCCTCCCGGGTGCCGCTGTTCCTCTTCGTGATCCTGTTCGGCCTGTCGATGGACTACCAGGTGTTCGTGGTCAGCCGGATCCAGGAGTTCGTCCGCGCCGGGACGCCGGCCCGCGAGGCGGTCCTCGCGGGGATCGGCCGGTCGGCCCGGGTGGTCACCAGCGCGGCGGTCGTGATGGTGACGGTGTTCGGGGCCTTCGTCGCCCTGCACCTCACCGAGATGAAGCAGATGGGCTTCTGTCTGGCCGTGGCCGTGCTGCTGGACGCCGTGGTCGTCCGGCTCATGGTGCTGCCCTCGGCCCTGCTGCTGCTCCGCGACACGGCCTGGTGGCCGCCGAAGCGCCCCCGCCCCCGGCCGCGCCCCCGGCGGGCGATCGTAGGCTGACCGTCATGACGCGTCTCCCGCAGTCCGACGACCGGTTCCGGTTACGCGCGCTCCGCCGGTGGTACGTGGCCGGGTGGGTCGTCCTGGGGATCTTCCCCCCGGTCGTCTCCGTGCTCGACGACGCGGGCGCCACCGCGTACTGGTCGATCGGGCTGTCGGCGGCGCTGGCCCTCTGCTACGCGGGCGTCTCGGCCCGCCCCAGGCGTCCGGTGCTGCGGCCGCAGGCCTTCCTGGGCGTGCTCGTGGCCGCGATGGGGGCACTGGCGCTCGTCCGCGGCGACGGCGCGGCGCTGTTCATCGTCTCGCTCCCCCAGTTCTGGCTGCTCGCCGGGAGCCCGCGCCGGGCGATCGCCCTCAGCGCCCTCGCCGCGGCGGCCACCGTGACCGGCATCGTCCGTCACCAAGCCTGGGACGCCCAGGAGTTCGCCGCGGGCAACGTCGTCTTCACCGTGATCGGCTGGCTGGCGGGCGTGCTCGTCGGGCTCGGGGTGGTCCGGATCGTCGAGCAGAGCGACGAGCGCGCCGGCCGGCTGGGCGCCGAACTGGAGGCCGCCCGGCTGCGGTTGGCCGAGGCGCACCGGCTGCAGGGCGCCACCGAGGAGCGCGAGCGGCTCGCCCGGGAGATCCACGACACCCTGGCGCAGGGGTTCGCCTCCATCATCGTGCTGGCGGAGGCGGCCGCCGCCGGCCTCGGCACCGACCCCAGGCGGGCGGCCCGGCACCTGCTCTCGATCGAGCAGACCGCCCGGGAGAACCTCGCCGAGGCGCGGGTGCTGGTGGGATCGGCCCCGCAGAGCGGGCTCGCGCCCGGCTCGATCGCCGCGACCCTGCGCCGGACCCTGGACCGGTTCACCGAGGACACCGGGCTTCCCGTGACGGCGGAGCTGGCGGACGTCGTGTGCGACCGGCCGACCCGGATCGCGCTCCTGCGCTGCACCCAGGAGTCGCTGGCCAACATCCGCAAGCACGCGGCCGCCTCCCAGGTGGCGGTCGTCCTCGCGCCGGGCGCCTCCGGCGTCGAACTGGAGATCACCGACGACGGAAAGGGGTTCGTGGTGCGGGACTCCCGCGGCTTCGGACTCAACGGCATGCGCCGACGGCTCGCCGAACTCGGCGGCGAGCTCACCGTGACCAGCTCCGTCGGCGACGGCACCCGTGTGCTCGCCGCCCTCCCCGCCGACGGACGGGGGTGACGGCGTGCGACCCGGTACGGGAAGGGTCCGGACCGTCGTGGTCGACGACCACACCGTGATGCGAGCCGGGCTGGTCGCCCTGCTGGCCGCGGAGCCCACCGTCGAGGTCGTCGGCGAGGCCGGCGACGGCCGCGCGGCCGTCGACCTCGTCGCCCGCCTGCGGCCCGAGGTGGCCCTGCTCGACCTGCGGATGCCGGTCCTCGACGGGGCGAGCGCCACCGCCGAGATCACCGCCGCCGGTTCGGCCACCCGCGTGCTGATCCTGACCACCTACGACACCGACGAGGAGATCGAGCGCGCGGTCGAGGCCGGGGCCATCGGCTACCTGCTCAAGGACACCACCCGCGAACGGCTCGTCGACGCCATCCACTCGGCGGCCAGGGGCGAGACCGTGCTGGCCCCGCGGATCGCCGAACGCCTGGTCGCCCGGATGCGCCGCCCCGCCCCCGTCACGCTGACCGCCCGCGAGACCGAGGTGCTGAGCGCCGTCGCCGACGGCCTGTCCAACGTGGAGATCGGCCGCCGCCTCGTCATCACCGAGGCCACCGTGAAGACCCACCTGCTGCGGATCTTCGCCAAACTCGACGTCGGCGACCGCACCCACGCCGTCGTCACCGCCCTCGACCGAGGCCTTCTGGACCGCCGCTAGCGCCCGCCGCCGTCTTGTGGGCGGCGCCCTCGGCGACCGGGGCCGGCTACCGGCCCTGGAGCTCCACCCGCCGCCAGCCCTCGCAGCCGTCCGGCTCGACGGGAACGGCGGCGAAGTCGTAGCGGACGCTCCCGGGCGCGAGGGCCAGCAGCGAGATCGAGGACGAGCCCCAGATCCGGCCGTCCCCGAACTCGCGCCGCTGGATGAGGGCGGCGGGGTCGTCGAGGGCCAGCCCGTCGCCGGTGACGATCGGCAGCCAGCCGCCCCACGCCTCCCCGGCCGTCGAGGTGTCCGCCCGGGGCCGCGGCCGGGGCTCGGCGGCGAAGCGGGCCCGGAAGTGGGCGGCGCGGGCGGCCATCAGGGCGCGGATCCGCTCGGAGGTGGTGCGGCTCTCGGCCAGCCCCTCCGGCCCGTCGTTGAGGACGACGCTCAGGCCGGTCGGCAGCTCCAGTTCGGTGAGCCGGCCGCCGCTGCCGCCCCAGCTCAGCACCCGCGCGCCGTCGGGCCGGACGATCACCAGGTGGAAGGGGTCGTAGCGGTCGAGGTCGAGGTCCGCGACCCGGCCGCCCCGGACGGCCAGCAGCGGCAGCTCGCCGCGCGACAGCCGCCCGCCCTCCGCCGCCGGGGTGCCGAAACCGTTCAGCAGGCACGCGGCCACCGGCCCCGCACCGCCCGGCTCCACCGCGAGCCACGTCCCGCCCGCGACCAGGTCCAGCCCGCCGACGGCCGAGGGCTGCGCGGGCCAGTGCCGGCCGGGCGGCGCCCACCGCCGTCCGGCGTACTCGTCCCGCACCGACAGCAGCAGCACCGGCACCGCGGCCGCCGGCTCGATGCTCACGAACGCCGTACACACGTCCCGTCCCCCTGCCCTCGTCCGCACCACCCTCCCCGCGATCCTCGCACGCCCGTTCGTGAACCGGCAGTGACACGGTCGTCATCACGAGCTACTGGCGCCCGGGTCTGTTGAGCCGTACCGTTCTCGTGATCTCTGTCGCGCAAATCACTTGTTCACAATGTGGCTACCGGTGCCTCTGCGGGGCCCAGAGAGGAGTCAGGCGTGCTACTCGACTTCAGGGTCTCCAATCACCGTTCATTGAAGGACGAGCAGGATCTGGACCTGCGGGCGGTGTACCGCAAGGACGAGAAGTCGGTCAGAGTCGCCGCGATCTACGGCGCCAACGCCTCCGGCAAGTCCAACGTGCTGCACGCTCTGCGGTTCATGCACGACACCGTGACCGACCAGGACACCGCCTGGAGGGCATCCGGCGGCGAGCGCCAGCAGCCGTTCCTGCTCGACTCCGAGTCGAAGCGGCGCCCGTCGAACTACGCGGTCGACATCCTCGTCGACGGCGTCCGCTACTCCTACGGTTTCGGGGTCAGCGGCGACCTCATCGTCGACGAGTGGCTTTTCTCCTACCCGAAGGGGAGAAAGGTCGTGCTGTTCGACAGGAGCGGCGGAAAGTACCGGACGGGACGCACCCTGAATTCGCCGAAGATCCAGTTGTTGCAGGACCTCACACCGGACGACGGCCTCTTCCTTCTCTACGCGGCCCGCGCGAAGATCGAGGCTCCGCAGGCGGTCTACGACTGGTTCCACCAGTCGCTCTGGTTCACCTCGGACGAGCGGACGAACGTGCGCCTGATGCGCAGCCGGACGCTGCGGATGCTCGGTGACCCGGAGAACTCCGAGCGGATCCAACGCCTGATAAAGGCTGCTGATTTCGGGATCTCGCGGATCGAGCGGCGGGTGAACGACGTGGTGTTCGAGCGGGTTCCCGTCGAGGATCTGGCCGAACCCAATTCGGTGCGCATCAAGACCGACCAGGACGTGACCCGGGTGCTCTACACCGGCGACGAACCGCCGGTCATCCCCGCGGAACTCCTGAGCCGGCCGCGAAGCATCCTCTTCGAACACGCCGGCGCGGAAGTGGCGAAACTCCCCTTCGAGGAGGAGTCCCGCGGCACCCGTGCGTGGTTCGAGGCCGCAGGCTACGTCCTCGCAGCACTGGACCACGGCTGGACCCTGGTGGTCGACGAGCTCGACACCAGCCTTCACCCGCTCCTGCTCGCCCAGCTCGTCCGACTGTTCCAGGGGCCCGGGACGAATCCGGAGGGTGCTCAGCTCGTCTTCACCACGCACGACAGCTCGTTGCTCGGCCGCCACGGGGGAGAGGAACTGCTCCGGCGTGACGAGATCTGGTTGGTGGAGAAGAACGAGCTCGGAGAGTCGCTCCTCTTCCCGCTGACGGACTTCAAGCCCCGGGACGGACTCAACTGGGAGCGGCGGTACCTCGGAGGATCGATCGGGGCCGTGCCGTTCGTGCTCTCCGACGAGCTGGCCGAGGCGGCTGTTCCCGCGGGGAAGGGTGCCGATGAGTAGCTTTCGGACGTCGATTCCGGCCAGTCGGAGGGCTCGGGAGAGACGCCGCGTCCAGCAGCGGATCCTGGTGTTGTGCGGTGCGGCGCAGACCGAGAAGCAGTACTTCGAGGGGTTGCGGAACGAGCGCCGCAAGTCGAACATCGTCGTCAAGGTGCGGGTGGAGACCAGTGATCCCCTGAACGTGGTGCGGGCCGCGGTCAAGCACAGGAACGCCGATCGGGACGTCTTCGACGACTACTGGGTGGTCCTGGACAAGGACGAGTTCGACATCGACCAGGCCATCGGGCTCGCGGAGAAGGAGGGAATCCTCGTCGCGCTGTCGACACCGTGCTTCGAGTACTGGCTGTTGCTGCACTTCTGCGACCACAACGCGCACCTCTCCGCCTACCGCCAAGTCGTCCCGCTGCTCAAGAAGCACGTGGGCGACTACGACAAGAAGTCCATCGACTTCAAGGCCTACAGCGGGCGAGTGGAGGACGCCGTCCAGCGGGCCGGCAAGCGCTGGTCCGTCTGCGGGGGCCAACACCGCAACCCGTCGACCAGCGTTCACGAACTTGTGCGGCACATGATCTGATCGGGTGGCGGGCGACGGACCGGCGTCCGGCCCGGTCGAAGTGGCGCAGGATTTTCGCGTGTGAACGGACCGGGACGGTGGGCCGCGGGCTCCCTAGGCTGGCGGGCATGACGATCACGAACGACAGCACCGACGCCTCCGTGCCCGCCCCGGCGCAGCGGATCTCGCTGCCCGACCTCGCTCCCGAGTACTACAAGGCGATGTTCGCCGTGGAGCGCGCCGCCCGGCAGGGTGTGGACCCGGTGCTCGCGGAGCTGGTCAAGGTGCACGCGTCGATGATCAACGGCTGCGCGTTCTGCATCGACATGCACTCCACCGACGCGCTGAAGCACGGCGAGCAGAACCACCGGCTGCTCGCCCTCCCCGCCTGGCGCGAGACCTCGTGGTTCACCGCCAGGGAGCGCGCCGCGCTCGCGCTGACCGAGTCGGTCACGCTGCTCACCCAGGGCCATGTGCCGGACGCCGTCTACGACGAGGCCGCCGCCCACTTCGAGCCGGCCGAGCTGGCGCAGCTGATCGCGCTGATCATCACCATCAACGCCTGGAACCGGATCGGCGTGACCTCCCGGCTCAGCCCGGCCGCGGCGAAGTGAGGGGCGGGGCGATGTCGACGGAGCAGCGGGAGAAGGCCCGCCGTCTGCGTGAACTCCACCGCCCCGGGGCGCCGTTGGTGCTCGCCAACGTCTGGGACGCGGTGGGCGCCCGGCTGGTCGCGGCCGCCGGGGCGCCGGCCGTCGCCACGGCGAGCGCCAGCGTCAGCTGGGCGCTCGGCAGCGCCGACGGGGACGCCGCCGACCGGGAGGCGGTGCTGGCGCAGACCGCACTGGTGGTCCGCGCGGCCGGGCCGCTGCCGGTCACCGCGGACCTGGAGAGCGGGTTCGCCGACACCGCCGCCGGCGTCGGCGGGACGGTCGCCGCGCTGCTCGCCACCGGCGCGGTGGGCGTCAACCTGGAGGACGGCGACCGGCCCGCGGCCGAGACGGCCGAGCGGATCGCGGCGGCCCGGGCGGCGGCGGACGCGGCCGGCGTGCCGCTGTTCGTGAACGGCCGCACCGACGTCTTCCTGCGGCGGATCGGCGCGCCGCAGGGGCGGTTGGAGGAGGCGGTGGAGCGCCTGCGGGCCTATGTCGCGGCGGGCGCGGACGGCGTCTTCGTGCCGGGGGTGGCCGACCCGGCGGTGATCGCCGCGCTGGTCGAGGCCGTCCCCGCGCCGCTGAACGTGCTGGCCGGGCCGGGTTCGCCGTCCGTGCCGGAGCTGGCGGCGCTGGGCGTGGCCCGGGTCAGCCTGGGGCCGGGCCTGGCGAAGGCGGCCTACGCGGCGGTGCGCCGCGCCGCCGAGGAGGTGTACGCGCACGGCACGTACACCGCGCTCGACGGCGGGCTGGACTACCGGGAGGTGCAGGGGCTGTACCTCACGGAGTGAGCGAGTCGACCGTGCCCACGGCGTGGTCGAGCAGGTTCCCGCGGGCGCAGTGACTGGGCCCGGCGGCGTGGCTGCCGAGCGCGGGGACGACCGCCACCTCCTGCAGACAGGTCGCGGCGGCGCTGAAGTCCCAGCCGTTCGCGCCGGACCCGGGCGCCGGCGCGGACTCAGCAGACCCAGCGAACGCGGGCGCCGGCGCGAGGGCCAGCGCCAGCGCGGCCAGCCCGAGCGCGCGGGGCCGCCGCACGCCGGTCACAGACCGTGCCCGATCTGGCCGCTGAGGCCCGGGTGGGTCATCTGGTCGTTGCCGATGGCCTCGATCTCGGTGGCGGCCTTGCCGACCAGTGGCAGGTCTTTCGCCTCGTGGATGACGAGGTCGGCGGGGGAGAGGGTGAGCCCGTTGGACAGGCCGCCCAGCGCGTCCGGGGAGTTCGCGACGGAGGTGGCGGCGGACGCGGCGGGCACGGCGGCGGCGAGACCGGCCAGGGTGAGGGCGGCCAGGGTGGCGAGTTTCTTCATGAACCCCCCAACGACCCGGGCCGCCCTCGGTCACCGCGCGTCAGACGGTCACCCGGAGCGTCCGCACGCTGTTGCTGACGAACGACCCGATCGGCTCAGGCGCGGGTCCGTCCGCGAGCGCCAGCGCGGGGTAGCGCTCGAACAGCAGCCGCAGCGCCGTCTCCGCCTCCAGCCGGGCGAGCCCGGAGCCGAGGCAGAAGTGCGGCCCGTGCCCGAAGGAGAGGTGCCGGTTCGGCTGCCGGGTGACGTCGAAGCGGTCCGCGTCCGGGTAGTGGGCGCCGTCGCGCCCGGCGGCCGCGTACGAGGCGAGCAGCGCCTCGCCGCGCCGGATCACCGCGTCGCCGACCGGGATGTCCTCGGTCGCGTAGCGCAGCGGGAACTGGCCGACCGGCGAGTCGTGGCGCAGCGTCTCCTCGACGACCGCCGACCACGGCACCGTGCCGTCCAGCACCAGCCGCAGCTGCCCGGGGTGGGCGAGCAGGGCGCGGACGGCGTTGGTGATGAGGTTGAGCGTGGTCTCGTGGCCGGCCACCAGCATCAGCAGCAGGGTGCCGACCAGCTCGCTCTCGCTGAGCCGGTCCTCGTCCGCGCGGGCGGCGATGAGGTCGGTGGTGAGGTCGTCGCCGGGCTCGGCCCGCTTGGCGGCGACCACCGAGGCGAGCAGCGCGAACAGCGAGCGCTGCGCGGCGACGGCGGCCTCGGGGGTGGCGGAGCTGGAGACCAGGGTGTCGGAGAGCTCGTGCAGCTCGTCCTGCTGCCGGGGCGGCAGGCCGAGCAACTCGCCTATCACCTGCATCGGCAGTGGGTAGGCGAAGTGCTCGCGCAGGTCGAAGCCCTCCGCGGCGGCCTCCAGCCCGGCGATCCGGTCGAGCAGCGCGGTGGCGCGGGCCTCGATCGCGGGCTGCAGCGCGGCGACCCGGCGCGGCGTGAACGCCTGGGTGACCAGGCCGCGCAGCCGCCGGTGGTCCTCGCCGTCGGCGGTGATCATGCCGGGCACGGTGACGAAGGTGGTCAGCGGCCAGCCCTCGGGCAGCCGCCCCTCCCGGAACGTCGTCCACAGCTGCGGGTCCTTGCCGACGCGCGGGTCGGCGAGCAGCTGCTGCAGGGTGTCGTGGTGGGTTACTGCCCAGACCACCACCCCGCCAGGGAGCTCCACCAGGACCGCCGGGCCGGCTTCCCGGAGCCGGGCGTTCTCCCCGTGCTGGTCGCGTCCGAGGGCGTCGAGCCGGACGGGCCCGGGCCGGCCGGCCCCGGCTCCGACGGCGCCTCCACCGGGCCCGGCGGGTTCGGCGTGACGGTCGTGTCCTGGTCTTCCGGCAGCTGCGGCGGTGTCCATGCGGAGGGCCTCTCGGGCGCGGGCGGGCGGGGCGGGGTGAAGGCGCTGTACAGCACCGGCAGGCTGGCCAGGGCACGCGACCAGGGCGACGGCCGCCAGGCCAGCTCGTGGGCCGGCACGGCCAGCTGGAGGTCCGGCAGCCGGTGCAGCAGCGTCTCGACGGCGGTCTCGACGATGATCCGCGCCGGGTGCTGGGCCGGACAGACGTGCTTGCCCGCGCCCCACGCCAGGTGCGCCCGGTTGCCGCCGAGACCGGCGTGGCCGAGCGCGCCGGGGCCCTGGGCGGCCGGGTCCGCGTTGGCCGCCGCCAGGCCGAGCACCAGCATGTCGCCCCGGCTGATGTACTGGCCGCCGAGCACGGTGTCGCCGGTGGCCCAGCGGCCGGGGAAGTTCTGCGTCGGCGGGTCGCGCCAGAGCACCTCCTCCAGCGCGTCGGCGACGGTCAGCCGGCCGCCGGTGAGGGTGGCCCGGAACCGGCGGTCGGTGAGCAGCAGCCGCAGCGTGTTGCCGGTCCAGCAGATGGTGGTCTCGTTCCCGGCGACCATCATCACCACCAGGTGGTGCACCGCCTCCTCGTCGGTCAGCGCGGCCGGGTGGGCCAGCAGCCAGGAGGTGAGGTCGGCGCTGGGGGTGGCGCGGCGGCGCTGCACCAGGTCGACCAGAACCGCCTGGAACTCCTGGTTGGCGCGCACCGACTCGGCGCCGCTGTCGGCGATGTGGCTGATCAGCCGGATGAGGTGCGGACCGGCGTCGGCGGGCAGGCCGAGCAGCTGGGTGAAGACCAGCAGCGGCAGTCGGCGGGCGTACTGGGCGACCAGGTCGGCGGTGCCGTCCGGGCCCCAGCTGTCGATCAGCGCGTTGGCGGCGGTCTCGGTGGTCCCGCGCAGCTGCCGGTGGTCGATCCGGGCGAGCGTGTCGGCCACGGCGGCGCGCAGCCGCTGGTGCTCGGCGCCGTCCAGGTTGAGCAGCGTGGGGCGCCAGGAGGTCATCGGCTGCAGCCGCGAGTCGGCGGCCAGCCGGCCCTCGGCGGGCACCCGCCAGCGGCGCGAGTCCTTGGAGAACAGCGCCTCGTTGCGGGTGAGTTCGAGCAGCTCGGGGTAGCCGAGGACGAGCCAGGCCTCGACGCCGGGCTCCAGCTCGATCGGCGCCACCGGGCCGTACTGCTCGCGCAGCCGGGCGTACAGGCCGTGCGGGTCGTCGGCGACGGCGGCGCCGTACAGCGGGGTGAGCGGCACCCCGACGGGCAGTCCGCCGGGCAGCGTGCCGCGGTGGGTCGCGGCGCCGCCCGCGTGGGCGGGGCATCCCGGCGGCGGGACGGCGGCCGTGCCGGCGGGCTCGGGAACGGTCATCGCTGCAGCTCCAGGACGGCGGTGCGGTGCAGGTGGTCGACGAAGTCGATCAGCAGGTCGTACGCCGCCCGGCGGTCCCGCGCGTCGCAGTACAGGATCGGCGCCCCGGGCAGCAGGTCCAGCGCGGAGCGCAGCTCCTCCTCCGGGTAGCTCGGCGCGTCCGGGAAGGTGTTGACCGCCACCGCGAACGGGATCCGCTGCTCCTCCAGCCGGCCGAGCACGTCGAAGCTCTCGTCCGGGCGGCGCAGGTCGACCATGGCGATCGCGCCGAGCGCCCCGCGCGACAGGTCGTCCCAGAGCGGCCAGAACCGCTGCTGGCCGGGCGTGCCGAACAGGTACAGCGCGAGCCGCCGGTTGAGCGTGATCCGGCCGAAGTCCAGCGCCACCGTGGTGGTGGTCTTGCCGGGGCGCCCGGTGAGGTCGTCCACGCCGGCGCTCGCGGCCGTCATGGTCTCCTCGGTGCGCAGCGGGGTGATCTCGCTGAGCGAGCCGACCAGCGTGGTCTTGCCGACCCCGAACGGGCCGGTGACCAGGATCTTCACCGCGCCCTGGACGGACGGCGGCAGGTAGTGCGGGTCGGCGGGCGGGACGGACGGCGCGGCGGCCACCGGGCCGGCGAGCGGGTCAGCGGAGTTGGCGGAGGCCAACGAGCACCTCTTCCAGGAGAGTGGTGGGCAGGCGCTCGGCCTGCGGGACGGGCGGGAGCACCTGGACGGCGCCGAGGTCCCAGAGGTCGCCGACCAGCACCTTGACGACGCCGAGCGGCAGCCCCAGGTGGGCCGCCACCTCGGCGATCGACAGCAGGCTGCGGCAGAGGTCGACGATCCGCTGGTGCTCACGGTTGAGCAGCGCGTCCTCGGGCAGCTCGGGCCGGTCCGGTAACGCGCTGACCAGGCTCTCGATCGCCAGCTCGGGGCGGGTGGAGCGGCTGCGGCCGCCGGTGATGACGTAGGGGCGGACCGGGCCGCCGCTCACCGGTGACCCCCCGCCGCGAGGTCGGCGCGCGGCGGGCTGGTGAGGTGGGTGCCGATCCGCTCGACGAGGACCTGCATCTGGTAGGCGACCAGGCCGGCGTCGACGGCCTCGCCGGTCACCACGGCCAGGTGGGCGCCGGCGCCGGCGGCGACGATGAAGAGGTAGCCGCCGCCGTACTCGATGATGATCTGCCGGGTGGCGCTGTGGTGGCCGCCGAAGCCCTGGGCGACGCCGCGGGCCAGCGACTGCAGGCCGGAGCAGGCGGCGGCGAGCCGTTCGGCGTCCTCGCGGACGATGTTCTCGCTGCGCCCGATCTCCAGGCCGTCGTTGGACACCACGACGGCGTGCTGGACCTCGGGGACGTTGATGATGTCGGCGAGCAGCCAGCCGAGGTCAGGGGTGGTGGTCATGGAACTCTCCGGAGCGCTGGGGAAGCTGGGGGGAAGCGGGAAGGGAAGGGTCGTGCGGGGCCGGGGCCGGGGAGTGTCCCGGGGGAGGGAACCCGTCCCGGTCCTGGCCGAACGGGCCGCGGGGGAGGGCCCGGTCCTGCTGCGCCGCCGGGTCCTGCGACGCCGCCTGGTCCTGGTACGGGGTCCGGGGCCGGTACGCCGTCTGGGCCTGGGAGTTGGCCCGGGCGGCCGAGCGGCCGCTGGCGGTACCGGCCTGGAACATCGCCATGAACGCCTGCGCCTGCTGCGCCGAGCGGTACGGCGGGGCCGGCGGCGGGGCGGAGGCGGCGGTGGCCGCGTGCCGGGTGGCGGCGCGGCCGCGCCGGTGGCTCCGGCGGGGCAGCGGCGGCGGGGTGGTGCCGGGCTCCGGCACCTCGCCCGCCGGAGGGCCGCCCGCCGGGGTCGCGGCGGACGGTGCGGCCGGGGGCTGCCCGGCCGGCGGCTGCCCGATCGGCGGGTACCCGGGAGAGGGGTACGCGGGCGGGTAGCCGGGGGCGGACGCGGGGTCGTACGGGGCGGCCGAGCCCTGGCCGGGCCGCACGGGCGCGGCTCCGTACCCGGTGCCGCGGCCCGTCCCGCCCGACGGCGGGGCGCCGCGGCGCTGGCCGCCCCCGAACACCGCGTCGTCCATGCCCAGGCCGGGCACGGTCGGCGGCAGCGGTTCGGTGAGCAGCGCGTTCGGCAGCAGCACCACGACCCGCACCCCGCCGTACGGCGAGGGCGCGGAGCTGAGGGTGACCCGGAACCCGTACTGCTCGGCGAGCCGGCCGACCGCCGCCAGGCCGAGCTGCGGCACCTCGCCGAGCCGGGAGATCTCCACCGTGGAGCCGCCGGCCAGGGCGGCGGAGGCCTTGGCCACGGCCTGCTCGGGCATGCCGACGCCGCCGTCGTCGATCTCGATGACGGCGCCGTTGTGCACGGGCATCAGGGTGACGAACACCTGGGTGCTGGGCGGGGAGTAGCGGGTGGCGTTGTCCAGCAGTTCGGCCACGGCGTGGATCAGCGCCTCCGCGGCCGCGCCGACCACCGCGGTCTCGATCCGGCTGCGGATCATCACCCGCTGGAAGGGCAGGATGCGCGACTGGGCGCCGCGCACGACATCCTCCAGCGAGACCGGCTCCGGCCAGTGGCGGCCGGCCCGGGCGCCGCAGAGCACGGCCAGCGTCTGGGCGAGCCGGGCCTGTTGGGCGGCGGCGTGGTCGGCCTTGAGCAGGCCCTCCAGCAGGGCCGGGTCGTCGTGGGTGCGCTCCATCTCGTCCAGCAGGGCCTGCTGGTCGTGCGCCATCACCAGGATCCGGCGGGCGACGCTGAGGAAGGCCCGCTGGGTGGAGGCGGTGAGCTCCTGCTCGTGCTGGACGGCGGCCAGTTCGGCGTTGCGGCGGGACAGTTCGGCGGCGAGCCGGTCCCGGAGCCCGGCGATCTCGCGCTGCTGTTCGGAGACCCGGCGGCGCTGGGTGGCGGCGACCGCGCGGTAGCGGGCGGCGGCCACGAGGGCGAGGACGGCGAGCACGCCTGTTGCCGTTGCGCACCACTGAGTCATCGTCACGCGGCGAATTCTAGGGTGATGATCCTACGAAGGTGTGACCGGATCTCGCCAAGTGACCGGATCTCGTCTATATCCTGTCAATACCGCGCCAATCCGCACGGCTTCGGACTCGACCGGACGCTCCGTGGACCCCCGATCGGTGTCCCATCAGCCCCACTGGTGCACAGCTGACAACCGGTGCAACAGCAGCAACGCGACGTCGTCCGGCCGCGAACGCCGTTCGGTGACGTTCAGGGTGAGCAGATCGGCCAGTCTCTCCAGGGCCGGGCCGGGCTCCAGCCACACCGGACCGGCGTTGCGGGCCCACAGCTCCAGTCCGCCGAGCATCCGCTGCACCGACTCGTCGTAGTCCTCCTCGCGGTCCTCCACCAGGCCGTCGGTGTAGGCCAGCAGCGTCTCGCCGGGCGTCAGGTGCTCCACCGCCAGCGGGTACGGCCGGTCCGGGGCGACGCCCAGCGGCGGGCCGCCCGGCAGATCCAGCTCCACCGCCCGGGCGTCCTCGGTGACCCGCACCGGGGCCGGATGCCCGGCGCGGGCGGCCCGCAGCGTGCCGTCGGCCGGGTCCAGGGTGAGGTAGAGGCAGGTGGCGAACAGCTCGGTGTCCATCTCGGCGAGCAGCCGGCTGGTCCGGGCCAGCGTGGCGGCGGGATCGTGCCCGTCGGTCGCGTACGCGCGCAGCCCGCTGCGCAGCTGGCCCATCACCGCCGTGGCCTCGGCGTTGTGGCCCTGGACGTCGCCGATCACCAGGCCGATCCGGCCGCCGGGCAGCCGCAGCAGGTCGTACCAGTCGCCGCCGATCTGCATGCCCTCGGTGCTCGGCAGGTAGCGGGCGGCGCTGGCGATCCCGGGCAGCCGGGGCAGCGTGCGCGGCAGCATCGCGCGTTGCAGTTCGGTGGCCCGGTGGTGGTGGGTGTCGTAGAGGCGGGCCCGTTCCAGGGACTGCGCGAGGATGCCCGCGAAGGCGGAGTAGAGGGTGCGGTCCTCGCGGCTGAAGACCCGCTCGGTGGCGAAGGTGATCAGACAGGAGCCGACCTGCCGGCCGGAGGCGACCAGCGGGAGCACCGCCCACGCGGCCGGGGCGAGCGGTCCCCCCGTGCCGGTCGGCGCCGGCCGCCCGGGCCCGCGGTCCCGTCCACGCCCCCGTCCGCGCCGGGCCGGCTCGCTGAACAGCGGGGTCGAACGGGCCAGCGCGCGCTGCATCACGCCCTCCGACAGGTCGGCCAGCCGGGTCAGCTCGGTGCGCCGGGGGCCGCCGTAGACGGTGTGCGCGACGGGCAGCAGCCGGCCCTCGTCGACCAGGTCCAGCACGATGCCGGCCGCCCCGAAGGCGGGCCGGGCGACGTCGGTCACGGCCGTGGTGACGTCCCGGACGGTGACCGCCCGGGACAGCGCCCGGGTGAGCGCCAGCAGCAGCGCCGACCGGGCCCCGGCGGACGCCCCGGCCGCCGCCCCGTCGGCGTTCGCCCCGGCGTTCCTCCCGGCGGCCCCGGTGCGCGCGCGGCGTCCGCCCCAGCGGCCGGCGGGCGGGCGCTCCTCGGGGGAGCGGCCGTGGTCGAGGTCGGCGATCAGCCCGGAGATCCGTACCGGGCGGCGGTGCACGTCCAGCATGACCTCGCCGGTCTCCTCGATCCGGGTCACCCCGCCGCCCCGGTGCGGCACCCGGTAGCGGATCCGGTACGGGCCGCCGGTGGAGAGCGCCTCGGCGAGCGCGGCCTGGACGTCCGGCAGGTCCTCGGGGTGGACGACCAGGTCGAGGTCGGGCGCGGGGGCGGGCCCGCCGTCCGGTGGCGCGGGGCGGCCGACCAGCCGCAGCGCCTGGGCGTCCCAGTGGGTCTCGCCGGTGACCAGGTCGCGCTCGAAGGCGCCGTGCCCGGCGGCGCGGACGGCGAGGGAGAGCAGCGGGTGGGCCGTGCCGGCGGCCGGGTCGCCGTCGGCGCGGGGCCCGGGGCGCACCCCGTGCGGCGCGGCGCCCCCGGTGCGCGGCGCCGTGAGCGCTCCGGCGTGCTCCAGCAGGTAGGCCAGCCGGTGCGCGCAGGCGTCCGCCAGGGTCTCCAGCACGTCCAGGTCGCGCTGCGGGACGGCGCCCCGGTGGGCGAGCGCGAGGGCGAGCACGCCGATCGGCTGCTCGTCGACCACCATCGGCAGGGTGATGACGGCGACCATCCCGGTGCCCATCCCGGCGTTCCGGTTCGGGTAGTCGACGCTGGTGCGTTCGGGGCTCAGCAGATAGGGGCGGCGCAGCTTCAGGGCCATCGCGGCGGGCAGCTCACTGGCCGGGTCGACCACGCTGTAGCGCTCGTGCGCCCAGTCGGGCAGGCCGTGCGAGGCGGAGAGCCGGAGCATTCCGGCGCCGTCCAGCAGATAGAGGGCCGAGCCCTCGCCGGTGATCCAGCCCGGGCCCTCGGCGAGCACGGTGCCGAGCAGTTCGGCGGCGCTGGTGCAGCCGAGCAATAAGCGGACGCAGCGCATGGCACTGCGCGCGGTGGGGCTGCTGCGCGGGTCCACGGGACGGCCGGCCTCTCCGGTTCCTTATGGGGCAGTTAATTCTTAATACCTTATTTCTTAAGCGGGTGAGGCGTGGGGAGAACGGCGGGTCCCGGGGCGCCCGAGTTTCCGGGGACGCCCGGTGTGCGGAGACCCCCGCCGGGTCCGGTACCCTTCTCCGTACGACGTCCGCCGCCAGGCGGGCCGGACGGTACGGGGCTATAGCTCAGACGGTTAGAGCGCTTCCCTGATAAGGAAGAGGCCACAGGTTCAAGTCCTGTTAGCCCCACACCACACCGAAGGGCCCGGAGCATCCCGCTCCGGGCCCTTCGGCGTTCCCCGCTCCCCGCGGTTACCGGGCCTCCCCGGGCCGCCGCTCAGGGGCGCGGCCAGTCGCGCAGGCCGGCGGTCAGCACGGTGATCATGCGGTCCTGGGTCCGCCCGAGGTCCTCGGCGAGCTGGAAGGCGCCGCCGGTCGACAGCGCGGCGAAGCCGTGGGCCAGCGAGCGGAAGGTGCGGGCGGCGTGGATCGCCTCGGACCCCTCCAGTCCGTACCCGCGCAGCACCGCGACGATCACCCCGACCAGCCGGCCGGCCGCCTCGGTCAGGTCCTGGTCCGGCTGCGGCGCCTGCGGCAGGGCCGCGTAGCGGTGCGGGCGCTCGGTGGCGTACGCGTGGTACGCCCGCAGGACGGCGGCGACCGCGGCGTCCCCGCTGCGGCCGAGCGCCGCCTCGGCGAGCCGGTCGGCCAGCTCCTCGGTCACCCGGACGGCCACCAGCCGGCGCAGCTCGGCCAGGCCGCCGCTGACGTGCTTGTACAGCGAGGGGGTGGCGACCCCGGCGCGGGCGGCCACGGCGGCCAGGGTGAGGGCCTCGGGGCCCTGCTCGTCGATGAGGGCGAGGGCGTGGCCGACGACCTGCTCGGGGGTCAGTCCGACTCGGGGCATGCGGTTCTCCTGGCTGGGTGCGGTGCGGTGCGGGACGGGATCGGGCGGGTCGGGACGGCGGGACGGGCGCGGGGCGGGGGCGGCGGCGCTCAGGCCAGGCCGGCGAGGAAGGACAGCAGGGCGTCGGCCGTGGCCCGCGGGTGGTCGGCCATCGGGTAGTGTCCCGCCCCCTCGATCATCACCTTGCGCGCGTTCAGCGCGGCGGCCTGCCGGTCGGCGACCAGCTCCGGCTTCCCGAAGTCGGGATCCTTCGAGCCCATCACGACCAGCGCCGGGCAGCGCACGGCGGCGGTCCAGCCGGTGGGCGCCGAGTCGCCGCGCACGTAGCCGCGGGTGGCGGTCCTGCGGCCGGGGGTGCGCATCGCGGCGACCAGCGCGGCCACGTACTCCTCGTGGTCGGCCGGCTTGGGGCCCGGGTAGGCCATCCTGCGGTGGTAGAGGCCCCAGAACGCGGGCGAGCGCACCAGCAGCGCGCCCATCGCGCCGACCGCCAGGCGCTGCAGGGCGCCCGCCGGCACGTTCTCGACGAAGGCGTCGATCAGGACGATCCCGGCGACCCGCTCGGGGGCGTCCCCGGCGGCCCTGACGACGCTGGCGCCGGTGTAGGAGCTGCCCGCCAGCACGGCCCGCTCGATGCCCAGGTGGTCCAGCAGGGCGAGGACGTCACCGGCGATCGCGGCGGGGGAGTAGTCGTCCCAGAGGATCGAGGACTCGCCGAAGCCGCGCAGGTCCATGGTGATCACCCGGCGGCCGGCGGCGGCCAGCAGCGGGCGCAGGTGCCGGTACGCGGCCCGGCTGTCGAGCATCCCGGGGAGCAGGACGACCGGGGCGCCCTCGCCGCGCCCGGTGTCGTCGAAGGCGATCCGGCCGCCGGGCAGGTCGAGGTGGCGGGTGACGGGAGCGGTGGTGCCGTTCATGGGGAGCCTCCTGGGGCGGGACCGTCGGCGGAGCGCCGATAGCCATAAAGCTAAGGCTAATAGCCTTAGCCGTCAAGCTATCGGCGCGTCCGGCACGACCGGCCCGCCCGCGGGGCGGCTCAGACGCCCTCGACCTTGAACGGGTCGTGCTCGGTCAGCAGCTTGTCCAGCCGCGCCTGGTCGACCCGGGTCACCAGCTCGGTGGTCTCCTGCCGGTCCCGGACCACCTTGGACAGGGTGAACGTGGAGGTGATCGTGTAGAGCAGGCCGAGGGCGAGGAACGCCCGGGTCCAGGGCTCCACCGGGAGGAAGGCGATCCCGATGCCGAGGGCGGCGGCGGAGAGGGTGAAGGACAGCACGGCCTGGATGTAGTACGCGGCCGTGGTGCGGGACTGCATCGGTGTGCTCATGGGCGCCAGGATGGCCGCGCCGCGCCCGCCCGCACATGAGTAGGCGTACTCAAGTGAGGGGCCGTTCGTTGACGTCCCGACACGTTCGGTAGTGTCAGTTGTCATCAAACGTCCCAAATCGCCCACCGGGCAGCGTGGTGCCCGATCCGTATCCCGCCGTCACCAACGGATGGCTTGGAATCGGGGGGCTCTCGGATTAACGTTTGATAACGCAGCGCGGTCCGCAACGCCGTACCCAGACGGCACCGTGCGCCGTCGCCTAATCCCGCCGGCCGGCCTCCGGGCAGGCCAGGGAGCCGGGGAACCACGTTCCTTGGGGTGAATCGGCCGGGTCAGGCCCCGTCCAGGCCCAGCCGTAGGAGACCTTCCTGCTCCGAACCCGTCAGCTAACCCGGTAGGCGCGAAGGAAGGAAAGGAGCGCGCCTCCGTGGCGTCGACGCACACCCCGGCACATCCGTCCGGCTCCTCCACCGGCACCCGGCTGCTCGACCACCCGGGCCCGTACACCGGGCACGGCCCGTTCGGCGGCCCCGCCGACGAGACCGCCCCGCCGGCCGACCCGACCAGCCGGCACCGGATGCCCCGCCAGACCCGCGGCACCGCCCCGCTGCTCGGCGTCACCGCCGTCGCCGCCACACTGGGCGCCACCGGCTTCGCCTCCGCCACCCCGGCCGCCGCGCCGGCGGTCGAGGCGCCCGACGAACAGCCGGTCGCGCTCTCCGCCGACCCCGGCCTCGCCCTCGCCGCCCGCATCCAGCTGCAGGCCGACAGCCAGCGCACCGCGGCCGAGGAGAACGCCCGCGTCCAGGCCGCCCAGGAGGCCGAGGCCAAGCGGGCCGCCCAGATCGCCCAGCAGGAGCAGGCCAGGCGCGCCGCCGAGGAGGCCGAGAAGGCCAAGCTCGCCGCCATCAAGCTGCCGGTGAAGGACTACCGGCTCTCCGCCCACTACGGGCAGAGCGCCCGCTACTGGGCCCACCTGCACACCGGCCTCGACTTCGCCGCCGACCAGGGCGAACCCGTCTACGCGGTCGGCCAGGGCACCATCACCTCGGCCGGCTGGGCCGGCGCCTACGGCTACCGGATCGTCGAGACCCTGCCCGACGGCACCGAGATCTGGTACTGCCACCTCTCCTCGATCATCAAGGGCTCCGGCAAGGTCGTCCCCGGCCAGCAGATCGGCAAGGTCGGCGCCACCGGCAACGTCACCGGCGCCCACCTGCACGTCGAGGTCCGCCCCGGCGGCGGCGCCCCCGTCGACCCGGAGAGCTGGTTCGAGCAGCACGGCGTCACCCCCTGACGCCTCCCGTCGGACACTGTGAGGGCTCCGCCCCGCCGGATCGCGTCCGGCGGGGCGGAGTTCTTCCAAGGGGGGATCAGCAGGTGACGGGCGCGGTGACGGTCGCGGTCGCCCCGTAGCCCCACGTGGTGGTCACGAGGGTGGCCGTCACGGTGGAGCCGCACGGCGCGGTGGCCGCGAGGTAGCCGAACCCGCGCCCGCCGGGCGGGAGTATGCCGGTCCCGCTGTCGGTGCCGAGCGACGCGCCGCCGACGACGCCGAGGGTCAGGCTGTACGAGGCGTCCTGCGCCGTCCAGCCGGGGGTCGGCGTCGTGTAGCCGCCGGCCGTCACGCCGGCGCCGTCGACCGTGACGCAGACGCGGTTCTGGAGGACACCGGCGAAGCCGTTGGCGCAGGTGCTCGTCGCGGCGGCCGCGGTGGTCGCCGTCGTGCCCGTGGTCTGCGCGGTGGCCTGGGCGGCGCCCGCGACACCGAGCGAGGACAGCGCGGTGGCGGCCGCCAGGATGGCGGAGAAACGATTCATCAGAATTCTCTCCTTCGAGAACGGGCAAAGGGAACCGTGGAGCGCATGTGATATGTCACGCTTCACATGGCCAAGCGATTCCACCGCGTGCGATCCATCAATCGCGGCCGGCCCCGAATCCCTTGAGGAGTGCCGGAATCGACCGCCCGGTGGCTCGAATCCACGGTCCCGCCGGACCGGCGCTATTCCGCCCCGTCCTCCTCGAACCCCTCCGCCGGTTCCAGGCCCGCCAGGTAGGCGTCGATCTCCTCCTGGCCCGGCTCCGGCGCCAGCTCCGGGAACTCCTCCACCAGCAGCCGAGGCAGCCCCGGCACCGTCCACGCGCCGGCCAGCTCCAGCGCCACCCGGACCGCGGCCTCCTCGAACGCCGTGAAGTCCCCGGCCAGCTCGTCCGGCATCGGCCGGCCCAGCGCCGTCAGCTCCGCCAGGTTCCGGTAGCTGCGCCGCATCAGCCCCTGCTCCAGCAGCCGGCGCGCGCCGTCGGTGGCCATCCCCACCGCCAGCGGCCGGGTCCCGGCACCCCAGCCCCCGTCGTCCACCGGGTCCAGCACGCCGTCCGCCTCCAGCGCCGTGAAGGCCGCCGACCGCTCCTCCTGCGACCGCTCCCGGAACCCCTCCAGCCAGGCCCGCACCGCCGCCTCGTCGCCGGTGTCCACCCCGGCCGCGCGCAGCAGCAGCGTGTACAGCCGGGGCCAGGTCACCAGGTCCGCCCGGCGCAGCAGCCCGGCCGCCACCTCGCCCTGCCACTCGGCCTCGGCGTGCAGCCGCTCCTGCCGCTTGGCGTTCAGCCGCTTCGCCGCCCGCTGGTGGTCGACCAGCAGCCGCACCGCCGCGCCGTACGCCAGCGGGTCCTGCCCCGGCTCCGGCTGGACGTACAGGTGGAGCTGCTCGTACAGCAGGTGCTCCACCGCGGCGGAGGTCAGTTCGGGCCAGCCGTCGCGCATCCTGCCGCCGCCCAGCTCCAGCAGCGCCAGCACCGCCCGCAGCGGGGCGCCGGCGACCGGCTCGCGGCCCTGCGCCTCCGCCCAGGCGAGCAGTTCGGCGGCCTTGGTGCGCGGGGCGAGCCGCAGGTCTTCGTCTTCCATAACCACGAACCGTAACCGCTGGTCGGCGGTAGGGTCGGGAGCCATGGTCCCCGTCCGACTCACCGGCCCCCGGCTGGCCATCCGCGAGTTCCACCACACCCCCGAGGACGTCGACGCGCTGCACGCGGTGTTCGGCGATCCGCGGGCCACCCGCTACCTCCCCTTCGCCCCGCGCGACCACGAGTCCTGCGCCGACCAGGTCGCCCAGTTCGTGGAGGAGGCGCAGAAGGAGAACCGCGAGGTCTACCGGCTGGCCGTCACCCGGCTCGCCGACGCCGACGACCCGGCCCGCGCCGTCCCGATCGGCAACGCCGCGCTCGGCCTCGTCCCCCACCACGCCGCCCACCTCGGCTACGCCCTGCGCCCCGACGTCTGGGGCCTCGGCTACGCGGGCGAGGTCGTCGCCCTGCTGCGCGACCTCGCCTTCGGCCCGCTCGGCCTGCACCGGCTGGAAGCCCGGGTGGACGTCGACAACGCCGCCTCGGTCCGGGTGCTGACCCGGGCCGGCTTCCGGCTGGAGGGCCGGGTCCGGCACGACTACCGGCGCCACGACGGCTGGCGCGACGCCTACCAGTACGCGCTCCTGGCCGAGGACGTCCCGGCCGGCGGGAGCGCCGTCGCGGGGGGATAACCCCACCCCCGGTTCGCCGGGGAGCAGGATGTCCGGGCGGCGCGCGCCCTGAGAGGCTGGCGGAGTCAGCAGGACAGACCCCACGAGCCCGAACCGCGACCGACCCGAGGGACCGAGATCCGGCCATGAGCACCCACACCATGCAGCGCGACGAGTACGACGAGTACGACGCGTACGACGGCCGCGAGGGCGGCGAGCGCCACGCCGTCGCCCGCCGCATCGAGGAGCCGCCGTACGCCTGGCGGGCCCCGTTCACCGGGTACTTCTACCGCGAGGTCGGCTACGCGCTGACCGGACTGCCGGTGGCGGTCGCCGGCTTCACCGTCGCCGTCGCGCTGTTCTGCCTCGGCCTCGGCACCTTCGTCACCGTGCTCGGCCTGCCGGTGCTGGCGGCGCTGACCTCCGCCGCGCGCGGCTTCGGCGGGCTGGAGCGCGCCCGGGTGCGCGGCATGCTCGCCCTGGACGTGCCCGCCCCGGCGCCGGTGCGCGCGGTGCGGCCGGGCGCCTGGGGCGCGATCACCGCCCGCCTGGCGGACGCGGCCGGCTGGAAGGCCGTGCTGTACCAGGTGGTGATGTTCCCGTGGGCGATCCTCAGCACGGTGCTGTCGCTGGTCTTCCTCTGCGTCGGCTGGACGCTCGCGCTCTACCCCGTCTACCACTGGGTGTTCCCGCGCTACGTGGACTGGCCGGGCTACCGGATCTTCGACTTCACCGGCAGCGACGGCGTGCGGCACGTCTACTACGTCGAGTCGCCGCTGCAGATCGCCGGCGTCTGCCTGGTCGGGCTGCTGTTCGTCTTCCTGACGCCGCAGCTGGTGCGCGGACTGACCAACGTCAACCGGCTCGCCGCCCGCGGTCTGCTCGGCCGCTGACCTCAGGCCCCCTCCCGGTCCCGTCCCCCGTCCCCCGTTCCCGTCCCGCTCTCCGGCCCCCGCCCGCTGTCCCCGGGTGCGGGGCCGCGCGGCCCGTGGTCGGATGGCCGGGATGGCCGACCGCACCGCCCCCGCCCCGGTCCCGCCCCTGGTGACCTCCCGTTCGCTGGACGAGTACTGCGGCCTGTTCGGCCTCACCCGGGCCGGGATCGCCGCCCTGCCGGGCCCGCTGCTCGACTGCCCCGGCGGCGCCGCCGCGCTGGTGGCCGAGGCCCGTCCGCTCGGCTGCCGGGTCGTCGCCGCCGACCCGGTGTACGCCCGGCCGGCCGACGAGATCGCCGCCCGCGCGCTGGCCGCCCGGGCCGCGATGGCCGCGGCGATGGTGGACCGCCCCGACCTCTACCCGGCCCGCCGGTACCGCCGGCCCGAGCACTATCTGCGCGGCTGGGACCGGGCCCACCGGCTCTTCGCGGCCGACCGCGCCGCCCACCCCGGGCAGTACGTCGCCGCCGCGCTGCCCCGGCTCCCCTTCGCGGACGGCGTCTTCGCCCTCACCCTGAGCGGCTACCTGCTCTTCGCCTACCCCGAGCTGTTCGGGCCGCAGCGGCAGCTGGCCGCGCTGGCCGAACTCGTCCGGGTCACCGCCCCGGACGGCGAGGTCCGGATCCACCCGCTGTACGACGGCGAGGGCCGCCGCACCACCCGCCTGGACGCCGTCCGCCGGGCGCTGGGCGAGCGCCGGATCGCCAGCGAGGTCCGGGTGCTGCCGCCCGCCGACCGGGACGGCCGCGCCCAGCGGGTACTCGTCCTGCACCGGGCGGACGCCCCCCGGTAATAGCCGAACCAGCCCTGTGCCCCTATACTCACCGGCCATGAGCGAGATGTTGATCAAGCCGGCCGAGGCCTCGGACGCCGACCGGCTCACCGCCCTGATCCAGGACTGTTCCGCCTACCACGGCCGCTACGCGCCGATGATCGCCGGATACCGGGTGACGCCCGAGTACCTCGCCCGGCACGAGGTCCACCTCGCCGTGCGCGCCGCCGACGACCACCTGCTCGGCTTCTACGCGCTGGTCACCGAGCCCGCCGATCTCGACCTGATGTTCGTCGCCGACGAGGCGCAGGGCCTGGGCGTCGGCCGCCGGCTGATCACCCACCTGCTCGACCGCGCCCGCGCCGTCGGCGTCA
Organism: Kitasatospora sp. NPDC002551; assembly: GCF_040296005.1. Lineage (NCBI taxonomy): Bacteria > Bacillati > Actinomycetota > Actinomycetes > Kitasatosporales > Streptomycetaceae > Kitasatospora > Kitasatospora sp. NPDC002551. Next base: position 20,815 of record NZ_JBEOWI010000003.1, on the reverse strand, counting down.
CCGGCGGCATCAAGGTGGTCTCCCACCCGCCCGCCGAGGCCTTCTACCTGCGGATGGGCGCCGAGCGGGTCGGCACCTTCCCGGCCCGGCCGCCGATCGACTGGGACCGCCCCGAGCTGCGCTTCGCGCTCTGAGGGCGCGTCCTCACACCTCCGCCGCGGGTGCCGGCGCCGGCGCCGGTGCCGGTGCCGGGACCGTTCCGTCCGCCGCCGGCCCGCCCTGCTGCTGCGGCAGGAACACCGGCGCCTCCAGCCCCGAGAGGATCTTCTCCGCCAGCCAGCTCCGGTCCGAGCCGTACGGGATCCCGTCCGGCGCCATCAGCCGCCCCGCCACCGCGTCCCGCAGCCGCCGCGCCTCCTCGGCCGGCAGCCGGGACATCAGCCCGCGCGCCGCCAGCAGCGCGTGGTACTGCTCGAACCCGGAGCGCGGGTGCTCGATCGCCTCCAGCACGCTCGGCAGGTCGGCCAGCGCCGGATCGCCCTGCATCAGGGCCAGTGCCTGGATCCGCCGCCCCTCGGAGCCGTCCGCGAACAGCTCCCGCACCTGGGACGCCGTCAGCGCCGAGCGCCGGGCCGTCGACCGCACCTCGGCCAGTACCCGCTCGGGACCGGTCGCCTTGTCCGCCGGCAGCATCGAACCGGGCAGGTCGTCCGCCTTCCCGGCGCTGGTGCCGACCAGCCCCAGGTGCTGCATCGCCCGCATCCGCAGGTCGTCCGCGCCCACCTTGTCGCCCTTGCGGTCCCGGTCCTGCCCGGCGAGGAAGAGGTCCAGCGCCTGGTCGGCGTCGGAGAGCACCCGCGGCAGCGCCAGCCGGGTCAGCAGCCAGCCGGCCAGGAAGCCGAGCAGCAGGAAGTGCAGGACCAGCGCGGCCGCGAAGGGCGCGGTGCCGGCGCCCCCGCCCAGGGCCGGGGCGAGCGTGCTGCCGAGCCGGCCGAGCCGCTCGCCGAGCGAGCCGAGCTGGGTGAGCCCGACGCCCAGCAGCACTTTGGTGAGCCAGTCCGAGACCTGCTCCAGGTTGGTGTTCGGCGCGTAGGAGCCGTGCGGCTCACCGCCGCCGGCATCCGTCGAGCCGCCGGAGCCGCCGCGCACCCGGGGCACCCCGAACAGGAACCCCAGCGCACCGCCGACCAGCGTCGCCGCGCAGGCCACCACCAGTCCGCCGCCCAGCGCCTGCCAGGGGTGCGGCCGTCCCAGCGAGAACAGCACCAGCCCCAGCAGCCCCGCGCCCAGCAGCATCCCGGTCGCCACCCGCTGCACCGTCCGCACGACCGCCGCTCCGCCGCTCCGCCGTGTCGCCATCGCCCACCACCCCCAGTGCCCGCACCCCACTCCTGCGGAGCGCGCGCCGACTCTAGCGGGGATACCCCCGATGCCGAGGTCGTGATGCCCCGCCGGGGCCGCGGACACACCCGGACGGACCCGGACGGACCGTCAGGACCGTCCGGAACCCCGGCTCCCGGACCTCCGGACCCGCCCCGGGAACGCAGACAGCCCGCGGGCTGCTCCTCGGGCCCGGGCCCGCGAGGGGCCGGGCACCGAGGCACCGGGGATGTACCGGTGAGCCCGCGGGCCGGGTGACTGCTGTGGATTTCGCCTGTGCCGGGGGCCTGCGGCCCCGCCCTGCGCAGGCAGGGGCGGCTCTAGCGAGCAGCCACCTCACGCATCCTGATGGAACTCAACTCAGGATCACCTCCCTTCAGTGTGCAGCCACCATAGGCAGCCCGCAGGGAGGAGGGCAACGCATTTATCGCGGCCGCTTCCGGCCGGATCAGGCGGTGGTCGCCTGGTCCTTGAACATCGAGTAGTCGATGATCTGGTCGGCCGGCGGGGCCTGGATGGTCAGCGGCTTGTTGATCTCGGTGAAGTCCGCCTGGCCGCCGTCCTTGCCGGTCTTCTCGAGCCGCAGCGGGTACGGGGTGCCCTCGGTGGCGACGTGCAGGACGATCTCGTCGCCGCTGCTGTTCTTCGACTTGACGCTGAAGGTCTTCGCGCCGTTGACGGTGCCGGCCGAGCCCTTGGTGAGGTCGGTGGACTTGCCGTCCTCCACGAAGCTCCTGGTGAGCTCCTTGAGGTTGCAGGCGGTGGTGAGCTCCTTCATCTCCGGGTCGTCCTGGACGCCCGCGATGTAGCGGCCCTTGAGGAGCTCGGCGGCCTTGGCGCCGTCCGCGCCGCCGCCGGCGACGTTGGTCAGGAACTCGGCGTCGGGCTTCAGGTAGACCTGCTTGCCGTCGCCCAGCAGCTCGAACTTGCCCGTCCCGGGCATGGTGATGGTGCCCTTGCACTGCCCCTGGGTGTCGACCGCCAGGTCCAGGGTCATCTTCTCGGCGCCGCCGATCGTGCCCACGACCTTGACCGACGTGGCGCCGGCCAGGGCGTCCTTGGCCTGCTTCTGGATCTCCTCGGCGCTGAGCTTGGCGGTGTCCAGCTTCGCGGGGGAGGCCTTGTCGTCGCCGCAGGCGGTCGCTCCGGCCGCGAGCAGCAGACAGATCGCGGCGGTGCTGGCAAGGCGCTTCGACAACATGAGTGCTTCCTAACCCGGCGCGACAGTGCGCGTCCGAACGGCTGACTTTCCCGCTCAGTATGATCGAAGGACCATTTGACTGATCTTGACCCGCCGTGCCGTTACAGGTTCGTGGCAGGACTGTGCCGAGCCCGAGGTCACCGGGCATGACGAAGGCCCGGAGGACGAATCCTCCGGGCCTTCGGCTACTGAGTAGCGGGGACAGGATTTGAACCTGCGACCTCTGGGTTATGAGCCCAGCGAGCTACCGAGCTGCTCCACCCCGCGTCGGTGAACACAACCATACGGGGAAGTCGCCCGAATGGGAAATCGGTTCTACGTCCGCCCCTTCGACGGCCCCCGCGCGGTGTGCCGCCCGGCCCGCGACCGGGCCCAGGCGGCGAAGCCGACCAGCGCCGCGAAGCACGGCACCATCAGCGCCGCGTACACCAGCAGGAAGCCGTGTGTCCCGAGGTCCGCGGCGGCGTTCCAGGTGCCGTGCAGGGCCATCGCCAGGACCAGCCCGCCCGGCGCGGCCAGCCGGGCCAGCCCGCGGCGCCCGGTGGTGAGGGTCAGCGCCAGGCCGAGCCCGGTGAGCGCGGTGAACAGCGGGTGGGCGAACGGCGAGAGCAGGCCGCGCAGGACGAAGGTCTGCACGGTGCTGTCGAAGTCCCGCAGGCTCGGCGGCTCGCCGAGGCCGATGCTGTCCAGCCGCTGCTGCTGGTCGTCGGTGAACGCCCGTCCCAGGTAGAGCGCGTTCTCGGTGAAGGCGAAGCCGCAGGCGGTGATCCCGCCCAGCACCACCCCGGCGGCCAGCGCGCGCGGCCGTACCCGGGCGCCGCGGGGGAGGACCGCCCGCCCGGGGCGGGGGTGGGGCAGCGGGCGCGGACAGGGGCGCAGCCGCAGCCGGCCGCGCGCGTGCGGCCGGACGGGCCGGCGCTCGTACCCGCGCGGCCGCCGGGGGCCGGGCAGCCGGTACGGCCCGCCCGCGCCGGGCCCGCCGCGGTGCCCGCCCGCGCGGCGCGGCCGGCGGCCGAGCGGCAGCAGCAGGACGAGCAGGGCGGCGCCCTTCGCGCTCTCCTCGATCACCGGGGTGACCAGGTCGGCGCCCAGCGCCTCGCCGAGGCTGCCCTGGTGGGCGGTCAGGTAGGTGCTGGTCCAGCCGTTGGCGAGGATGGCCACCGTGGTGGCGGCGCAGGCGCCCCAGCCGAGACAGAAGACGGTGTACCGCAGCGGCACCCGGGCGGTCTGGTTGAGCCAGGCGAGCCCGCCGAGCACGAAGGGCAGCGGGACCGTCGCCAGCCCGAGGCCGACCAGCAGCCCGGCGGTGCCGGTCTGGCGGCGGACCAGGTGGAGGATCAGCACGCCGCAGCCGGCCAGGGCCAGGACGACCGTCGCGGTCACGGCGGGGAACGCCACCGGGCGCAGCGCCCGCGCGGCGCCGGCGGCCGGGGCGGCGGGGGAGGCCGCGCGGTCCGGCCGGGGCGCGGGGGCGGGCACGAGCCGGTGCGCCCGGCGCCTCCGGGGCCCCGGGACGGTCCGGGGGCCGGCGGTGGGCGTGGGCATCTCTCGGTCGTCGGCGGCCCGCACGGTGATGTGGTACCCACCGAAGGACGGGGTGCTCACCCGGCACAGGGTAGGCCACGGTGACCGGCCGCCGGCGGGAGCCGGGGCGCGTGCCCCGTCCCGGTGCGGCCCGGCGGCGGGCGCCGGGGCCGGGACGGCCTGCCGGGTCGAACGCCCGGCGGCCGCTCAGCGGCGGCGGAACAGCAGGTCGTGCACCACGTGGCCCTTGGCGATGCCGGCCCGTTCGAACTTGGTGACCGGGCGCCAGGCGGGCCGGGGCGCGTAGCCGGGGACGGAGCCGTCCGGGTGGTCCGCCGGCTCCAGCCAGCCGGTGCCGTCGCCCTCGGGGTGCAGGTTCTCCAGCTCCGGCGAGGCGGACAGCACGGCGAGCATCTGCTCGGCGTACGGCTCCCAGTCGGTGGCGCAGTGCACCAGCGCGCCGGGCGCCAGCCGGGGGAGGACCAGGTCCAGGAAGGACGGCTGGACCAGCCGGCGCTTGTGGTGCTTGGGCTTGGGCCACGGGTCGGCGAAGTAGACCCGCAGGCCGGCCAGCGAGGCGTCCGGCAGCATGTCGCGCAGCAGGATCACGGCGTCGCCGGCGGCCGGGCGGACGTTGGTGCTGCCGTCGCGCTCCAGCAGCCCGAGCAGGTTGCCGTGGCCGGGGGTGTGGACGTCGGCGGCCAGGATGCCCGTCGCGGGGTCGGCGGCGGCCATCGCGGCGGTGGTCTCGCCCATCCCGAAGCCGATCTCCAGGGTGACCGGCAGGCCGTCGAACAGCGCCGGCAGGTCGAGCGGGGTGCCGTCGATGGCTATGCCGTACTTCTCCCAGCCCCGGTCCAGCGCGCCCGCCTGGGCGTTGGTCATCCGGCCCCGGCGCGGCTGGAAGCTGCGGATGCGGCGCTCGCTGTGCTGGGCCTCGGTGGCCTTGTGCGGGTACATCGGCGCGGGGTACGCGGCGGGCGCCGCGGAGAGCCGGGCGGAGGGCGAGGGCTGGGGGATCGGGGCGGTGGCAGTCACAATCCCCCGAGTCTACGGGGCCCTCGGCCGCGGGCCGCAGGGCCTGTGACGGTCCCCACGCGGCCGGGTCCCGTCCGCCCGCTCAGCCGCCCGCCTCCAGTGCGGCGAGCGCCCGGCGGGCCACCTCCCGGCCGATCGGCAGCGAGGCCGTCGCCGCCGGGGAGGGCGCGTTCAGCACGTGCACCAGGCGGCGGGTGGAACGCGGGTCGTCCGGGTCGAAGCCGGCGAACGCGAAGTCGTCCAGCAGCGAGCCGTCCCGGGCCACCGCCTGGGCGCGCACGCCCGCCCCGGCCCGGGCCAGGTCGCCCGCCGTGACGGCCGGCAGCAGTCGCCGGACGGCCGCGGTGAACGCCCGCTTGGACAGCGAGCGGTGCAGCTCGCCCACCTCGTAGCGCCAGTGCCGGCGGGCGATCTGCCAGGTGCCGGGGAAGGCGAGGGTGCCGGCGAGGTCGCGCGGCCGCACGGTGCGCCAGTCGTAGCCCTCGCGGGCCAGCGCCGGCACCGCGTTCGGGCCGACGTGCACGTCCCCGTGCACGCCCCGGGTCAGGTGGACGCCCAGGAAGGGGAACGCCGGGTCGGGCACCGGGTAGACCAGGCCCCGGACCAACTCCCGCCGCTCCTTGACGAGTTCGTAGTACTCGCCGCGGAAGGGCACGATCCGCACCCCGGGGTCGTCGCCGGCCAGCCGGGCGACCCGGTCGCTGTGCAGGCCCGCGCAGTTCACCAGCACCCGGCAGCGCAGCTCGCCCGCCGAGGTCTGCACGGTGACGCCGTCGGCCCGCCGGGCGACCGCCCGCAGCTCGGCCCCGGTGCGGATCTCCGCCCCGGCCTCCCGGGCCAGCCGCGCGTAGGCGGCGGCCACGGCGGGGAAGTCGCAGATGCCGGTGGTCCCGATGTGCAGCCCGGCGATGCCGGTGACCTGCGGCTCGTGGCCGGCGATGCCCCGGCGGTCCAGCTCGGTGACCGGGATGCCGTTGGCCCGGCCGCGTTCGGCCAGCGTGCGCAGCCGGTCCAGCTCGGCGGGCCCGGTGGCGACGATCAGCTTCCCGGTGACCTCGTGGGGGATGGCGTGGGCGCGGCAGAACTCCACCATCTCGGCGGCACCGGAGACGGCGTACCGGGCCTTGAGCGACCCGGGCCGGTAGTAGACGCCGCTGTGGATCACCCCGCTGTTGCGCCCGGTCTGGTGGGTGGCCAGGCCGGGCTCCTTCTCCAGGACGGTGAGCCGCAGTCCGGGCCGGGCCCCGGTCAGCGCGTACGCTGTGGCGAGCCCGACGATCCCGCCCCCCACCACCAGCACGTCGACGTCGTACCGCACGGCCCGCTCCTCGCCTCGCCTCGTCCGACCGTCCCCCGTCCGACCGCGATGCTGCCACGCCGGCGGGGGCCGGTCGAGGGGGCGTCGTCGCCGGGCCCCCGGTCCCGGTCAGGCCGGGGCGACGATCACCGCGCGGGCCCGTTCGGTCAGTTCGCGGACGCGGCGCTCGCCCTGGAACGGTTCGAGCCGGCGCAGCATCTCCACCACGTACTCGCGGCTGCGCTGCGAGGAGATCCGCCCGGCCACGTCGACGGCGCGCTCGCCGGCCGCGACCGCCGCGTCGAGGTTGCCCGCCTCGGCCTCGGCCATCGCGGAGACCACCAGCCGCAGGCCGTGCGAGCGGACGAACCCCTCGGTCGGCCGGGCCAGCGCCTCGCGGGTGAACTGGCGGACCTTGGAGGGCACACCGAGGTCGCGGAAGCACTCGGCGGCGTCGGCGGCGAGCCGGTCGTAGGCGTAGAAGTCGATCCACGCCGGATCGGGATCCCCGGCGCGCGCCCGTTCGAGGGCGCTCTCCGCCGCGCCGAGCGCCGTCGCGCACGCCGCCGCGTTCCGCGCCTTGGCCTGGGCCCGTGCCTCGACCAGGTGGAAGAAGCTCATCGTCCGGGCGGTGGCCAGGCCCCGGTTGCGCTCCAGCGCGGCCTGGGCGAGGTCCACGGCCTCCTCGGCGAAGCCCCGGTAGCCGGCCTGCAGGCTCATCGAGGCCAGCACGTAACCGCCGAGCGGGACGTCCGCGGCGGCCCGGGCGAGCCGCAGGGCCTGGATGTAGTAGCGCTGGGCGGCCTCGTGCTGGCCGGTGTCGAACGCCATCCACCCGGCCAGCCGGGTGAGTTCGGCCGTCGCGCCGAACAGCGCCCGGCCCACCGCGTCGCTGTAGGAGGCGAGCAGCAGCGGCGCGGCCTCGACCCGCAGGCACTCCGGCACCATCGACGAACGCCAGTCCCCGCCCCCGTACTTGGAGTCCCAGCGGCGGGCCTCCTGGGCGGCCTCGCGCAGCTTGGCGGCGTCCGAGTGGCCGACCCGGTACGAGCCGGCCTCGGCGGGGGAGCGCGGCACCTCGCGGGCCACCGAGCCGTCGGCGGGGGTGATCAGCCAGCGGGAGACCGGGGTCGCGTACGCGGCGACCGAGAAGGTGCCGGCCAGGCTGTCGCTCCAGCGCCCGCCGCCGGGGCCGCGCCGCAGGTCGAGGTCGACCCGCCAGAGGTCGGTGGCGGACCGCACGGCGTCGGGGACCTCGCGCGGGAAGGCGAGGCCGAGTTCGGGGGCCGGGTCGGTGTCGCCGAGGCCGATCTCCTCCAGCGGCACCGGCCGGCCGAGCTTGCCGCCGATCGCGGTGGCGATCAGGTGCGGGACGGGGCCCTGCGGCACCATGCCCTTGCTGACCCAGCGGGCCACCGAGGTCTTGTCGTAGCGGAGCGTCAACCCGCGTTGCGCGCCGAGGTCGTTGACGCGGCGGGCCAGCCCCGCGTTGCTGATCTGGGCGAGGGTCAGGAGCGTGCCGAGCCGTTCGTTCGGTCCTCGTGGGCTGACGGTCATGGTGGCGGCGGCACCTCCTGCGGCCTTGTGCGCGGGGCCCGGGCGGCACCGGGCCGTAGCTGCTGTACCTAGAGTAGTCGGACGCGTTCCGACGGTTAAGAGGCCGCATTCCGGATGGCGGGATCGCGCGCCCGGGGCCGGGCGGCGGGCGGCGGGCGGGATCGGTCCCGACCGCCCGGATCCGGCCGTCCGGGGGTGTCCGGGCGGAGCGCCGGAGCGCCGTGCTCCGGTCCCGTGTCGATGTGCGCCCGGCCGTGCCCCCTGGCCCGACCGGCTGGTCGGCGATTCGCTGGTGGTCGTGGGTCGGCCCGCCGTCGAGGACCCGGCGGGCCGGGGGATGCCGCCGCCTACATCCCCGCGGGCGGCGGCGACGTCCGGGAGGGCATGCGGATGCCCTCCCGGGCAGAGCGACGCCTTTCGGCCATCTCGCGATGGCCATGACAGGGCGCCGTGGAGGGCGGTCCGGGCCGGGGAGGGGGAGGCCCGGCCCGCCCCGACGGGGAGGCTCGTCCGGGTGTTCGACGGCGCGGGTTCCGCCGGGCGCCGGTGCTCCCCGTTCTCCGGTGCGCGCCCGGCCGGATGCGTACCGGAAAGGACAACTCCGGTCGGCGGACGCCCAACCGGTGGCACCATGTCTTCCGACGGTGTCTTCTGACGGTGCGCCGGATCGCGGTGGGCGGCGCCCGCCGTGGCGCGCCCCGGACCGGCCGGGGGACCGCCCGCCGGCGGACGCCGCGCGGTGCAGGTCCTCGTGCGGTGGAGGCGCGATGCGGTGGCTGACGGGCTGGTGCACGGGCGCGCCCCGACCGGGCGCACCGGCGCACGAACCGCCGCCCGGCACGGTCGCCCCGATCGCCGCGCGCCCCCTGTGGAGCGGCGCCGACCCGCTCTGGGCGGTCGGCGACTGGCGGCCCGAGGAGATCCGCCTGGTCACCCTGCGGCCCGGCGCCCCCGCCGCCGTCACCACCGGCCCCACCGCGCCGGACCCGGTCGAGGCCGGCCCCGCCGTCCTGCGGCTCGCCGTCCTCGGCCACTGCGGCGCCACCGACGCCGAACTCGCCGCCGGCCTGGCCAACGCCCGCGGCGGCGCCGTCCGCCACCTCACCGCCTGGCCCGGCAGCTACACCGCGGTGCTGCGCAGCGGCACCCGCTCGACGGTGCTGCTCACCGACCTGGCCGGCGCCCGGCCGGTCTTCCACACCCCGTGGGGCGGCGGCACCGCGTACGCCACGGCGGCGCTGCCGCTCGCCGACCTGGTCGGCGCGCCGCTGGACACCGGCCACCTCGCCGCCCGGCTCGCCTGCCCCGAGGCACCGGAGGCGCTCGGCACCGGCACGCCCTACCTGGGCGTGCAGCGGGTGCCGCCCGGGCACGCGCTCGGCCTGCGCGACGGGCGGCCGTACCTCTCCGGGTACGACGAGCCGGGCGCCGGCGGGGCGCGCGGGCGGGGCGAGGCGGCGGCCGTCGGGGAACTCACCCGGGCGCTGCTGGAGTCGGTCCGCTTCCGGGTCCGCACCAGCCCGGCCGGGCCGCCGGGGCGGGCCCGGCTCGGCGTCGACCTCTCCTACGGGACGGCGTCCGCCACCGTCGCGCTGCTCGCCGCCGCCGTCCCGCTCGCGGCCGGCGGCACCGCCGTGCCGCGCCAACCGGGCCCGCCGCCCGCCGGGTCCGAACCGGCGACGGGCGCGCGCACCGGAGCGGTGAAGGGCTCCTGGGCGCGCGCGGCCGACCGGCCGCGGACGGCTCCGGAGCCGGTCGCCGCCGTCACCTCCGGCCTGCCGGCCGCCTCCGCCCCCGCCGCCGCCGTCCCGGTCCCGGCCCCCGACGTCCCGCGGCTGCGCCACACCGTGCTCGCCACCGGCCCGGACACCCTCCCGTACGCGGACCTGCGCACCGACCCGACGGCCGGGCGGCTCACCGACGAACCCGGGCCGGAACTGGTCACCGCGGCCTGGGCCGGGGCCCGGTTCGAGGCGGGCGGCACCGACCACCTCACCGGTTACGGCGCCCGCCACGTGCTGGACGGGCACCCGGCCCGGCTGGCCGACCTGGTCCGGGCCGGGCGGTCGCGCGAACTGCTCTCCCCGGTCGCCGCGCTGGCGGGCGCCGACCGGGCGGCCGCCGGCGTCCTCGCGGGCGCGCTGCGGACCCCGCTCACCGTGGTGCGCGCCGCCCACCGGCTGGCCCGCCGCCGGTGGGCGGACGCGCTCGACGACACGGCCGTGCGGCTGACCCTGCGGCGGACGCCCGACGGCGCCGGCACGGCGGGCGCGCGCTCGGCGGACGACCTCGCCTGGGTGGTCCCGGGGCCGGCCGCCCGCTGGCTCTCCGACGACGCGCTCTCCGCCGTCGCGCTGCGGCTCCGCTTGGCGGCGCGCGAGCCGGAGCCCGGTGAACACCCGGGCGCGTACCGGGCCCGGCACGCCCTGCACCGGCACGCGCGCGGCTTCCGCACGCTGGTGCACGCCGCCGAACAGCCGGGGCAGCGCCTGCACGCGCCCTTCCTCGACAACCAGGTGGTGCGCGCCGCGCGGCTGCTCCCGGACGACGTCCGGCTCCAGCCCGGGGCCCGGCACGCGCTGTTGCGGTCCGTCCTGGCCGCCGCGGGGCGTACCGACCTGCCGCCGGACTGGGGCCGCGGGCCGCGCCCCGACCGCACCGCCCCCGCCCGGGCGGGCCTGCGGCTGGCCGCCGACGGCCTGGCCGAACTCTTCGACGCCCCCCTGCTCGCGGAGGCCGGCCTCATCGACCTCCCCGCCGTCCGAGCCGCCCTCACCCACGCCACCGACCGGACCGCCCCCCTCTCACCCGCCACCCTCGCCGGCCTCGCCGACCTGGTCGCCACCGAACTCTGGCTCCGCCGCATCCGCGCCCGCCGCCACGGCTCCTGCTGGACCGGCCTCCCCCACCCCACCCACCCCGCCCTCGCCCCCACCCGCTTCCCCTGACCCCCCGCTTCCCGCCCACGAATATGCAGACCGATCTACTTATTGTGCTCGCTGGTCTCCGTGTGGCTGGAGTGGAAAGTCGGCGGGTCCGACTTCCTGCGCGCGCGGCCACCTCCCCGCCTCGAATATGCAGACCGGTCCACTGATTGCCCGCGCCGGCCTCTGTGCGGCCGGAGTGGAAAGTCGGCCGGTCCGACTTCCTGCGCTCGCCGCTTCTTCCCCGCCCACGAATATCCAGACCGGTCTACTTATTGTGCTCGCTGGCCTCTGTGTGGCTGGAGTGGAAAGTCGGCGGGTCCGACTTCCTGCGCTCGCCACCCCCTCCCCGCCCGCAAATATGCAGACCGGTCTACTGATTCGGCCTTTCGGGCGGCATGGCTGGAGTAGGAAGTCGGCGGGTCCGACTTTCTGTGCGGCTGCCGCGTTGCGCTGTGCCCGGTGGGCATATTCGGCGCGGCTCGGACGTGGGGCGGGCCGGGGCGGCGATCATGGCGAGGCGTCCCGTCCCCTTCTCCCGTACCCATGGAGGTCGTGGTGGCCAGTGCCCACCCGGACCCGTCCGTCCCCGTCCTGCTCTCGGTGCTCGGGCGGCCGCCGACGGGGCGGCCGCCGGGGGTGCTCGCGGCGTGTGACGGGTCGGACGGTTCGCTCTGGGCGCTGGAGCGGGCGATGACCGAGGCCGAGGTGCACGGCCTGCCCCTGTACGTGCTCGCCGTCGTCAACCCGGCGCCCGCCGGTTACCCGCCGGGAATGGCCGAGCTGGTCCAGGAGAGCGTGGAGACCCTGGTCGAGTCGATGGCCGACGGTCTGCGCCGTTCGGTGGCCGCGGTCCAGAAGGCCCGCACCCACCCCTGCGCGGCGGAGATGTCCCTGCACGTGGTGCTCGGCAACGTGATCGAGGTCCTGCTGGCCGCCTCGGCCCGCCAGCACACCCTGGTGCTGGGCACCCGGGGCAACGGTGGCTTCACCCGCCTGCTCCTGGGCTCGGTCAGCACCGCTGTCGTCCACCACGCGGCCTGCCCCGTCCTGGTCGTCCCCGCCCCGCCGGAGGGCTGAGCGGCGGGGCGCCGGGAATGTCCCGAGATGGTTCACCGTTCACCAATCCCGGATCACCGGATCACCGGATCAACGGACCGCCGGATCACCGGACCACCGCCCGCCCCACCCCACCTCCCTGGAGCCCCCGTCATGAAGGTCGAGATCTACTCCGACATCGCCTGCCCCTGGTGCTACATCGGCAAGCGCCGCTTCGAGCAGGCGCTGGAGGGCTTCGCGGGCAAGGAGAACGTCGAGGTGGTCTACCGGCCGTACCAGCTGGTGCCGGACGCGCCGGCCACCGCCAGCCCGCACCGCGAGTGGCTGGCCGAGCGCTACGGCCCGCAGTCCGTCGCGATGGATGCCCGGGTGGCCGAACTGGGCCGCACCGAGGGCATCACCTACGACTTCGACGCCGCCCTGCACGCCAACACCTTCCTCGGCCACCGCCTGCTGCACCTCGCCGAGACCGAGTACGGCGCGGCCGTCCAGGGCCGCCTCAAGGAGGCCCTGCTCAAGGCGCACTTCACCGACGGCGTCGACGTCGGCGACCGCACCGCCCTCGCCGAGGTGGCCGTGGCGGCGGGCCTGGACCGCGACCGCGTGACCGCCTACCTCGCGGGCGACGAGGGCACCGCCGAGGTCCGCGCGCAGCTGGCCGAGGCCCGCGAGCTGGGCATCACCGCCGTGCCGACCTTCGTCTTCGAGGGCAAGTGGGCCGTCCAGGGCGGCCAGGAGGCCGAGACCTTCCGCCAGGTGCTGGACCAGGTCGCCACCGAGATCGGCGAGCGCCGGCCCGCGCCGGTGCAGGTCGCCCCGGCCGGCGAGGCCTGCGCGGACGGCTCCTGCGCCATCTGAGCCGACGCCGCCGTCCGAACCGACGCCGCCGTCCGAACCGACACCGGCGCCCGGACCGACGCCGCCGCCCGCGCCGGCCCCGTCACCGGACCGGAGAGCCCCCGAGGCCCGTTTCAGACGCACCTGAAGCGGGCCTCGGCCCAGTCGGCCACGTTCAGCGCCGACCAGACCCCGCTCGCCGGCGTCACCACCAGCCGGATCGACTTCTGCCCGTCCAGCGGCACGTGCACCGGCACCGCCGCGTCGCCTGCCCGCAGCGTGCGCGAACTCCACAGCGTCCGCCCGTCGCCGCTCTGGACCGAGAAGACCACGCCCCCGAGGGTCACGCTCAGGTCGTCCATCCCGGCCACCGCGTCGAAGGACGTGCAGGTGCGGTTGAGATCGATCAGCGTGGTCGCCGGAGCGTGCACGGTGATGCCGTGCAGGTGCTCGGTGCCGCCGACCGACACCGCGTCCCTCTGCCAGAACCAGTCGCTCCCCTTCTGCCGGATGCTCGGCTGCGGCGGGGGCACCCGGTTGTTTCCGGGCTTGACCACCGGCAGGCTGTCGGCCCAGAAGTCGGTCGGCGGCAGCGGCGGGGTCGGCGTCGGCACGGACGGCGTGAAGGTGGGCGTGGGGATGACCGGCACCTCGGGCGTCGGGATCACCGGCACCTCGGGCGTCGGCAGCGGCGGCAGGCTCGGCTGCGGCGTCACCAGGACCGGGGGCTGCGGCTTGGTCGGCACCGGCGTCGGTGACGGCGACGGCGCCGAGGTCTCCTTCGGGGGCGCGGGCTTCGACGGCGCCGGCGCCGCGCCGGCCGGCGCGGCGCTGGGCGCGGCCGGGGGCGCGGGCTTGGACGGCGCGGGGGACGCGGCCGGCGGCGACGGCTCGGGCGCCGGCTCCTCCGCGGGCGCCGGTTCGGCGCTCGCCGGGGCCGGCTTCGGCGCCGGTTCCGGGGCGGCCGGTTCGGGCGCGGGGGCCGGCGGCGCGGGCGAGACCGGGGCGGCCACCGGGGGAGCGGCCACCGGGGGCTTGGGCTCGGGCGAGCCGGTGAGCGCGTACGCGGCGACGGCGGCGGCCGCCACCGCGATGGCGGCGGCGATGCCGGCCTTCGCGGCGGTGCCCAGGCCCTCCCCGGCAGCGCCGGCACCGGCGCCCGCACCACCACCCCCGCCCGCGGCCCCGCCCGCAGCGCCACCCGCGGTACCCGCCGCACCCGCGGCGGCACCACTCGTCGCCCCCGTCGCCGCGCCCCCTGCCGCGCCGCCCGCCGTGGCGGCCGCGGTCCCGGCGGCCGCGCCGCCGACCACCGCCGCCCCGCCCACGGCGGCCGCGGCGGCACCGAAGCCGCCCACGCCGACCCAGACCAGCACCCCGCCGGGCAGCAGCGCGCGCAGCCCGTGGTTGATCTCGGACAGCTCCAGGCACGCGGCCGTGCACCGGTCGCACTCCTTGAGGTGCCGCCCGACCTCCGCCGAGGCCCGCTTGCGCAGCGAGCCGCGCGCGTACGCGCCGAGCCGGTTGGCGTACCCCTCGCAGTCCCGGTCCTGGCTGCCCGAGACGTGCGCCTGCAGGAAGCCGGCGGCGAGCCGGTCGCGGGCCCGGTGGGCCTGGACGGCGGTCGCGTTGGCGGTCTTGCCGAGCATCACCGCGACGGTCTTGGGCGACTCCCGCTCGACCTCGGTGTGCCAGAGCACCATCCGGTCGTCCTCGGGGAGTTCGGCGTAGGCCTGCATCACCATGCGCTGGTCGGCCATCGCCATCGCCCAGGCGTCGGCGCCCGGGTCGGCCAGGTCGAGGTCGACGACGGCCGCCGAGGTCTGCGCGAACACGCTGAAGTCGTCGACGAGTTGCTCACGCCGCTCGCTGCGGGTCCAGGCCGCGGCGACGTTCCGCACGGCGGTCAGCAGATAGGCGCGGACGGCGAACTCCGGCCCCTTGCCGGCCCTCAGCGCCTGCAGGGTGCGCGCGAACACCTCGCCGGCCAGGTCCTCGGCGGTGAAGCTGTCCCGGCAGCAGGTGCGGGCGTAGCGGCGCACCGAGTCGACGTGCCGGCGGTAGATCTCCTCGTACGCGGTGTCGTCGCCGGCCCGCACCAGCGCGGTCAACTCCGCGTCGGAGGGCGGCCGTTCACCGTCGACCGGGTCGGCGGGCGCCGGCACGGTGGGGCGCGCCGGGGCGCCGGCGCCGACGAAGGCCTCCGGGGTGACACCGCCCCGTCCGGCGGGGGCCTGCCCGGGGACGCGGCCCTGGGGGAAGGCGGCGGAGGCGGAGAGCGTCTCGCGGCTGGGCATCCCGGCCTGGTCGGGCACCTGGCCGGGCGGAAGCTGCACCGGACCGGACGCCTGCGGGACGGCCGCCGCCGCGCAACCGGGCGCCCCGGCGTCCGCGCCCGGCCCCTCGGGCCGCCAGTCGGACTCCCAGTCGGGCCCGGTCCCGGCGGACCGCCCGAAGTCGAGGCCGTAGCCGTAGTCGTTCTGTTCCTCGGCGCTCACAACGGACCCCAGATTCCACGACAGCCCCCGTAGTGTGGCAGGGCGCGCAGGAGTGCGTGGGCGCACGAGGTCCCGCTGCACGGCGCCGAGGGCACGCGAACGGCGCGCATCGGGACATTGGCTCCAACCACGGGCAAAGGATGGCATAGCGCAGAGTTGGGCGGTAGCCGGACCGGCCGCGACCCACTCTTCCGTGGGGCCGTCGCGGATGTGTTCGCCGGGTGAACGGCACCCCGGCGGGCACCGCTCGCGCCGGGCGCGCGATCCGGTCCGCCGCACCACCCGGTTCGCCAACCTCCTTGCCCGCGGCGGACGGTGGCCGTCCGGCGGGGTGGCGTTCAGCGGGCCCGCAGCCCGTCCAGCAGGATCTGCAGCAGGCGGTCCGACGGGCCTTCGGCAGGTTGACCGTCCGCCTGCCGACCACTTGCCGGCTGCGAGACGTCCCCGGCCGCCGGGCCCGCCACCGCGGCACCGGAGACCGCGGCCGCGGCCGTGCCCGCCGGCCCGGTGCCGCCCGCCGGAACGCCGCGCCACGCGTGCACCGGCACGGAGGCCGTCAGCACCAGCACCACGTCCGCGACGGTCACGCCGGGCCGCAGCTCGCCAGCCGCGCCCGCCCGCGCCACCAGCGCCGCGAGCAGCTGCAGCAGCAGCCGCGGGTCCGCGTCGGCCACCAGCGCCGCGGCCTCGGCCTCGGACGCCGGGACCCCGGTGTCCGGGAACCCGCCGGCCGCCGTCGGTCCGTCGCCCGGCGGCTCGTACCGCTGGGAGCCGAACCCGCCGACCGGCCCGCCGGGGCCCAGTGGCTCGGGCGAGCGCTGCTCGGGCACCCGCCCCAGCTCCTCGGCGTACCGGAACGCCTCCGGCGGCAGCAGCCGCCCCGCCCCGGTGGACACCGCGTGCGCCAGGTACCCGGCCAGCGCCTCCCAGGCCCCCGAACCGCCGTACAGCGACTCGCGCGCCTGGGCGGTCAGCCAGGCGACCTCCTCGGCCGCGATCCGCTGGACCAGCACCTCCTTGCTCGGGAAGCGCCGGTACACCGTGCCCACGCCGACGCCGGCCCGCCGCGCGACCTCCTCCATCGGCGCGCCGTAGCCGAACTCGCCGAACACCTCGCGAGCCGCGCGCAGCACGCTCTCCAGGTTCCGGCGGGCGTCGACCCGCAGCCGCGCGCCCGGCGGTGGTCCGCCTGCCTGTGTCACTTCGCCGCCCCGGTACGGGACCGCCGCGTACGCCGTCCCGGACGCTCCGGGAACGCCGGACGCACTGGACGCCCCGGGAAGCCCGGGAAGCCCGGCCGCCTCGGCGGGTCCGCGTTGCTCCGGCACCACGCCCTGGCCGGGAAGTGCCGCACCCGCTCGCCCCAACAGTCGCTCCTGTTCCATCATCCCAACTCTCCCCCGCAGGCATCCGATTCCGGACCCTGTCGTCGCCCGCCCCTGCACCCCCCGGTGCAGCTACGCCTGAAAGAAATGACCGATGACCCATCGCTCGTGCCGTTGGTGGTGCCGCCCGGGTGACGCCCGACCGCGGGTGCGGTCACACGCAGACCACCCGGACCCCGATCCGGCGGGCGCCGCCGGGCCGATCGGTGCGATCGGACCGGCGTCTCGGCGCCCGTCCGGGGCCTTGTCCGGGAACTACCCTTCCCCGGATCACGGTCCCGCAGTCGGGTTCTCCCGCCAACACTAGAACTGGCCGTAATGGCCGATCCACGGTGCGTCGCCGCCGGTTGACATGGCAGTGGCCGCGACGCCACACAATCCGACCATAGTTCACCGCCGTTCGAGGCCGAAAGTGCGTCAGAAACTGACCCCGGCAGCACATCTGTCCCCACCCGGCCCCAACCGCCCCGCCCGTCACAGCACGGATGGTGGACAAGACGGCGCCGACGGTCCTTTATTGGGGGGCGTGATGGGGGCATGCCCGGCCGAAGGCGGGCGCCCGGACCCATCGACAGGAGGTGCGCCATCAGGATCCTGATCGTCGGCGGCGGCTGCGCGGGCATGTCCGCAGCGCTGCACCTCCAGCGCGGCCTGCGCGAGCGGCTGCGCCGCGGCGAGGTCCACCTCACCGTGGTCGAACCGCAGGCCTACCTCACCTACCACCCGCTGCTCGCGGAGGTCGCGGCCGGCACCATCGACCCCCGCCACGTGGTCGTGCCGCTGCGCCGCGAGCTCACCGCCTGCAAGGTGCTGACCGCCCGGATCACCCGCATCGAGCACGCCACCCGCCGGGCCTGGGCCGACGCCGCAGGCCCGGGCGAACCGCCCGCACCGGTCGAACTCGACTACGACGTCCTGGTGCTCGCCCCCGGCGCGGTCTCCCGCACCGCACCCGTCCCGGGCCTGGCCGAGCACGGCCGGGGCTTCTCCACCGTCGGCGAGGCCGTCGGCCTGCGCAACCACGTCCTGGAGCAGCTCGACCTGGCCGCCACCACCCGTGACCCGGCGCTCCGCCAGGCCGCGCTCACCTTCGTCTTCGTCGGGGCCGGCTACGCGGGCGTCGGCGCGCTCGCCGAACTGGAGGACATGGCCCGGTACGCCGTCCGCGGTCACCACAACATCACCCCCGAGGACCTGCGCTGGGTGCTGGTCGAGGCCACCGGCCGGATCCTCGCCGAGGAGACGCCCGAACTCGCCGACCACACCCTGGCCCAGCTGCGCGAGCGCAGCGTCGACGTCCGGCTGCGCACCACCCTGGAGTCCGCCGCCGGCGGGGTCATGGCGCTCTCCGACGGCAGCCGGTTCGCGGCCCGCACCCTGGTCTGGACGGCCGGGATCCGCCCGAACCCACTGCTGCGCGACACCGACCTGCCGCTGGACACCGCCGGCCGGATCCGCTGTCTGCCGACCCTCCAGGTGCTGGGCCCGGACGGCCGCGCGCTGCCGGGGGCCTGGGCCGCCGGGGACTGCGCCGCCGTGCCGGACCCGCACGCGGACGGGGCGCCGTGCGCGCCGAACGCCCAGCACGCCTTCGCCCAGGCCGAGCTGCTGGCCGCCAACGTGCTGGTCGCCCTGGAGGGGGGTCCGCACGCGCCCGGGATCGCCGAGTACCGGCCCGAGGCCCCGGCCTGTTCCACCTCGCTGGGCCTCGGCCGGGCGGTGGCCCACACCCGGCGCGGCGGGCGGCTCACCGGCCGCCGGGCCTGGTGGCTGCACCGGGCCCGGCATCTGCGCCGGCTGCCGAGCGGCGAGCGCCGGGTGCGGGTCCTGGTGGACTGGGCGCTGGCCGGGCTCTTCTCCCGCGAGGTGGTCCCGCTCGGCCGCCCCGAGCAGCCCGCGCCGGTCGACGACCGGCCCGGGTGAGCCGCCCCGGCGCCCGGCCGCCGCCGCCCGCCCGGCGTACGGACGCGGCCCTGCGGCCGACCGGAGGGCCACGCCCGGCGCGGACGACTTCCGGAATCGGGCCTCCGCCTGACAGGATCGGCCCGACCGAGTCATTACCCCGTGTGCTGACGAGTGCACAAAAAGTGATGATATGTCTGGAACCCGAGGAAGCGGCCGTCGTTTGAACCTCATGCGCTGGAGCGCCCGGCTCACCGGAGTCCCTTGGCGTGCCACCCCGCGGTCCGGGGCCGGCACCGACCTCGGCACCCCGGCCGGCGACGCCGTCGTGGTGCCCGGCCCCCGCGACCCCACCAGCCCCGCCGGACCGGTCGACACCCCCGACGCCCTCGACACCCCCGACGCCCTCGACCCCACCGGCGTGCTCGACCCCCACCGGCCCCAGGACCTCCGCGAGGTCCTCAACCGCATCCCGTCGCCGGTCGCCGTCACCTACGGCCCGCTCCACCAGCTCGGCTACGCCAACCGCGCCTACCGCGAGCTCTTCGGCGAGCGCCCCACCGGCCTGCCCGCCTGCGACGCGCTGCCCGAACTCGGCGCCCTCGGCGTCCTGCCCCTGATGGACCAGGTGATCCGCGGCGGCAGCCCCCGCAGCGTCAAGGCCCGCTGCATCCTCGGTCTCACCGGCAACCGCTACTACAACGTCTCCTGCGTCCCCCTCACCCGTGACCCGAGCCGAGCGGGCCCCGGCGGCGAGCCCGCCCTTTCCACCCGAACGAGCGACGACCCGACCTCCGGTGTCCTCGTCTTCGCCGCCGAGGTCACCGACCAGGTCCTCGCCGCCGCCCGGCTGCGCGAGTCCGAACGCCGCCACCGCGAGGCCGCCGTCACCCTCCAGCGCAGCCTCCTGCCGCAGAAGCTCGACCAGCCGGCCGACCTCCGGGTCGCCGCCACCTACCAGCCCGGCGGAGCCGAGGCCGCCGTCGGCGGCGACTGGTACGACGTCATCGCCATCGGCGGCGGCCGCACCGCCCTCGTCATCGGCGACGTCATGGGCCGCGGTCTGCGCGCCGCCGCCGTCATGGGCCAGCTCCGCACCGCCGTGCGCGCCTACGCCCGCCTCGACCTCCCGCCGCACAAGGTGATGAGCCTGCTCGACGGCCTCGCGATGGAGATCGACGCCAACCAGATCGCCACTTGCACCTACGCCGTCTGGGACCCGCAGCGCCGCACCCTCGACTACGCCTCCGCCGGCCACCTCCCGATCCTGCTGCGCTGCCCCGACGGCACCGTCCTGCGCAGCGAGGAACAGAACGGCCCGCCCCTGGGCACCGGGGGAGGCGTGCACCTCTCGCACACCCTCCGGCTGCTGCCCGGCACCACCGGCGTCCTCTATACGGACGGCCTGGTCGAGCGCCGCGACGAGGACATCGACCAGGGTCTCGACCAGCTCGCCCGCACCCTCGCCGGCGCGGTCGGTGCCCCCGACGTGGTCTGCGCCCGCCTGCTGCGGGCGATGGGCGTCACCTCCGAGCACGACGACGACGTCGCCGTCCTCGCCTTCCAGCTGCCGGCCGACGAGGAGTACCCCGAGCAGCGGCGGGCGCTTGACTCTGCCACCCGAGAGGTCTAGTGTTCTTCGAGCTGCCTGGCTGGGAGCACCGGACACGCGTCTGCGCGGACGGTCCCGGGGCGGCCAATCCTCTGAAACACCACCTCTTCCCGGTTACGGGCCGAGGCGTGTCGTTATTTGTTTCGACGCGTTCCGGCTCAGGGTCTATTCGGTGTGCCTGTTTTCGGGGATCGCGGCCGGATTCGCTTTTCGGAGCGGTGATCGGCTAGAGTTTGAAACGTCGGACAGGGCGTCAAGCCGCAGAAGACGCCAGCGAGTTGGATGAAGGAAGCGCCGGGAACGGCACGGAAAACATCTGATAAGCTGGAAACACGAAAGAACGAAGCGCCCGGAGGGCCGGTGTGAAAGCCGCCTGATGGAAGCGTCCGTTCCTTGAGAACTCAACAGCGTGCCAAAAGTCAACGCCAGATATGTTGACATCCCCGGCCTCAGATTCTTCTGGGGTTGGAGATTCCTTTTGAAATAACACTAGCGAGGACGCAGTGCGCGGGGCCGCCCTATTCCGGTGGTTGCCGTGCCGCTCGACGCGGGTGTGAACCGGATAACCGGTAATCATTCACGGAGAGTTTGATCCTGGCTCAGGACGAACGCTGGCGGCGTGCTTAACACATGCAAGTCGAACGGTGAAGCCCTTCGGGGT